>CAZBAK010000052.1:0-11132 GCA_964489715.1 uncultured Tissierella sp. | reverse complement strand
AAAACTTAATATAGATTTTCTCCTTATTCGTTTAACTATGGATGGGTATTCACCGATATAAAGAGGGAGCAATAATACTATAAAAAATATAAGGAGTGATTTTTTGAAAAAATTAAGTAAGCTTTTACTTCTTACTCTTGTTATGCTTATGCTAGTATCAGGAATAGCCATAGCTGATGGGAATGAAGACACGATCAGACTTCACGGTAAAAATAGGGTGGAGACTGCTATTGATGTAAGTAAAAAGGCCTATAGTGGCCAAGTGGATAGTCTACTTCTTGCAGGCTACAATGGAGATGCGGATGCTCTAGCAGCTACATTTATGGCAGGGCAAATAGAGGCACCTCTTTTAATAGCTGACAGTAAAAAGCTAAGTGATAGTCTTTTAAAGGAGATAAAGAGATTAAATCCTAAGGAAATAATATTACTAGGTGGTAATAAGGCTATAGCTCCAGAAATTGAAGCTGAGCTAAAGAAAAATAAGTATAATACTAGGAGAATAAAGGGAAATTCCAGAATAGAAACTGCCCTAGAGATAGTGGAAGACTATTATAAGGACAAGGAGTTAAAGGAAGTATTTGTAGTAGAATATAATTCTCTAGTAGATGCTTTAGCTATAGGACCTGTTGCAGCAGGAACAGGTATACCAGTATTCTTAATGAGAGACGATTTTGTGCCAGAAGAAGTAAAAGATTACCTGGAAAAGAAGGGAATAGAAAAAGCCACTATAATAGGTGGAGAAGGTACGGTGAGTGCCAAGGGAAAGAAGGAATTAGAGAAAGTTGTAGGCCAGGTAGGCAGAGTTTATGGAAATGACAGAATAGAAACTGCCTTAAATATAGCCCAAAAATACTTTGAAAATCCTAAGAAGGCCTTTGTGGCCAATGGTTGGAGAAATGCAGATGCCTTAATAGGTGGATACTTTGCTGCTATGGAAGATGCTCCAATACTGCTTTCCAATGGAAAAAATCTTAAGGATGAGATTTCAGACTATCTAGCTAAGGGCTTGGATAGAGCCTATATCCTAGGTGGAACAGCTGTTGTAAATGACTATGTCTATGACTTGACAGACTGGTCCCTAGGAGGAAAACTTGGGAAGAAACCAGTATATCAAGCTAGAGTTATTCCCCCACAATTTGATGGGGCAAGAACTTTTTCTGAAGGTCTAGCAGCTGTTAAAAAGAATGGTAAATGGGGATATATAGACACAGAGGGAAAGACAGTTATAGGTTTTCAATATGACGCTGCCTATAGTTTTAGCGAAGGTAAGGCTCTAGTGGCTAAATTAGTTGATCCAAAGGATCGTGATGATTGGGCCTATGTAAAGCTTGGAATTATAGATAAGAATAATAAATATACACCTCTTAAGTATGGACCTGATAGTTATTATGGTGAGAAAGAATTTACAAACGCCTATATATTCCATAAATCATCCACAAGAAATGATATAACTTATTATAATGGTTTGTTAAGTGTGCCTGTAGATTCACCTCAAGATTTCTTATTTGATAAAAATGGTGTATATTATGTATATCCAGATTCAGATCATTGGACTATGAATCTTCCTACTGAAGATACTTGGACTGTATATCCCTATAATTATCTGGATATGAAGACAGGAAAACTTTTATTTGAAGATCCAGACTTTATAGATGCTCGTCCATTTAATCAGGGATTGGCACCAGTAAAGCTAGCTGGCTCCCAGGGAGAAGAAGAGTATTGGACATTTATAGATAAGAAGGGAAATAGATGGAAGGGCATGAAATTCTATGATTTCTACGTTCGTGGACTATATACTGAATCTAGAGTATTTGATGATGAATCCCTAGCCACATTAAAAGATGCCAATGGCAAGTGGGGAGCTGTAAATAAAGAGGGAGAAGTGGTTATACCTTTTGAATATGATAAGCTTGGAAGCTTTTGGGAAGGTTTAGCAGCCTTTAGTAAGGCTGGTAAATATGGCTATATAGATGCTAACAATAAGGAAGTAATAAAAGCCCAATATGACAATGCTTCATTCTTTAATGATGGAGTAGCTGTGGTTAGAAAGGGAGATAAGACCTTTCTAATAGATAAAGAAAACAGAAAGATCTCAGGAGATGAGAATATGTCATCAGCCCACTACTTTATTAAGGAGTCATATACAGATGTTTATACGGTCTATGGTGCCGGTGAATATGTTATAACTGAGAAAAATTCTAAATATGGTTATGGAAGAATTCAATAGCCTAAAGAAAATAAAGATCTCACAGGCTTAGTCTGCTTTGTGAGATCTTTTTACATTTGAATGGAGGAATATCTATGAAAAAGCTAAGTAAATTTTTAATCTTTACCATATTCTTAACAAGCTTCTTAGGAGCTGGAGCCCTAGCTGAAAAAGATGATCTGCCTGATTATATGGCAAGAGTTTCGTCTTTTGAGGGAAAGAACCGAGTGGAAACATCTATTGAAGTAAGCAAGATGGCATACTTTTACGAGGATAACTTGGACACTCTACTACTGGCAGGCTATGATGGTGCCGCAGATGCCTTAAGTGCTAGCTTTATGGCAGGGGAAATGAAGGTGCCTCTACTTATTGCCAATAAAAACAAGATAAGTAAGAATCTTATGGATGAGATAAAGAGACTGGACCCCAAGGAGATCATTCTAATAGGTGGGGAAAATTCTCTTTCTAAAAATATTCAAGAAGAGTTAGAAGGTGAGAAGTTTAAGACTAGAAGAATAAAGGGAGGTTCCAGAATAGAAACTGCCCTGGAGATAGCAAGAGACTACTATGGGGACAAGGAGTTAAAGGAAGTATTTTTAGTTGAATACAATTCTCTAGTGGACGCTCTAGCCATAGGACCGGTTTCTGCAAGAGATGGTATACCTGTACTTATAGCTAATAAGGATAGTATTCCAAAGCAAGTTGAAGACTTTTTAAAGGAGAAGGCTGTGGAAAAGGTAACTGTTGTTGGAGGAGAAACTGCTATAAGTCAAAAAGCTGTCAAGGATCTAGAGTCCTATGTAGGCAATGTAGAGAGGGTCTATGGTAAGGATCGTATAGAGACAGCACTCTCCATAGCAGATAGATATTTTAAAAATCCTAAAGTTGCTTTTTTAGCCAATGGTTGGAATAATACTGATGCCCTAATAGGGGGATATTATGCAGCTATGGAAAATGCTCCCATGCTGCTTACAAGGCAGAATATGCTATTTGATAATGTGGCTGATTATATAGCAGCTAAGCCTAGTAAGGTCTATTTCTTAGGAGGAAGATCTGTATTAAATGTAAATGTTTATCGCTTGACAGATTGGGCTGTAAGGGGCAAGAAAGATCCTAGGCCAAATCCTATACCAAAGCCTCATAGTAACTTTAATGTTCTTCCAAAACATCTTCCCAAGGGAGCAGTTTTAACTAAGAAAGATCTCAAGGAAAAGAGACATGAATATAAGTATAATAAAAAAGATTCTGGAGGGGTATCTATCCAAGAGGTTATTATGGCTCATCCAGATACTAGAAAAGATAAATCAGCTTCTTATATGTTAGGAGAAGATAAATATGGAAATCTTTTGATAGTTTACTTTAATAAAGATAGTAGCGTTAGCCATGCAAGTTTTTTTGGACCTAGTCCTAATCTTAGTTCCAAGGAGTTTTATTTCTTTGAAAGTGAAATGGGAAAATTCTTTGAAGCCTATGGTTATGGTTTTGAAGGCCTAGGCATATAAGTATATATTAATAAAAATACCCCTATTAGGGGTATTTTTTATATCATATATAAAGAGTAAATTATGTTTTCTAATCCTCTTTATGGGTAAAATATAATATAAGTTTAAAGAGTTTTTAAAATAAACAAATTTATAATAAAAAATCCATAGATAGGAATGTCATATGTTTTCCTTAAAGATCAAGTGCTTAAAAGCTAAGGAGGGATTGGATTGGTGGAAAAAGTTAAGAGAATGGTAATTGGCAGAAGTAAAAAAGATATAGCAAGAGATGCGACACTGGGAGTGGCTCTAGGTACAGCTCTAGGTAGCGCCATGGGTATATTGCTGGCCCCAAAGAAGGGTGAAAGAACAAGAGAGGACATAAGGAGAAAGTCCAAGGAACTAGTGGAAAACTTAAGATCTACTTTGGCTAAAGAAGAGGAAGAGGAAGCTATAGAATTAGAGGAAACTCTTATAATAGTTCAAGAGGAGACTTTAGGTAGCCATTTGGAATTGGACTATGCTGGGGAGCAAGAACTAGAAGAAGAGGGAGAAGTCTTTGAAATCCATGAAAAGATAAAGTTAGATCTAGAGGAGGAAATGGATAGAGAAGATCAAGCAATTGAGAAAAAGCAAGCTCCTCCTATGATGTCTAAGGTAGCCATAAGAAGAAATATGGATATGGCTAAAAAGAATATGGACAAGGCCAATAAAAACATAGAAGCTATGAAGGAAGATCTTGAAGATTTACAGGAAAATGCAGGCTATCTAGGGGAAAATATCAAGAAGAATTCTGAGGAAACCAAGGATAATATAAATTCTATTAAGGACAATCTAGAGGAAACATCAAAGACCCTTAAGAGAAGTTGGAAGACTATTAGAAAATAAGAAAACAAAAGAAAAGAGGTAGGAAAATGAAATTAAATTTAACTGTAAACCATCTTTTTGCTCTTCTATTATTTTTAGTTTTAGTGGCAGTGGTTGTAGTCCTAGTATTTGTATTAAAAACCCTAAAGGATATAGGAGAGGAGGTCAATGAAGTTCTGGAGGACAATGCTGAATCCATAAATACTACTATAAAACACATACCTGATATCACCTATAATGTGGGAGAAATAACAAAGGAAGCAGAAATCACCCTAGGCCTACTTAGTCCAAAAATAAATTCTATCTTGCTAAATGTAAACAATATCTCCACTAGGGTAAGGGATATAAGCTTTGAACTAGAAGGAGTAAGCGGAAAGGCAGAAGAAAGTGTTTATCAGACTTCAAATGCCCTGGTAGAAAGTGTAGAATACTTTAAAAAGAATATCTAATCGAAAGAGCTAGGCAAATTTAAAATTGTCTAGCTCTTTTAAGATTGGGAACTTTTAGGTCCCTTATCTAATAAATAAAGTCCTAATGGGTATATAGGCTATATAGCTTAAAGTAAAGATAGTCCTATATAAAATTTAAGGAGAGATATATTATGAAAAAGTGGCGTTGCATGGTTTGTGAACACATACACAAGGGGGAGAGTCCTCCTGATAAGTGTCCTGTATGTGCTTCCAGCAAGGAAGAGTTTGTACTTATGAAGAGAGAAAAAGAAGAGGACGTGGACTTAAAGGAATTAGAAAGAATAGAAACAGACCTTATAGTTGTAGGTTCAGGTGGAGGTTGAAGGTGGAACATCAGCCCGTTCAGGAGGAAGGTATTGGATACCAAATAATAAGGAGCAGGAAAAGGCCGGTATAGAAGATAGCAGGGAGTATGGAATAAAATATATGGCAAGATATTCTTTTCCTGATCTATATGATGGAGAAAAGGAAAACTATGGACTGGAAAAGGACGCCTTAGAACTTATAGAGACCTATTATGATACAGCTGCAGAGGCCATAGGATTTTTAGAAGGCTTAAATGTTTTAGAAAGCGAAATGGACTATAACTGGAAGGAAAAGCCTCAGCTAGACTATATGGATACCTATGAGGAAAATAAGGGCATAAGAGGAAGAACCCTTAGGCCTAAGACAGAAAAGGGGGCCAAGGTCACTGGCTTTGACTATGTCCAGCTCTTGCACACTTGGGCAAAGAAGAATGGTGTAGATGTAAGATTGGAACATAGGGTTACAAATATCATATTAAATAGCAAGGGTGAAGCCATGGGAGTTAGGGTGGTTTCAAAGGAAGGAAAGAGAGACTTTCTAGCTAGAAAAGGTGTGGTCTTTGCCACAGGAGGATTCTCCCACAATAAGGATCTGGTGAGAAGATTTCAGTATGGTCCACAGTATGGTGGATGTGCTTCTCCTAACAATGAAGGAGATCTAGTAAATATGGCTGAGGAAATTGGCCTTAAACTAGGGAATATGCAAAATGCCTATAGAAATCAAAGTCTTTTTGAGCAGCACTTAGACAATCCTGGTGGAGTAAATAGTATATTCTATATAACTGGAGACAGTAACTTCCAGGTCAATAAGTATGGAAAGAGAGTTATGAATGAAAAGAGAAACTATAATGACAGGGCAAAGAGTCACTTTGTCTGGGATGAAGTTAAGGGTGAATGGACAAACAAGCTGCTCTTTATGATTATGGATAAGAGAAATGCTCTTAACTGGCAGGGTATGATACCTTTGGTCCTAGGGGAGCCAGAAGAAATGCCTTATGTAATAGTAGGAAAAGACTTAGATGAGCTATCTTTAAATATTGAAAAGAGATTGGAAAAGCTTAAGAAGAGTACGGCAAATTTTCAGCTGGATGAAAGCTTTAAGGAAAATCTAAAGGATACCTTCCAAAGATTTAATAGATTTGCGAAAAATGGTCTAGATGAGGACTTCCACAGGGGATGTGCAGACTATGACAAGGAGTTCTTTACCTTTCCACCAACAAATCCAACTGGTATAGAGTGGCCACCAAAGGATAGTAAAAATGTAGCTATCTATCCACTTAGTGAAGAAGGTCCATACTATGCCTTTATATTGGCATCAGGAACTCTAGATACCAATGGTGGACCAATGATAAATAAGGATGCACAACTTATAAGATATGATGGCCAGCCTGTCAGAGGTTTATATGGAGCAGGAAACTGTATAGCTTCACCAGGCAAGGGAGCCTACTGGGGAGCTGGAGCTACACTAGGTTCTGGCATGGTATTTGGATACAGGGCAGGCAAGCACTTGGCTAAAGGGGAAGATATATCCTTTGATTAGGACTAGATAAGATAAAAAATAGATAAGATGATTATCATCTTATCTATTTTTATGAAGATTTTATCTGGCTGCCCAATCAGGACTCTTCATTTTTTCCTTATTTTCTCCTACTGCCTTTCCAGGAAATCCTTCTATGATACTGTTGGCTGGAAAGTTATCCCTTTGCTTGACTAGGCTTCCAGCCTTAACCAGGCTGTTTTCTCCTATACTGCTATAGTCGCATAGGATGGAGCCAGCTTCTATAACGCAGTCATTAGCTATATTTGTTCCGTGTATCATGGAATTAGGTCCAATGCTGACATTGTCATGGATAATCAGTTGATTGTCAGGCAAGAGGTGGAGAACTGAGTTCTCTAGGATCCTAACATTCCTTCCTATTTTTATAGGACCATGGGAGTTTCCAATTATCCTAACTCCAGAAGCTATATAGGAGTCTTCACCTATTTCTACATCTCCTGTGATTTCTGCTAAACTATCTATGTAGGCAGTCTCCGAGACCTGGGGAAACTTTCCCTCAAATTCATATAAATTATCCATAGCACTAGCTCCCTTCTTTCCTTCTACTATATTTTCTACAAATTCTTGGAGGCTTATATCCTGCCCTCTCATTCTCTCTATCATGGCCTTATCTTCCTGGGTCAAGCTTCTTATAATCCTGGCTGGCCTACCGACTATTACTGATTGAGCTGGGATTACCATGTTTTCTGGAACTATGGTCCCTTCACCAAAGATACACATGTCCCCAATCTTAGAGCCAGCTAGAAAGATAGTGTTATTTCCTATTTCACATAGGTCACCAATTTCAGAGCCTATGACAAGACACTTGTGTCCAAAGACTGTCTTGCTGCCAACCCTTACAGGATTCTTTTGGGTGCCTATAACTACAGAGTTTTCCAGGACCCAGGATGAATTTCCTATGCTTACAGAATCATCCAGGGACCTGATAATAGTACCCTGGGCTATGTAGCTCCCATCTCCCAGCCTTACCCTACCAATTATCTTTGAAGATTTATCAATTCTTAGACTGTTCATCTTGTCCTCCTTATCCAATAGATTTATATAAGTTGATACCCTTAAATAGAAAAATAAATCTAACTTATAGCTATAGGATCTGGCTGGATTTTTATATATGCTTTTAAATGATATAATGGAGAGAGAAGAAAACTAATTATCCATTTTAAGGAGTGGTAACATTAAAAAATATAAGCTAGTAATAATAGGTAGTGGATCCTTAGGCAGCATTATAGGAAAACATGTGGCCAAGGAAATGAGTGACAAGTATGAAATATTGGGAATCCTAGGTCGCAACAGAGAAAAAACTAAGGAGCTGGCCAATAGATTCCAAGGCAAGGTCTATTCCACTTTAGATGAAGTTATAGAAGATTCTCCAGACTATATAGTGGAGGCTGCATGTCCTAGTGTAGTAAGGGAGATGGGGATCAAGATCCTAGAAAAGGGAATAAGCCTAATACCCCTTTCCCTAGGTGTATTTGCAGATGAAAACTTTTATAGGAAGGCTAAAAGGGCAGCCTTGGAAAACAATAGCCGGGTACATATTCCTTCTGGAGCAGTGGGAGGCTTTGATGTCTTAGCTGGAGCCATGCTCATGGGGGATGCAGAGGTAAGTATAGAAAGTGAAAAATCTCCCCAGTCTCTAGATGGAGCTCCATATTTACAGGGAAGACAACTCTCTAGAGAAGAAGAGGAAGAGGTCTTTAGGGGTTCTGCCAGAGAAGCTATAAAGAATTTCCCCAATAATGTAAATGTAGCTGTGGCAACTGCCTTGGCTACTAGCGGAGTAGATGAAACCCAGGTATCTATCCATAGCCTGCCAGGGAAGAAGGGCAATAAGCACAAGATAAGTTTAAGGGGAGAAAATATAAAGGTAGAAATAGATATTGAGTCTCTACCTTCAAGAGATAATCCTAGATCCAGCCAATTGGCAGCCTATAGTGTAATAGCCCTACTGCAAAAGCTAGTAGATCCTATAGTTATATAAGAGTTTCTTGTAAATAGAATATGGAAGGAGTGAAAGAGATGACTTTTAGAGCAGGATATTTAAATTTGCTAAAGAGTGGAGAATTGGAGAAAAGAGTTGAAGCGACTAGAGGACAAATTCTAAGAACATAGCCTATAGGGGCCTAATGATCAGACATCTTATGCTGCCTGGTGGACTAGAGGATAGTAAAAAGGTCCTAGATCCTAAAGAATATAGGGAGGCCTATAGATATGGGGAGAGTTTGGGCTTGAGATTAGTTTAGTAGATTAAAAACAAATACATCTTGAAAACGTTATCATAGCTTGATATAATTTAGGTGACCGAAATTTCTAGGAAAAAAAAGGAGGAGGACTTATGTTTAGAAACAGTATGTTTAAGAACAAAAAAGTTTTAAGTGTATTTTTATCCTTAGTACTAGTTTTAGGTATAGTTTTAGGCTTTGCACCTGAGGATGTATTTGCTGAAGGCATAGAGACCTTAACTATTCTACATGTTAACGATGTGCACGGTAGGGTGGAGTATCAAGATGCAGAGGCTAGGGAACCTTCTATAGGTTATGCAAAGCTAAAGACAAAGCTTGATAGTCTAAAGACAGAGGATCCTAATGTGCTCCTATTAAATGCAGGGGATACCCTTCATGGAACAGTGGACATTAACCTTAGTCAAGGAAAGGCTATGATAGACCTTATGAATTTAGTGGGTTTCGACGCTATGGTTCCAGGAAATCATGACTTTAACTATGGTTATGCAAGGCTTTTAGAGTTAAAAGAGATGGCAGATTTTCCAATAATAGCTGGAAATATTATAAAAGAAGATGGAAAGAGTGACTTTGAAGGCTATCAGGTATTTACCATGGACAATGGATTGAAGGTGGGTATATTTGGTATAACTACAGAGGAAACCAAATACAAGTCTCATCCAGATAACACTGAGGGAATAGAATTTGCAGACTATATGCAAACTTCAAGAGACATGGTAGTAGAGTTGAAGAAGGAGAATGTAGATCTAATAGTAGGTCTGGTTCACGTAGGTGTAGATGAAGAGACTGAAGTAACTACTGAAGATATAGCTAGGGGAGTAGAAGGAATAGACATATTAGTTGATGGACATAGTCATACTGAACTTCTAGATGGCAAGATGGTTGGAAATACATTGATAGCTCAAGCAGGTTCTTATGTGAATAATATAGGAATAATAGAGCTTAAATTTGAAGATAAAAAGCTTAAAGAGAAAAAGGCATCACTATTTACAGTAGAGCAAGCTGCGGATCTAGAGGAAGATCCAGTTGTTAAGGCAAAAATAGAAGAAATAAAAGAAGTAAATGCTGAACTTAAAAAAGAAGTAATAGGAAAGACCAAGGTTGATCTAGTTGGTGAAAGGGAAGTAGTGAGAACAAGAGAGTCAACTCTTGGTAATGTAATTACAGATGCTATGCTAAGGGCTGCAAAAGCAGATGTAGCCATTGCAAATGGTGGAGGTATAAGAGCTTCAATACCAGCAGGAGATATAACTTTAGGGCAGGCTATGACTTCCTTCCCATTTACTAACTTCTTATCAACTATAGAAGTTACGGGAGCAGATATATTGCTAGCTTTAGAACATGGTGTAGATGAATATCCAGCAGAAGCAGGAAAGTTTCCACATGTTGCTGGAATGAAATATAAATTTGATCCAGATAGACCAGTTGGTAAAAAAGTATTTGAAGTAACTATAGATGGAAAAGCTTTAGATAAAGATGCTAATTATTCACTGGTAACCAATGACTTTATGGCCATAGGTGGAGATGGCTATAATATGTTTAAGGGAAAGAAGATAATAGCAGAGGGAGCCTTACTTTCAGATGTATTAGTTGATTATCTCAAGGAAGAAGGAGAAATTAATCCAACTATAGAAGGTAGAATAACTACAGGCAAGGCACCAGCAGCAGATGCAAATCTAGTAAGACTATTTGGAGACAATAGGGTTGAAACAGCTATTGAGATCAGTAAGAAGGCCTATAAGAAAGCTAAGATAGCAGTTTTAGCAGGATATGATGGACAAATAGATGCATTGACAGGAACTCTTCTTGCTGACAATAATGAAGCACCACTTTTAATAACAAAGAAAAATGATCTAGGAAAGGTAAAGGAAGAGTTGACAAGGCTTGGAGTTGAGAAAGTTTATATTCTTGGTGGAGAAAAGGTAATTGGCAAGGAAGTAGAAAAGCAAATAAAGGATATGGGCCTCAATATGGAAAGACTTCAAGGAGATACAAGAGTTGAAAC
>CAZBAK010000051.1:0-12051 GCA_964489715.1 uncultured Tissierella sp. | reverse complement strand
GAACTTAAAAACCAACTTAACCGATATGGAGTAAACTTTTCTGTAATGAAAAATAGAGCTTATATACACTGGGAAAGATGAAGGAAAGATATCTAAGATAAATAAAAATATATTTAATTATTTTGACTATAGGGATCTAGTAAAAAGTGATTTTTATTTTAACTTAATACCAATACATGGCTTTGAAAATATAACAAAAGATTTTAACTATGACTTAATAAAGCATGAATTTTTAAGGTATGGCTATGAAATATTAAAAGAAGAAGAAATAGAGGCTATTTATGGTAGAAAAACAAAAGAGCCCATAGACGATCTTAGATACAATAATCATTTAGATTTTAATGAGTTTTTGGAGGAAGTATTAGAAAAATACCAAGCTTATAAAGATGAAATAAAAAACCTAAGATTAATTACAATCCTTCCTAAAGATAGCTCTACTGAAATCAACATTAGGACCAAGTTAAGAAGAGAACGTATAAGAACTATTGAAGAGTTAATGAACCATAATGTTGATGATCTCTTAGATATCAAAGGAATTAATCCAAGGGCTAGATATGAATTCAAAATAAATATATTAAAAGCTGTTAAAGCTATCCATAAGGATATTAATATTATAATTGAGCAAGAAGACCATAAAATCAAGCCTCAAGCACCTAGCACATCTGAAAGTATAGATCCAAAGGAAGTTGAAAGAAGAAAAGGGGAAGTTGTAGAATTAGAAAGACATGATTATAATTCTGAATTAAATAATTTTCTCAAGGATATTATAAGGGAAGATCCGCTTATCTATGATCAAATGAAGAAAATAGACCTAAGAGCTATTCTTCCTAATAGAATGAGTGCTGAAAACAATATTAAAAGAAAACTTATAAAGGATAATATAAAGACACTGGATAAATTAATTGATTACGATATTTCAAGATTAGAAAGTCTCAGAGGAGTAGGAGTAAAGAGGATAGATGAATTTAAAGAAACTATAGTAGAAGCAATAAAAGATATAGATGGTGAAATAGATCTTTCTATTGAAAACATTGGTCAAGCTGATATAAGTCTATATTTAAAGAGATCTGTAAATAAAAATGGAAATATAGAAAGAATGTTTAAAAGCAGACAATTACAAAATCTAATACCTGCTGATACAAATACAGATAAGGATCTAAAGCATTTTCTTTATAAGGAGAATATATTAACTATCTATGACTTAATAGACTATGATATATCTTCTTTAAGACAAGTGGCAAATGTAGGGATTAAAAAAATAAAGGATATTAAAGCTATAATTGTAAAGGAAATAAAGTCAATTGAATCAAGTTATGAGATGTTAGAAAATGGAAGATTTCACTTGGAAGAGCCTTTATTTGCCCTAGTAAAGGATTATAGAATAAGTGATATAATTACTATCTTATATGATAATGAACTTTATTTCTCAGAGGAGATTTCAAATAGGAATGTAAGCTATTTCCAAAATCTAGAATATAAAAATATAGAGGAATTAGATTTTATATCCTTTTTAAACAAGCTATCCTTAGATTTAAAAGAAATTTATGATCTTAACCATATAATAGACAAGGCAAAGCAAAACAATCTTTCTCAAAGAGATAAATCAATATTATATAAAAGAGTTATTTTAGGTAGGACATTGGAAGAGGTAGGCCAAGAATTTGACCTTACTAGGGAAAGAATAAGGCAAATAGAAAAAAATTATTAAAAAGTATAATCTTTCCTTGAGAAAAAATAATTTCTTAAAATCTTTAAGGCTGAACTTTAATAATAATGATTATTTTTATTTAAATAATCTAAGGGATCTATTAGAAGAAGAAAACTTTTTTATTTTAGGTATGATCACCAATGCCTATATAGATAATCTATACTATTATAAACTCCTAGAAAGAGTTTATCTAAAAGAACATCTAGATATGGTAGACAAGGTAGAAGAAATAACGAGTCAGATGCCAAGTTATGGAGATGTAGAAGAGGAGCTAGCAGAGACAATAAAGTCCCTTTCTAATATTTTAATTGATTTGAATTATGAAGAAGGTCTTAAATTGTTAGAAGAAAAAGGTGTAACTGTTATGGGAACATACTTTTTTAAGGGGAAAAAATCAAATCAGAAAATGTTAGAGATAATATATAAATATGTCCATAAGACAGCTTTAACTTTAAATGAAAAAGGAGCTAATTTATTAAAAAAATATTTTCTTGATATTTTTGATTATAAAATTGAAAATAGTGTGAGGAACTGGGATGCTACAACAAGTAGGATTCCAGATATTATGCTAGTGGGTCCTAAGACCTATTTACATTTAGACCATATTAATATAAGCTCTAAAATAATAAAGCAAATCAAAATTTTAACTGACAAGGCACTTTTGGATCAAAGCTATGTATATGCAGAAAAAATATTTGATAAGTTAAATACTGAATTTCCAAATAACAATATAATCAGTAAACATCATGTGTATTCAATGATAAAATATTATTATTCGGAGTTTTATGAAACCAGTACAGGAAATAGTTTAAGGATTGGTAAAAAAGGTGCCCCTGATATTACAAATGCAGAATACCTATATGCTATGCTTTTAAAAAATAATGGAGTCTTAGATTTTGAAACAATTAAGCAGACTACTAAATGGGAAAACTATAGGATTGATATGGTAATTTCAACAAGTGAAAAACTTATTAAAGTCGGATCACAAAAAGTGGCTATATTAGATTCCTTATTTAAGGAAGATGAAAAAGCTAGATTTATTGAAATCCTAGAAGATGATATGAAATTAGGTTATACAACAACCAATAGAGTTTATTTGAGATTTAGATTTGATGAAACTATGAATAGTTTTTTAAAAAGAAACAATATAAATAATGCCATAGATATAGCACATATAATGAAAGCACTTGATGAAAATATAAGGGGACATAATGTATTTATGTATTATGAAAATCAAGATATAAAAAATGTTAGAGATGTTATTTCTAGTAGATATCCAGTTAAGGTATATAGATATCAGATTATAGAGATATTGAATGAGTTTAATATGTCAGAAGATCAGATTGCCTATCATTTAAAAGCATTTTTACTGGAAAAGCATTATGTTCAAATATCCAGGGAAGAGTATTTAAATTATAAATACTTTAGTTTAGATAAAGAAATAGAAGATAGTATTATAAGCTTTTTTGATAAGATATATAAAGAAAAAGGCTTTATAGTAACTGAAGAATATGTTTCAGAAATCACAAGGAATTATAAATCCAATGAATATGGCTGGAATCAATTTACCTTAGCCACTATATTGATAAAAAATGGATATAAGAGATTGGAAAGATTTAACTCTGACTATAGATATGAGAGGCTGGTCTTAGTAAAAGAAGACAGGGAATTTGATGATATAGCTTATTTGATATATGACCTAATAAAAAATCAATACCAGGGTAATCTTCATGAAATACCAGTATATGAATTTTTATCAGAAAAGGGAATATATAGATTAGAACTGGAAGACTATAATAAAAAATTACAAATAGATGCAAAATCAGAAGATTTAATATCTGTAGATATGATTGGAAATATAAAACTTAAGGAGTAGTATATTGTGAATATAGAATTAAGAGACTATCAAAAAGCTGCTATTAATAGTTTGAAAGATAATAGCTGGAAGGGTATATTTGAAATGGCTACAGGAACTGGAAAGACTTTTACTAGTTTATTTGCAACAAAATCATATAAAAAAGACAAGGGTAAAATCTGTAGAATAATCCTAGTACCCTTTATACACTTGATAGATCAATGGAAAGAAGAATGTTTAAGTTTAGGTATAGAGAATATAATAGAATGTAGTAGCAACAATTATAGGTGGGATTTTAAACTCAATAAAAAGATTATGGATTATGAATTAAACTTTAATGATGATCTTACTATAATAGCTAGCTATCAAACAAGTCAGGTGGAAAGATTTAAAAGTTTAATCACAAGAGTCAATAAAAACTTGTTTTTAATTGCAGATGAATGTCATTACTTTGGTACAGAAAATATTGATACAAGTATATATGATAAGACAGATGCAAGATTGGGACTTTCTGCAACTCCCTCTAGATGGTGGGATGATATAGGGACTGATAAGATCTATAATTTTTTTGAGAAGACAGTGTATGAATATAGTCTAAGAAGGGCTATAGAAAATGGCTTTCTTTCTCCCTATAGATATAATCCTATAATAATAGACCTACTAGATGAAGAAATAGAAGAATATAAAAGATTGTCTAGAATCATGTCTATAATGATCAATAATAAGGAGACAAATACACAAAAGTATTTAATGACCACATTAAAAAGAAAAAAGATTATAGATAATGCCTTCTATAAGCAAGTATCTTTGATGGAAAAAATAAAAGAATTGGATTTAAAAGATTTAGATAACACCTTGATATATTGTAGTCCACAAAGTCTAGAAGAAGTTACTAAATTTGTAGGAAGTATAGGTGGCAGAGTAAGAAAGTTTAACTATACTGTACCTAAAGCAGAGCGAGTTAAGATATTAGATGATTTTACTAAGGGCCATATACAGGTTCTAACTGCTATAAAATGCTTAGACGAAGGAGTAGATATTCCAAGTGTTAAAGATGCCTACTTTTTATCCAGTACATCAAATCCTAGAGAATTTGTGCAAAGAAGAGGCAGAATTCTAAGAAGACATAAGGACAAGACAATTGCAAATATATATGATTTTATTGTACTGCCAGATACGAGAGATTTTGCTATAATGGAAAGTATAGCAAAGTCAGAACTGCCAAGATTTGCTGAATTTGCTAGCAATGCAATAAATAGCAATAGCTGCAGAGAAGAAGTAGAAGATCTACTAAGAGAACACAATTTAGAATATTTAATGGACAAACTGCCTTGGGAAGTATATAAAGAAAATCAGGAGAGGTGAGAATATGGATATCAATGAATTGCTACAAGAAGAAATAGAAAAACTTGATGACATAGAAAAAGATATAGTTGAGTATATCTTTAAGGAGCTAGACAACAATCAATATCTTAATATGTCTACTCTAGAGGAAAAAACTTTGGAGAAAATCGATGAGAGATTAGGAGTGTAGAAGATGCAATTAAATAAAATTGAAATGGAAAACTTCAGACAGTATAGTGGTAAGCATAAAATTGAATTTTCTAATGGAGAAAAAAATATTACCCTGGTTCTAGGTGAAAACAATGCTGGTAAAACAGGTATATACAGAGCCTTATTATTTGGACTCTATGGAGATAGAATTTTAGCCCAAGATAGCTCTTCCAGAAATATACATTTAGTCAATTTAAAGGCCTTAAGCGACAATGATTTAGTTAAGGCTAGGGTTAAAATATTTGTTAGCCACAATAAGGGTGAATATATAATAAGTAGAAGTTTAAAAGCTATCAACAATAATGGTAAATATCTAGAAGATCAAAATGATGAGCTGGCCCTTGATTTTATAGACCTAAGTGGTGAATATCACAAGGACTATATAGGGGATAGGGAAGATATACAAGCTGCTATAAACAAGATGCTAGATGAGAATATTAAAGAATTCTTCTTGTTTGATGGGGAAAAGATAGAGACACTGGCTAGGGCAGGAGTGGAATCTAGAAAAGAAGTAAAAAATGGAATCATAAAACTTATGGAAATAGATAAGCTAGAAAAAGCAAGTCAAATAATAATGAACCTAAAAAATAAGGAGCAAAAAAGATTAACCCAAAAGAGTTCAAATAGCATATTAAAAGATGTAGAGAAAAATATAGATTCTCATAAAAGAGAGATAGAAAATAGTTTAGAGCAAAAGAGAGAGTATGAGGCTAATTTACAAGCTACTAAAAAAGAAATAGAGAAAATAGAATTAGAATTAAGTAAGAGTGAAGATATAAGAGGCTTATTCAATGATAAAGAAAAACACTTAATAAGTTTAAAGTCGATTAAGGAAAAGATAGATACTAGCAAAAAGATGCTAGAAGAATATCACTTCAGACAAGGTTCATCAATTATACTGGGAGATTATTTTATTAAGTTGAATAATTATTTAAAAGATGAGCTATTAAAGCAAGATGATGTTATCTCTATACATGTTATAGAAGAAACATTAAAGAGAGGTATTTGCCTTTGTTGTAATCAAGAGGTTGAAAACAATGAAGAAAGTCTGGCATTTTTAGAAAAGATGAAGAAAAATTATAGGCCATCTAAAGTAACTGGTCTAATGGATATAATATATAGGGAATCAGATAAAAATATACAAAACAAAGATGAAAAGATAGAAAAAATAGGAAGTATATTAAAAGAAATCCAAGAATTTGAAAGTGAAAAAGAATTTATAGAATCAGAGATTTCAAAGATAGATGAAAAGATTTCTGGTGAAAGTAAAAATGAGGAAAATCTAAAAAATAAAGAAAATAGGCATAGGGAGCTGTTTTCCCACAAAGATAGAGATGAGAGAAATATTTATGGTCTAGAAAAGAAGATAGAGGAAGCTAGAGAAAAACTAAATAAGCTAGAACTTGAGTATAATAAACTATTAAAAGAAGATGAATCATTAAATTATGAAATAAAGAGACTAGAAATGTTAAATAAACTTCATGATAAATTAAGTTCTATGTATAATAAATATATAGATATAACTAGAGAGAAACTTGGAAAAGAAACTACAAGATCCTTTAAAGAATTAATAGATTCTGAAAAAATGTCTTTAGTTGACCAAATTATAATTAGTGATAAGTATGAAATGGATATAAAGGATAGCCAGGGTAGAAATGTAACTCAAGATATCTCCCAAGGTCAGCAAATGGTTGTAGCATTATCCTTTATCACATCTCTAGCTAGGATAGCTTCTAAAAACAAGGGTAAGGTAGAATATCCACTATTTATGGATACACCCTTTTCTAGACTCAGCAAACAAAACAGAAAAAATTTAATTGAAAATCTGCCTAAGCTTACTAGACAGTGGATACCACTTTTAACTGATACTGAATACTCAGACTTTGAAAAAGATATATTCCAAAAAACTAATAGGATAGGCAAGATTTATAAAATAGTAAAAATAAACAAAGAAGAATCTAAGATTGTTGAAATAGAAGAATAGTTGGGAGGAAGAAAATGGATTTTTTATCATCACAAACTTTAATGTATACAAGTGAAAAATATGAAAATATATATACAGAAATAGGTAAAAACACTAAGATAAGCTATCCGGAATTATTTACCCTAGCCTGCTCTATAGGCTTTAAGAAAGGTAAGAGGACAGCAGTGGGCAAGACTGGTAGGGAGTTTAGAAGTAACTATCTATCATCCGATGAGCAAAAGACAATTATTTATACCATATTATTAGAAGATAAGGATTTAAGGATAGACATTGAGGACTTAATGAACAAGGAGAGGTTTGCAGAATATAAAAAAGTTCTACAAGAATATGCAGAAGGGGGAATGGACATATTATTAAAGGAGGCACTACCTCCTAATATACACATAGAAACCAATGCCAAGGCCTATAAGAATTATATAGTAGATATAATGTCCTATGTGTATAAAGAGTCCCAAGAACTACCATTTTAATTTAAAGGATAGCTAGACCTGTGCAATTTTGCCAGGTCTATTTATAACTAATTATTATAAGATGAGGTGAGAGATGGATGAGTGTTGATAAAGCTTGGTTTTTAGGATCTACAATTGGCAGTAAGGATTGTACATCAGAATTTATAGAAAAAGGTATTTGGGAAAGTGGCCATGAGGATAAACTACAGTCAACTATTAATTCAATAAAAGTAGGAGATAAAGTAGCTATAAAATCCTCCTATACTAGGAAAAACAACCTACCCTTTTATGCAAATAACAACTATGTATCAACTATGGCAATCAAAGCTATAGGAACAGTTACAAACAATTTAATGGATGGAAAAACTCTAGAAGTTGATTGGACTAGGGTAGAACCTAAAAAAGAGTGGTATTTCTCTACCATGCGAGAGACAATTTGGAAGGTAGAAAGAGATGCAAGTGAGTGGATATTTGGAGAGCTCTTAGATTTTACCTTTGGAAATAAGCCTCAAGATATAAAGAGGTTTTTAGAAACACCATATTGGAAGGAAAGGTACCCACAAGTCAAAGAAGAAAGTTGGAACTATATAGACTTCAATACCCCTCTAGACTTCGATAATCTCTACTTTTCAAATCCCCAAAAGCTAAAATCACAAATATCTATAGCCCTTAAAAGTGGAAAAAGTATAATCCTAATAGGGCCTCCAGGAACTGGTAAGTCTAAGATTGCTAAAAAGATAGCTGAGAGCTATGAAGTTGACTCAAAGATGGTAACTGCCATGAGTGACTGGTCTTCCTATGATACCATAGGAGGCTATAAGCCTGATGAGAGTGGAAGCCTTTACTTTGAAGAGGGAATATTCTTAAGTTCCTTTAAATCTAGGGATGGACTAAATAGAAATCAGTGGTTGATAATAGATGAGATAAATAGGGCAGATATAGATAAGGCCTTTGGACCCTTTTTTTCAGTTTTATCTGGAGATGATGTGGAACTTGGATTAAAGGATGACAAGAGGAGAAATATAGAGATAATAATGGAGGAAAACATAGAAGGTGGCATGGAAGGCCTAGAAGCAGAGAGCAATCAATATATAATTCCAAGAGATTGGAGAATTATAGGAACCATGAATACCTTTGACAAGACATCACTTTATGAGATGAGTTATGCCTTTATGAGGAGATTTGCCTTTATACCAGTTGCCATACCAAAGGGTATAGATGAAACTCTTGTAAAAGATTTCTTTGATCTTTGGAAGATAGACTTAGATGGAATAGTTTGTGGACAAGTAGCAAGGCTTTGGAGAGTTATTAACAAATATAGAAAGTTAGGTCCGGCTATTATTGAAGATATAGGAAACTATATCCAGCAGGGAGGAGATTTTACATCAGCCCTAGTAATATATATACTTCCTCAATTGGAAGGCTTGTTTGAAGAGCAAATAGATGCCTTTGTAGGAGAGCTAAGAGGACTAGAGTTTATAGAGGATCAGGAAGATCTAATAGAATCTGTAGAGGATCTCTTCAATATAAGTTTAGCAGGTAATTAGAATGGACCTTTATAATAAGAGCAAGATAAGCAAGCTTGAAATGATAGAAGAGATAAAGGAAGAATTGATAATATATTTTAGAAAGGGCATTATAAATCCTAAGACATTTTTCAACATAGATGAAAATAGATTTAAAAACATGAAGGACATATTAAAGATTCACTTTATACTATCAAAAGAAGTTTCAGACTATACTTTAAATCTAGAAAAAACAATTAGAAATATAAAAAACTCTACTAGACTGGATAAGAAACTCTTTAAAGGTGAAGTCAGGGGAAATATAGATTGGAATAAGACCATAGAATATAGGTCAAATAGGATAGAAAAAGATAGAAGCAATTTTATATGTGATAATATAGACAAGCTCTATGATATAAAAGAGAATTTAATCTTAAAAAAGGCCATAAGCATAATCTACAATATAATCCATATAGATATAGCTATGGATAGATTCCATGGGGAAGCTTGGTATAAAAATGGTCCAGCCATGTCAACTATAATATCAAATGTATATAGGAAAAATGTATACCTAAAGAGAATAGATATCTCAAATGTAAAGATCACAGACAAGATGATATTTGATGTTTTAAATAGTAGAAACAAGATATATAGAGACTCTGCTCGTATACTAAAGCTCTACCGTTCTATTATGAGATTTGATAAGGAGCAGGTAGAAAAACTCTTTGGAGAAAGCTTTATTCATATGCAGGATGAAAACAAGGTCTTTGAGCTCTACTCTATATTTAAATATATTAGAGAAAACTTTCCCAGAGAAGAGTTGAAATACAATATACTAGATGGAAGAGAAGATTGCCTAGCTAGAGTAGAAGAGGTCAAGTACACTTATGACATCTTCCACGATAGTTTCTCCAAGAGCCAACTAGCCTTTAATATAGATAAAAGTGAGATAGAAGGCAGCCAAAACTTATATTTAGATAAAAAGTTAAAGATACTGGCTGAAAAGAATAGGATCTACAGCCAACTAGAAAAGAAAACTCCTCCTACTAGTATATGGGCTGGAAGACCCGACCTTCTTATAGTTAAAAGAGACAAGACCAGTCAAGCTATTGTAAAGATAAGCATAGGTGAGGTAAAATACACTAATGATAGAAAATATATGTATAGAGGCATGGAAGAGCTTTTAGAGTATATGTATCTTGTAAAGGATAGGGAAAATAAGTATATTGAGGATATAGCCATAGAAGGCCTACTTTTTGTAGATAATATATCTCTAGAAAAGAAGAAGTTTAAAGATATTCAAATTATAAATAGATAAAAAGCTATTAAGCCAATCAAAAAAACAGCCTATAAACTCCAAAGAATTTATAAGCTGCTTTTTATATTCTTAAATTTAAAACATATCCATTGTTTCATTGCAGTATTTCAAAGCTTCCAGATAGTAGCTTCCTACCTGATCTTCTTCAATCTCCAGCTGGGAGGATAGTAGCTTTACCTTATCCCAAGCTCCCTTTTCATAGGAATATGTTAAGTCCAGTAGAGGGTAAAGATCACCCTGGCCATGAACAAGGGCATCTCTCATATCTTCTGTAAGATTTATTTGATCAAGAGCTTCTTCCATAGGCTGGTCCAATATGGCGTCTAGGGTAGAAAAGAGCAGCATACCATAGATTTCATGGATTCTAGATCTATACTTGCTATTGCTGGCCAGGAGTTCTCCAAATTTTGATCTTATAAGAGATAGGCGGGTTAATTCAAGAGGCTTATCTGTGGCTAGATCCTGTAGCATCAGTATATTTATCCAACGTTCTATCTTTCTAAAGCCCATATATACTAGGGATCTTTTAATTGTGTATATTACGTCATCGTCTGATTCATTTTGCTTTATAACCCTAAGGAGCCTATAGGACAGGTTTACATCTGTCTTTATTATTTCCGTCAATTCATCATAGGAAGGTTCAGGTTTTCTCAGCTCATTTAGGAGCTTTATATAGTTTAATTTAGTAGATTTCTTGTTATTTGACTTGCCTATTATGCTGGGTTTTTCAAAGAAATAACCTTGAAAAAGTTGAAAGCCCATTTCCTTGGCTTTTTCATATTCTTCTTTGGTCTCTACCTTCTCAGCCAGTAAGATTTTTCCCTGCCTAAGAGCTCGTCTTACTTCCAACTCTATAGTATCTAAGGGTGTGGCCATAAGATCATATTTTATTATGTTTGAAAGAGGAACCAGGGGAAAACTCTCATAGTCTTCTATAAAATCATCTAAGGCTATTTGATAGCCCTTTTCCTTTAGATCCACAAGCCTATTTATAATTTCATCGTCTACCTTGGTATTTTCTAAAACTTCTATCATAAGATCTTCAGGATCCATAAGTTCCATTGAGTCGGACAATAAAAAGTCATAGTCAAAGTTAATAAAGGCCCTGCGTCCATCTGAAATAGTATTTAAACCGATTTCAAATAAGCCGCCTAGGACTGTAGCAGTAGCCTTTTCAGCAGATGCATCTCCAAATGCCTGGGCTGTTTCACTGTCTCTATATAGCAATTCATAGCCATAAACTTCCATAGAGCTATTAAATATTGCTTGTCTTGCGATAAACATAAACTTCTCTCCTTAATGTTAAAATTAATGATAACAATCACTTATTATTATCGGATATATTTTAAAAAACTTAAATTTTTCTAAATATTTATTAAGATGAAAACTTCTAAGCTCTAGAGCTATGGAAATAAGCATAGAAAAGATATATACTATAAATATAGACTCTCTAGCTAGATTAATATGGAGAGCTTTTTCTTAGCTTTATTCTGACAGAAGATATTTTAAGACACGTAGATATAACAATAAAAGGAGGATCTCTTATGACATTAAAGATATTTCATACAGGAGACATACATATAGGCATGAAATTTAACAACTATATAGAGGGAGTAAAGGAAGCACTTGTAGAAGCCAGGTTTTCATCCCTGGAGAGAATGATAGAAAAATCCAATGA
>CAZBAK010000050.1:12297-12648 GCA_964489715.1 uncultured Tissierella sp. | reverse complement strand
CCAGGAATATATTCTTTTATATTAAACATTCTATGAATAGAATAGGGCATATTAAAAAGATTTGCATTATCTATAAAATCAAATACCATTAGATGATTCTTTCCTTCTGCAAGTCTCATTCCTCTACCTAATTGTTGCATGTAGAGAGTTTTTGACATGGTAGGCCTAGTCATAAATAGTACCTCAGTGTTAGGACTATCCCAACCTTCATTGAGTAAATCACAAGCACAAAGAACATCCACATTGCCTGTTTCATAATTCTCAAGTACTTTTTTTCTTTTAGAATTATCCATTTTCCCTGACACTGCTTCAGCATTTATATCATTTTCTTTTAAAAGTTTTGCTATATCT
>CAZBAK010000050.1:5719-12287 GCA_964489715.1 uncultured Tissierella sp. | reverse complement strand
GTTAAATTAAAACACAAAGTAAAACAGGAAGACTATGGAGCCTATTTAAGATCAGACAATAGATCTTATTGGAACACATCTCCAAGTATCACGAAGTGTGAATTCACACCTAAACCGCCATATGGATATGGAGAGGAATACACGGTCCATAGTATGTACACAACATCAGGAGGTTGGAATCAAAGTTATTCAGCTTCAGGAATAACTTTGATTCCAAATCTCGTGTATTGTATTTGATCCCATTTATCCTAATATTGGATATATCTATATTTGTTTTAACTCTTATGCATCTTATTGGAACTAATTGTCCTAGTTCCACAGCTTTTTCTAAATCTAACTTATGAGCTACATTTTGAAATATTTCTAGTAAATCTTCTCCATCTGATCTTTCAGGTGTTGCAGTTAGTCCTAATGTAAATTCAGGCTTAAAATAAGATAGGATTTTTTTATATGTATTGGCAGTTCCATGATGAGCTTCATCTATTACTAAGTATTCAAACTCATCTGACTTAAATTCTTCTAAATTTCTAGATATACTTTGAACAGATCCACAGACAACATATGAATCTCTATCTTTTTGATCTGCTACATACATTCCCGGATTTGATTCTTTCCATATATCTTCAAATGTATCCCTAGCTTGACTTATAAGTTCCTTTGTATGACCTAAGAAAAGAGTTCTTTTACCAAGTTTTTTTGCATCAGACACTGCTGTTACAGTTTTCCCAGTACCAGTAGCATGATATAACAAAGCTATACTTTCTCCATCTTCTCTCATTTGCTGCAAGTTTTTTATTGCATCCTCTTGATGATCTCTTAACTCTATTACTTTGCCCATCTGTTTTGGTAAATAATCTTCTATTTGATTGAAAAGTGGGAACTCTCCAATAAAAGTTAATATTTCATCTTTAATCTTTTCTGGTTGATCTTTAAGCTGCATATAAGCCCATCTATAAACTTTCCAATTGTCATTTATCATACTATTTTGCTTTAACATATCATCATAATATTTATTAGAAGATATCCTATCTGGATTATGGTAGGTCTCTCCGTCTATTTCTATCGCTATCTTTTCTCCTTCGGCTTCCATTGCAAAATCAATATATCTTCTGTTCCCATATATGTCTACAAATGGATGTTGAATATAAAGGTAATCACTGTTCTCTGGTCCAAATACATCACAAAACAGCTCTATAAATAAATCTTCTGCTACACTATTTACTTTACCTGTTTTTACTATATTTTTCATAAATATTTCAACTACCTTCCCTCTAGTCCTTAGAAATCATTATACTATAATAGTTCCTAAATTGCACAAATCCCTATAAACATAATTTAAACAAA
Organism: uncultured Tissierella sp.; assembly: GCA_964489715.1. Taxonomy (GTDB): domain Bacteria; phylum Bacillota; class Clostridia; order Tissierellales; family Tissierellaceae; genus Tissierella_A. Next base: position 10,943 of record CAZBAK010000050.1, on the reverse strand, counting down.
TAAAGCTATAATAATTTATTAAATAGAAAGATTATAATCTACATAGTATAATATAGAAAAGTCCTAGATTCTAAAATATAGGGGTGGAGTTTATGATGAATAAGGATAGAAGTTTAAAAGATGTTTTAATGGGAATATTGAAAGAATAAAATTTTGAGGAGGGTCCTTTATTTAATCTCTCTAGCAAGCTTAGATTGCATAGTTCTTTAGTAGATCAATCTCCTTTTTTAGATAATGGAGATTTAGAAATAAGATTAAATCAGGAAAGAACCAAAACTTTCTCTCCACTTACCTCTACAGGACTAAAACTCTTAAGATCTCTATTCCAAGATCATCAAGATACTAGGGAGAATTGTTTATTCCCTTGCACAGGTAATCATAAGAGCTTAAACTGGTCCATTCTTCATAAGGATGGCCTAGTGACAGTAAAGGCAAATGAGAGTATGGAGACCACTTATTATTATTTACAATATAAAAGGGAAGTATTGGGCTTTATAAAAGAAGTAGAGGGTTTTTATAAAAAATCAGAAAAAATACTTTATCAAAAGATAAAGTAAAAAGAAAAGAATATCTGGCTTTTTGGAAGGAGTGGAATAGCTTAAAGGAAAAGGCTACTCTATAAATTCTCTGCTCCTCTATAGCTAGATATGGAAACTATAATTTACTCCTATGTAGTTTCCATATTTTTCTTATAATTGATGTCTTTTATTAGACAGTTCAACAAGGGCTGGAATTAGATAATCTTCCATAAGTTGATCAAAGCTTAGGAGATTTCCATCCTTATCATGTATCATATCTTCTAGGATCAAATTGTTCTTAAGTTTAAAGCTTCCTTGCTTTAGTTTATCTGAACGAATTACTTTGTCATATTTAGGATTTTTTAATACTTGTACTCCGTGATTAGGGAAGCTACCATCCTTATCTCCAGATAGATAGATCCTATACTTATTATCTTTAGTATACATATTTATCCCTTGTCCCTTGCCCTGAGTTAGCTGCATTTTTACAAATTCAATTCCATATGAATTGAGCAGATGGACTTTTAATATAGTTTTAGTTTCCTTTACTCCATATTCTTTTGGTGGAACCGCCTCTAAAACCTTATCTTCCGACAGATAATTATATATCTTTCTGATAAGTATTTTTACTTCATCATTAGGACTATGGTCCTGCACATAGAGATGATCTTCTACCAGGAATATAAGCTCTTTTATATTTAGATCTTCTTCCTTGTTAACTTTCATTAGAGTATCCATATGTTTTGAATCTGTATCTTCACGAATCTCTTTAGCTAACAAGAATGTAAATTCTTTTTCTTCCAAGCTAAGCTCCTTACTAATATAAGAATTATCTTTTTTGTAGATATCTAGAGTTCTCTGTAATTCATCTCTAAAGTCCATGATTATCTTTTGAGTATGCTTGATATAAAGACTATTAGACTTAAGGATATACTCATTATTAACCTCATCAATCAAGTCAATTAACTCTTCATAACCAAGTGGATGCCATTTTTTATTTGTAGGTGTTTCTTTTAAAGGTGTTAAGAATATATAGTGGGCTTTAAGTTCCTTTCTTTTTGACAGCTTTTCAACTATCAATTCATATTTGTCTAATTGGGATATTCCTCCACTGGTTTGTCCTTCTTTAGCATGTTGCTTAAGTTCTATTGCCAAGCAGATTTTTTGAGACAAATCTTTATAGAATATATCGATATCCTTATATTCTGCAATGGTTTTTATTTCCTTGTTTTTCTCTGGGCAATATTCATAATCTTCACCTAAAAAATTCATAAGTTTATAGGCAAAGACATTAGCTAATTCATGATTTTCATTGGGATCCATCATCCATCTAATCATTTTTGACATTCTAGTTTCATGGGCTGATTTATCCCTGGAACTATCATATCTTCCATATTCTATAATGGTCCAGAAGTTTGGCTTTACCTTGAGTTCAAGATAATTCTTCACCCAGTTTAATTCACTAAATTCTTTTAATTTCTCCAAGTAGTTTTCATAATCCCCTAATATATATTTCATATAAACACCCTTTCATCTATAATTTCACTTGTTTTCCACCTCTTATATATAGATCATATCAAGATGGATGTTCGCTTTATAGTACTTATATTTTTATTGAAGACTATAAGCTTATATTAAGCTCTCAATCTCTAAAGAGCTTTAAATTGAGCCAGCAAGCTTTCTAATTCTTTAGTAGATAGTTTCAATATAAGATTTTCCATTCCTATTGTTTCTACTAGCTGATCTATATTATTGTTTGATGTAAAGCCAGAACTAGCTAGGTATTTATGTCTATCTATCTCTCTAGACCTTAATTCAAGGTCTATTAAGCTTTCAGCCTTGTATTCTATATTATAGCTATCCTTTTCTTCTTCATATTTCTCCTTCAAGAACTTATAATCTCTTACTCTATTCTGAGCTTTTATCTTTTCAATATCATCTATAGATTCTTCTAATTGATCACCTAATCTATGGATTGCATAGCTAGATAGCTTATTTCCCCTTAGTTTTTCATCAATTTGTCTTTCTAAATTTTCTGCCACAAGGGATAAGCTGTGATTTTTTAATTCTTCATCCTTTTCCTTGAAATGCTCTTCCATAAATTTTATATATCCTTGACTTTCATTGAGATAGGTATCAAGACTATCTTCCCTAGTAAGTAATTCAGTTTTTCTCCAAGCAAAGTCAGAGTTTTTACCAATAAAGTATCGTTTTTGAATAATATAAGAATTTATCAGACTTTTAACAATATGTCTTTTATAGACCTTATAACTCTTCTTTAATCTTTTGGCGGCTGCTATTTCTTGATCTGAAAGTTCTTTTTCTTCTCTTATATACTTTTTGTAGAAATCCATAGCTTCTTGGAAATGATTGCCTATATCTTCCATCATAGCAAGGTCAGTATGCATATTTAATTTGACTAGAGGCGAGTCCCTTGTGAGATCTCCAAAGATCTCCATGTAGTTCTCCATAGGATCTGATCCTCTTAATCCTTTTACATATCTTTTTCTATCCTTTAAATAGTGCTTGGTTACCTGGCCCTCTTTTAGGAATTGCTCTGGATCTGTATGTTGTCCACATGTACAGCCTTCTAAAGGCTGGGGACCTTGTTCAAATTCCTTTATCCATTCATTTTTCTTTTTAACTTTTTCCTTATATCCATCTATAGAAAGTACTTTAGTATTTTTATTCGATTTTTCCAACTTTATACCCCCTTATTTTTATAGACCAAGTCTTGTGGATTCATCCATTGAGCTTTCTTATAAGTATATTATAGTATAAGGAATGTTCTATTTTTAGTACATCGCTTCTTCAATATTTCATTGTTTTATTTTTTATAATTCTCTATAGCTTCTTGGAGATCTTCTTTTACTTCATCTGCTAAATCCTGTGGAGATAGGACTTTTACATATAAGGAGTATCTCAGAGCCCACCTTCTCATAGCCATTCTATTGCTTTTAACCCTGACTATGATTCTATCCTCTTTCTTTTCTTGAAAAGTTATACTATCAAGTCCAAACCAATCAATAAATTCATCTAGAAACTCTTCTTTAATACTTAACTTAACATATTCAGATTCTCCACTAAACATATATATATGTTCAGACATATATTGCTTTAGATTGACATTTTCTCCCAAGCCTTCCACATCTTTTATGGGCTTTCTTCTTTCACCTAATACTTTAAGATTTCGAATCCTATCAATTCTGTAGAAAGAAGCATCCTTATAGGGATCATTGTTGCAAATCAAGTAATATCGTCCATTTGAAGCCACCATATAATAGGGGTTGATAATGTATTCTCTCTTTTCTCCTTTAGAGTTTTCCCTGTCTTGTAAAAAGGCAGTTTTTTCTCCCATTTTATAATGGATATAATTGAAGGACACTTTTTTCGAGCTTGTGATTGCCCTATCTAATTCTTCAATATGGAAAAACAAATCACTATTTTCTTTCTTGCCCCTATCCAAAGCTTTTATATGGTTCATTCCAGATTTAAAGTATTTACTGCTTAAACTTTCTAGTTTTTCTATTAGTTCCTTTCTATAGGAAAGATCTATATGCTTTGAAAATAGTATACTGTCAATGATTAAACGAAGCTCACCTCTTGTAAATTTATGTATATAGTTAAATTCAGTGTGAAATACTGATTCTCTTTCTTTGCCTGTATTTTTATCCTTAATTTTACGTTCTTTTTCTTTATTAGCTCCAATCTCAAAGTTTTCCATATCTAGTTTTCTAAGCTTTTCTATATTATCCTTGACTGTTTGTCTGCGAACATTTTCATATCCATAGTCATCTTCTAGTATGTCTATTACATCCTGTTGTATCAAATGATTCTCCTCATCTGTATAGTTTTGAAAAATTTCTAATATATCTAATATCAATATTCTATTATGATCCATATTTATCCTGCTCCTTAATATTTTATTTTCCTTCTCTGTAACTCTAATACTTAGCTTATCATATGACAGGTGCTATTTTCAGTACATACTTTTAAGTTGTATCTTATTAACAAAAAAAGGATCTTTCACAACTAATCTTATAGTTATGAAAGATCCTTTTTTATAATTGTAATTTTATATTAACTATTATTTGCCTTATGTTTTCTATTTGTCAATTGTATACCTACAAAAATTGTTATGGCTACTGATATTGGAGCTATAAAATTTGTTGGTATAATATTAGTAGCTACCATTAGTACACTAACTGCTAGTGCAACAACTGCTAGCTTAATATCTCTCATGGCAAAGGTTCCAAATACTCCTCCGAAAACTGCTGGTAGGATATATTCTAAAGCTTTATTTAGAACTGGAGGAAATGATTCAAGCAATCTGCCTCCTATGAAAACTCCGATTAATAGTATTACTAAGTTTACAACTACAGATACACCTATTGCTATTGTAGATATTATTGCACCTTCTTCACTACCCTCTGTAACTCCTGCTGCATTTTGTGCCACTGCAGAAGCTGGAACTCTTACATTGGATTATTACCCGCTAAAAACGACATATAAGTCCCTGGCACTCCTAGTATTGGGAAGTATGAAGGTGGTTCAACTATTTGTAGTACCACTGCATAGGGTGCTACTATTATAAATCCAGTTAATATTTCATTAGCCTGTGGAACTATATTATAGGCTATAAGCATATACAATGCTGGAGCAAATGCTAAAACTACAGCTAATAGATTTGTTCTACTCCCCCAATA
>CAZBAK010000050.1:0-5619 GCA_964489715.1 uncultured Tissierella sp. | reverse complement strand
GTGAACCAATTAATGAAATCAATGCTACTAGTCCTATTAAGACTGCAAAAGATGGTCCAAAAGACGTTATTACAGAGGATCTTATTGTGGTATTAAATTGATCTTGTGTTATACCCATCTCTTTACCAGTTTTAAATGCCTTTTTCATAAAGATAATTGATTGAAAAAGAACTAAACTAACTGTTACCATAGCTATAATCCAAAAGGGTAAAGTATTTGCGACTTCTAAGTAATTTTGTTCCATAATTTTCTCCTCTCATGAATATTATTTTAGATACTGGATAAACATCTCACTAGCTTCTTGTATAGCTTTAACTGATGCACATTCATCAACTTGATGTCCTTTATCAATAAAACCTGGTCCAAATATTACAAATGGAGTGTCTATTTTTGGAATAGTCAATGAAAGATCTGTAAAGTAAGTTACTCCAGCATAATCATAGTCCATTTCTAAGTCATCTAAATTTTTTACAAATTCTTCTACAAATTTATTATCTCTATCCATTTCAAGTGAAGGTCTATTTGTTAATTCTTCAAATTTAATTTTTAATCCTTCATACTTATGTTCATATCTATAGATTTGTTTTTCAAGATATTCTATAACCTCTGAGTTTTGTAGATCAGGATTTGCTCTTACATCTATTTCAGCCTTACAATAATCTGCAATTATATTGGTACTCTTTCCACCAGAAATCTTATTTAAGGAAATTGTACTATCTCCTAACAAATCATCATTGCAATAAACTTCTACAAAAGATTTTAAATCTTCTACTAGTTCATATACTATTTCAATTGAATTTATCCCTAGATCTGGTCTTGCTCCATGAGCAGCTTTACCAAATAGTTCTAAACTAAGCCACAATGCACCTTTTTCTTTTAATACCACATCACTACTTGTATTTTCAGGAACTATAACAAAATCTACATCATCAAGATAACCCTTTTCCATAACTGAAAGAACACCTTTACCAGTAGCTTCTTCATCTGCTGTAAAGATCAATCTAATATTTTTATTAGGTTTCTTATCATTTTTTATAAAGTAATCTCCTAAAGCTATCATGCAGGCAGCTCCACTTTTCATGTCGCTAGTTCCCCTACCATATATTAGATCTCCTTCAATATGAGCATCAAAAGGTGGATACTTCCACACACTAGCATCAGAAACTGGTACTGTATCAATATGACCTACAAAAGCAACTGTCTCATCTGATTCTCCTGGGATATCAACAACTAAGCTAGCCCTATTGTCTCCATTGTCAATCTCAGTTAAGTTTTCATATCCCTCATATCTGTCCATAATATACCTTGTTATGTCCTTTTCATTTCCAGGTGGATTTGTTGTATCAATTTTTATAATATCTGATAATGTTTTAATTACGTCCACAATACTACCTCCTATATTTTTCTTTTCTAAATAAGCCAATATATACTTAACTATGCACTTAGTATTATATAATAGAATCTCCATAGTGGATATATCTTTATAGTATTTAATAATATGTTTTCTAAATCTAAAATCTAAAAAAGCTTATACCATTTTAAAAAGGTATAAGCTTTTGAAATTACTTGTCTTTTCCACGTTTTTCATAGTCTTCTTCTATTCTCTTCTTCCAATTTCCATCTATTTCCCTATCCATTCTCATCTCTACTAAGAGTTCACTTACTACATCATAGTTAAGCTTTGTTCCTTGACTGTCTGCCTTGTAGGTGACTGCTCTGTCTTTATCTATACCAAAGCTTGAGGCAGTTTCAACTGCGTCCATATTGGCTCCTAGGAAGACAAACTCCCAATTGTATCTTTCCCTTTGCTTATCTACCATCTCTTTAACCCTAGCATAGCTGTATTCTCTACTGGAGTTTTCCATGCCGTCTGTTATTATTACAAAGATAAACTTGTCTGCTCTAAGTTCTTTTTTAGTATTTTTACACCTTCTTATACTTTCATTTATAGTCTTGCCCAGAGCATCTAGAAGGGCTGTAGATCCTCTTACAAAGTATTCTCTATCTGTTAAAGGACTTATCTCTTCTATATCTTCTCTCTGGTGAATTATTTGATATTCATTATCAAAAAGAACTGTTGTTACAAGAGCCTGGCCTTCTTTTTCCTGCTGCTTTTTCAGCATGGAATTGTATCCACCTATTGTATCTTCTTCTAGTCCTGACATAGATCCACTTCTATCCAATATAAATATCATTTCTGTCTTTTTCATCTCTAGCTCCCCCTTCTCTTATTGATTCCAGTTTATCAAAGAAAGCTAGAAGTATGGTCTCTCTAGAAGCGACATTTAAAGGCCAAGAAGACTTTGGTCAAAACTAAATAGGGCTTGATTTATTTCATATATATCATAATTGGATTCTTCTATAAAAAACTCTATAATAAGATCAAATTTATTGCTAGGAGAAAGTGCATATCCTGCTCTTTGAAGTAGGTCGCAAGTTTCATCTAGATTTAACTCTAGGGCTATAGCAAAGGCTATAGCTGTTGGCTTGCTTGGATTATATTCCCTATTATTTTTTATCTTTGAAAACAGTCTTCTATCTACATTTGCTTTTTTATAGGTTTCCACATCTGTCATATTCTTTTGATCTATTAATCTTAGGAGCATTTGAGAAAATGTTTCTTCTTGATTGGCGATCAGCTCTTCCAAGCTTCTTGCCTTGGCTTCTATATTTTCAGCCAGCATACCAGGATAAGAGTCTTCTTCTATGCTCTTTTGTAATTCATAGGACTCTAGTATTCTACTTGTCTTCTCTATATAATTATCATCTATATATCGATCAATTTTATCAAATAATTTCTCACTTAAAAGCACAGTTTCCTTGCCATAGACTACTAGATATACCTCCATATCATGCTCTAATAAAAAATCACTTATGGCAGCTATGGCCACCTTAAGTGCCTGGTCTCTTGGATATCCATAGATTCCTGAAGATATAAGGGGAAAGGCTATGGATTCTATCTGGTTTTCTAAGGCAAGATCTAGAGAGGATTTGTAGGCACTGTAGAGGAGTTCTTCTTCATTGTTATTTCCACCTCTCCAGATTGGTCCTACAGTATGGATTATATAGTCTGCATATAGTTGGTATCCCTTTGTTATAACTGCTTGTCCTACCTCACATCTTCCTATTTTATCACAGGCTCTTTGAAGTTTATTTGGGCCAGCTGCTTTAAATATAGCTCCACAAACCCCTCCACCCATCTGCAAGCTTTTATTAGCAGCATTTACAATTGCTTGAGTTTCCATCTTTACTATGTCATTTCTTACTATTTTAAAAGGCATAAGATCCTCCTTGTATTTATATATTTTTAAAGCTCTAATACAAGTTTTACTTTTATTAATTAGCTATTATCCCTATTTGTTACAACTTTATTTTTGGCCTTAATAGACTTTGTATCTATGGTTTCTATATGGTTAAAGAAATAATAGTATTTTAATATTATTAGCAATACAATACCTGCTCTGGCATAAGTATTTGGAACTAAAATAAATGTAGTTATAAGCATAGCGGAAACTGGCAATAAAATACATAATTTCTTCTTTAGAGTCATAGCCCTTGTTATAATAAACTCCTCTAAGTGATTTTCATATAATTTAGTAGATTTAAACCAGCGATGAAAGCGATCTGATCCCTTGGCAAAAAAGAAAGATGCCAATAATAAAAATGGAGTAGTTGGTAGGATAGGCAGAGCTACACCTAGCATACCTAGGCCTACAAATAAAAATGCCAGTAGAATATATACTCCCTTTATTATTTTTCTTCTCATTTAAACACCTCCATATATAAATTTGTTTTTCCTGTCCTATATAGCTACAATCGTTCCCCTTAAAGGAGCTTCTATCTTTTCATTGTCTTCTAGATAATTCTTAAGAGCATCTATGCCATGAATATTGAGATGCTTTCTGTTTTTACCATATTTTTTAGGAACTCCTTGACTTGTTACATATACTGCCTTATAGACTTTATCTTTTTCCAACTTTTCCTCTCCTACAAAGAACTCTTGGATTCTTTGACCCTTTGGATTTTCTATTTTAAAGTAGATGTTTAAACCAAGACATCTTTTAACATAGCCTCCCATTTGACTGAAGGGATCTTTTGAAAATGTTCTTTCTAGATTTTCTTCCATCATGTTCCAAAGCTCTTCTCCTGTCAGTTCTACTGTGGATACTGGAGGATTAACTGGAATTATATTCCATAGATCATTCACCCTAATATCTCCCTTAGGTATGGGAGCTCCATATCTCCATCCATTTGAAAAGGCAATAAGGGCGTCCTTTTCCTCATGCATAAGACTTTGAAGCAGTAAATTATCCATGGTAGATTCTAGGACCCTATCTCTAGCAAGATCTGTTAAAGTTTCTCCCACTTTTTTATCTAGGATTTCCCTATCTTCTTCTAGTATTTTATCTACCTTATCCTGCATAGTCTTGTCTTTTTCTATATTTTCATCTAATAGTACTAGTTGATGACCATAGTTTACTATTTTTTTATCCTTTATCTCTAGATCAAGCCTGCCTAAAAAGGAACCATGGCAGCCTGATTGAATTATTATTGTATCATTTATTATAGCTGGTTTATATACTCTATTGTGAGTGTGGGCACTTAAGAGTATATCTATACCCTTTATTTCCCTTGCTAATTGTATTTCTTGAGGAAAACCTAGGTGAGATAGGAGAACTAGTAGATCCACATCTTCTTTTTCCTTAAGCTCCTCTATATAGCCTGGAAGTTCCTTATCTCCATCAGTAAAATATATTCCCTCACTAAAGTGCTCTGGCATAACCTTATCCACAATAGTTGCTGCTATACCTATTACACCTATCTTTAGACCATTTATTTCTTTTATAAGATATGGTGGAAATACTAAACTATCATCATCTTTCTTATAGCAGTTTATTGCTAACATAGGATAATTTAACTTTCCTGTTAAGTCTATAAATCTCTCTGGTCCATATGCAAACTCCCAGTGGGCTGTCATAGCATGAAGTCCTAGATCATTTAATAGGTCCACTGCCTTTCCACCTTCAGATTTTACTAGGGGATAGGTTCCATGAAAGGTATCTCCTCCATCTAGGAATAAAAGATTCTTGTCTTTTTCTTCTCTTACCCTATCTACATAGGATTTTATCCTAGAATATCCACCTACTTTTACAAATTTCTCCCTACTTCCCTGCCAGATATATTCAAAATGCTCATCAATATATCCATGAGTATCATTCATCTGTATAATTGTTAATTCTTTTTTATCCATATTAACCACCCTTTTTATAGTCTTATATAGACATATACCCAAAACCAGAGTAAATAAAAGACCTATAAATAAGAATAATAAAACCACTAATTTTTTTATATTAGTGGTTTTATTATTCCCAGCTATCCCTTGTAGTTTTGCCTAAATGTCTTTTCCTATATATTTTAACAAAACTTATTTTTCTTCTTCAAAAATAGATTCTGAAATCTTGGCAGTAACTCCAGCCAGAACAGCTGCAATAAGAGCATTTAAATATTTATTTAAATCTGGCCAAAAATTTACAGCAGCTAAGAAATATAAAAAAATTACAATCCCAAGAAGCAAACCACGCTTCCACTTTACTGACATAAAACATACCTCCTATAAAT
>CAZBAK010000049.1:0-12846 GCA_964489715.1 uncultured Tissierella sp. | reverse complement strand
ATCTATCTTTATACCTGTACACATAAATTTTATCCCTCTTTTATATTATTATATAATCTATTTTACCATACAATAAAAAGACTATCTAATCCTATAATAATATAAGTTTTTTTAAACTCTTTCTATAGAGAAATAAATTAGCTTTTCATCTCTGGAGGAATAAGAATTACCCTTAGCAGCTTCAATCAAGATCTTATAATTTTTTAAAGCTATTTTTTCTCTTTTAGAATCTTTCTGAAAACTAGTTTTAAATTCCTTTAATAACTGATCTCTCTCTTCTCCAACTATCTCTAAACTATCTAAAAGATTGGTAAAAACATCTATATCCTCATCCTTTATAGGAGATTGATCTTTAGCTTGCATAAGTATATTTACCTTCTCAATATTATTTTCTACTAAAAACATATTGTATCTTATACTCTTAAAGTTACCGCCTTCATAGCCCATATCATAGGAATTGTTTAGATTTACAAAGTCTATCATATCTGCTTTTTCCCCTATTATTATATTGCTTAAGATATACTTATCATCTGAAATTTCTTGAAAAAGAGCCCCATAGTCCTCATCCTTTATGTCTGAGAAATCTACCTTGACTGAAATATAGTTGTCAGCTTCCTCTCTATTTTCAGCATAGACCACTGCTCTTCCTATCTTTTTTAAGATGATCATATCATCATTTATCTTTTTCTCTTCCATATCCTCTATATGATTTTTTAAACCTTCAGCCACACTGTTATCCAGTATTTCAATTAATTCTGCAAAATAATCTTTGCTATTAAAGATTCTATTATCAAAGGAAATCCCCTTCATTCCTTGACCTTGTAGATCTATATATACTGATTCAAATTCATATTCTTCTTCGGTCATGATATTTTTATATTTTTCCCTTAAATTATTTATCTCTGCTACTACTTCCTTTGTCTCATCCGAAATATAGGTGGCTCTTTCCTTCTTACTAGTTATAGAATCTATTTCATCTTCTACAAATCCTTCTCTATCTTCTATTATTACATCTCTACATCCTGTTAAAACTAACAAAAGTCCTAAAATCCATATAAACTTTTTCATCAAATCCCCCCTAGATATTTCCTATCCTGCTTATCCTTCGACTTATAAAGTAGCCTATTAGGCCAGCTAATAATATTAAGATAACATACACAATATTAGAGATCTCTAACATCATATAACTGCTCAATATAAGAGAAATCAATAGCCCACTGCAAATAGTTACTCCAAATACAAATATCTTTTGACTAGTCTTAAATACTATTAGCTTGTTTTCATTTTCAACCTTTGAACTCTTATTAAACTTATAGGCTAGTCCTATATTCACTATTATTAAAAGTATAGTTACTAGATACTTTATATCTAAAGCAGCTATTGTTCTAATGCTCCTTGAGCTCATATCAGAAAAATTATCAATAAAATTAAAATCAAGGGCATAGACCCAAGGCAATAGCCATGTAGAAAATTTATCTATACTTCCTGCAAGTTTTGATGTATATATGTCAATCAAGCGGATTCTCTCTAGAGTAAACATTGAACTTATAAGAATAAAAATTGGTGCTAACCAAACCAATACTCCTGTTACTATAGCTCCTACAACATTAGTAAAAGTATACTGAATCATAAATAAAAATGTATAAAAGCTAAGTACTATTAAATATATAAGGCCTAATTCTCTTAATAAAAGACCAACACTTTCTACTTTTATAAGTGTCTCTGGCATATAACTTATACTATAGATATCCTCTATCCAAAACATATTATCGCTTCTTATAATAATAAGTCCTAGGGATAAAACTATAAAGGCCAAACTTATACTGACAAGCCCAGTAATCAATTTAATCTTAAAGAACTCCTCTTTTCTTACTGGTAGTGATTTTAAAAATCTTCCTGTTTCTGGGCTTTTTTCAGATCTAAACTGCATAAAGACTTGTATCATGGTAATTCCAGTAAAGACTATAAGTGCCATTTCAGCTAGATCCCTAAAGGAACTTAAGATGAAAGCATCATCATATATGCCCAGGTAAAAAATACTCGCATATTGTCTATCTAAAGATCTAGAAAACATTGCAGTTAAAAATAAACTTGCCAAAATAGATAAGAGCATCATCCATTTCATACTTCTTAGCTCATGTTTTAAGATGGATTTATTCATCTATTTCCCTCCTATCTTTTTCCTTATTTGTATATATAAATATCTCCTCTAGGGTAAGTCCTATATTTTCTATAAATTCTGCTCCTAGTTTTTCTAGGCCTTCTAAAAGATCTTGCCCATAATTATCAGTGATTATATAATATACACTGCCTATCTTTTCAATATTGATAATATCTTTTAACTTATAGATTTCTTCTTCCCTATCTTCTTTAAACACTACTTGTAACTTTTTAACTTCATTTTTTATTTCTTCAATGTTGGACTGATATTTAACCCTTCCTCTATTTAGTATTGTTACCTCATCACAGACCTTTTCTAATTCTCCTATATGGTGGGAGCTTATAACTATGCTTACATTTTCTTCATAGACTTTATTTATAAGTATATCCAGTAGCTCTTTTTTTATTATTACATCTAGACCTGATGTGGCTTCATCTAGTATTAAAATCTCTGGTTTAATAGATAGGTTCAGCATAAGAGATAATCTCATTTGCATCCCCTTGGACAGCTGTCTTATTTTTTTACTAGTGTCCAATTGAAAGAGTTTATTGTATTCTTTAAAATCTTCCTTGGAAAATTTATGGTAAATTCCACAATAAAATTCCACCATCTCACTTACCTTATAATCCTTGAAATATTGATTTCTATCTGCCACATATCCTATCTTGTTTTTTATTTTATTATTTTCATATACACTTTCTCCATCTATTAATATTTCCCCTTCTTCTACTTCATAAACTCCTGCTAGCATTTGTAAAAGAGTAGTTTTACCTGCACCATTCTCACCTATTATTCCATGTATAGTTCCCTTTTTAATCTGAATATTTATATTATCCAGTGCCTTAAAGCCTTCGAAGCTTTTACTTACATCTTTTACCTCTATCATTCTATACCTCCTTCTTTTATTTCCCTATATATTGCCTCTACCTCTTTTATTGTCTTTGCCTTATTGAATCCTAGGTGTCCTAGTTCTATGCATAGATCTCTAAGATTTTCCAAGGCTTTTTCCCTTCTTTCCTCGTCTACTGGAAGCTCTATATCTGAGCTTATAAAAGTTCCTCGGCCCCTAAGAGTATGGATTATCTTTTGTCTTTCCAGTTCTTGATAGGCCTTGCTAACTGTATTAGGGTTGACTGAAAGTATGCTGGCCATCCTTCTTACAGAAGGTAGCTTATCCTCTGATTTTAATATCTTTTTTAATGTTAGTTCCTTTATATTATCTATAATCTGTTCATAGATGGGCTTATCACTAGTAGTGTTTATATTAAACATAGATTTCCTCCTTTCAATCTGCAAGTGTATTAAGTGTATTATAGTATGTAGTACACTATTTTGTCAATAGCTTTTCTTGGATAAATTAAAAAAAGTTCCAATTATCAAATGATAATTGGAACTTTCTCAAGCATTAGTATTTACTTTTTTAAGCTAGATGCATTTTTTCTTTAGCTCTATTCTTGCATATTCTATATACTTGAGTTCCTACAAGGGCCGAGCTTGTACCTGCTACAAAGCCTATTTTTATACCCACTGATAGTCCTTTTTCTAATCCCTTTTTTCCACCCATACCAGCAAATATAATAGCACCACCAAGTGCTCCTAGTAAAGTCTTTTTATAATCCATAATTTTCACCTCAAGTTATATATACCCTATAAGTCTATCTTATTCCCAACTTTTTATATAAACTTATAACTTTAAGAAACTATTCATATTATCTACTATATGATCCCAGGAAAAGAATTTAATTTTATCTTCTATCTTTTTATAACAATCCTTGTCTTTTCTTCTCTCTTCAATTTGATCCAAGATAGCTTCTTTAAGATCTCTTTTGAATTTTGGCAAGTCTTCTTTCACTGGTTTATCAGTATCATATATCCTTGGAAGTGGAACATATTTTATTACTCCTGTGTCATTTATTTCATCTCCAAGAAGGCTCATTAGGGCTTCTATTTCAGTAGTTACTACACAGAGACCACAGGCTAGGCTCTCTATAGCCATAAGTCCCAAACCTTCGTAGTAGGAGGGCATTAAGAATATATCTTTTTTTCTCAATTCATCTCCCAGAGCTACTTGATCTTTCACATTATATAGTCTTATGGACTTATCATCTCCTATATAACTATCTATTTTTCTCTGATTTTCCTCATCTGGACTCCCTATAATATCTAAACTTATGTCATCCAGATCCAAGGATTTATAAACCTCAATAAGCTCATAAATTCCCTTGGAGGGATCGATCTTAGCACAAAAAACCAATTTTATCTTGTCACTATGATCTTTCTCCTCTGGAAAATAGAATATATCCCCATTATAGCCTCCTCCTACAGAAACTATCTTTTCTCTATCTATGCCATATACTTCTACTATTTCATCTTTTTGCTTATCAGAAGCTGAAAATATATTGTCTAACTTATCTATGTTTTTTACATACTTATCCTTCAATTCAGGATTCATTTTAGCCTGTCTTAGGTCCGTATTGTGACAGATTCCAATTATCTTTTTGTCTCCAAATACTTCTTTCACCAGGGAAGTTAAAATCCATAGATGATGGGCAAATATAATATCTGGATCAAAATCTTTTCTTGCTTGAATCAATCTTTTTTTAAAGGCCTCTTTCCAAGACTCTAGCATTTCTGGACTCATATCTGAATATAGGCTATTGTCATAGGGCATAACATCACTCATACCAACTATGGGAAAGGGCAGGTCCTCACTCTTAAATTCTACTGGATATTGGTCCTTTTCCTCTAATAGATACCAATTAAACTTGTCTTGACTGCCAAATATAGCCCTTTGATGGTATTCATATTTTTTAAATCCTTCCACCATATTTGAAAAATATACACCGGAACCTGTTCTTGATGGCAATTGTGCCAGCACATGTAGTAGCTTCATAATTTCCTCACTTTCAATAATTTTATCTAAAGCTTATAAAAATCATCTTTATCTTGAATCTTATTCTCTTTATCTATCTCTTCAAGATTTAAGAAGTCATCCTTCTTTTCTTTTTCTTCTATTTTTATCTTTAATTCTTCTATTTCTTCTCTATATATTTGATTTTCCTCTCTGAGCTTCTTTATTTCCTTGCTAAGTGACATTTGACGAATTCCTCCAAATATTGTTGCTATAACCGCTCCCAATAAGACACATATAAAAATTACAATTGCCTGAGAAACTTCCACTTCACTAACTATAAAATCAATAGTTACTACAGCACTATTACTTATGGCGAATATACCAATTATTACAGCTAGTATTAGTATAAATACAAAACCCTTTTGCATTGTAATTCCTCCTTAAATTTTTTTAGATTTTATAATTCTTTTATACCCTATTGTGGTCATTTATTGCCTGGCCAATTCTCTTTAATCCCTCTTCTATAATAGATCTTGGCATGGCTAAGTTTAAACGAATAAATCCTCTTGCATTGGCAACAAATAATTCATCTCCACCCTCTAGCAATACCCCTGCCTGGTTGGCAAAGAATAGTGGTAGATCTTCCACATCTCCTAAATACTTATTAAGATCTATCCATGCAAGATAAGTAGCCTGGGGTATCTTGAAATTAGCCTTAGGGAAATGTTCATCCATGTATTCCTTTACAAGCTGGAAATTCTTATCTAGATAATCATTTAATTCTTCCTTCCAATCACCACATTTTTCATAGGCAGCCTTATGAGCCGCTAGAGATAGTGGATTTATAAATCCAACATTTTTATCTCTCTGAGTAAAACGATCCCTTAGGTCTGGATCCCTGATAATAATATTTGATAACATAAGTCCAGCAATATTAAAGGTCTTGCTCCCTGACATGCAGGTAACTAATTTTTTATAGTCTGGCATTATCTTGCCCATGGGAATATGTTGCTGGTCCTTACGGGTTAGGTCACAGTGTATTTCGTCTGAAATAATCCATAGATCATTTTTTTCTACAATTTCTGCAACTCTTTTAAGTTCTTCTTCAGTCCATATTCTTCCTGAAGGATTGTGTGGACTGCACCATAAGAGTAGCTTCATCTTAGGATCAGCAGCCTTTTTTTCAAGATCTTCAAAGTCAATGGTAAAATATCCATTATCATTTTTTAATTGGGAACACACCAATCCAATATCATTATAAGCAGCTGTATGTCCAAAAAAGCCATAGGCTGGAGTGTTTATCAACATTTTTTCATCTTCTTCTAGCAATATTTCCCCTAGCTGATACAAGGCCGGTATAATACCAGGTGAAAAAACTAGTTCTTCCTCTAGAAAACTCCAATGGTAGTTTTTCTTACACCAGTTAGAAAATGCTCTATAGTAATCATCTTCAAAGACCTGGGTATATCCAAAGATTCTCCTATCTACCCGATCCTTTATTGCTTGACAGATTTCAGGCGGCGTAGCAAATTCCATATCAGCCACCCACATACGTATAAATTCTTCATCTTTATAAGGAAACTTTTTTTCTGGCCCTGCATTAAATATATAACTTCTAAAACCATCAGTGTTAAGTGCATTGGTTCCTCTTCTATCAATAATTTCGTCAAAATTATACTTCATCTTTTTTCCCCCTAGATTAATATTATACTTACCTAATCATAGATTATCAGATTTTTCTGAACTTAACAATATAAAAATCTAAAAGAATTTAGATCATAAGCTAATTATAAGACTTGTTATTGTTTTTAGAATAATCTATTAATTTAGATAAATCATATATATTTACTTCACTTTAGTATATAATAAATATATGATGTTAAATAAAACTTTTATAAGGGGGTGAATATGATGAATATTATTATTAGCCCAGAAGTTAAAGATTTTATTAGAGCAAGAGGAAGTAGAACTATAACCATATATCCCAAGCTATTGACCAGTTGCTGAAGTCCTAGAGAAGAAATCTTCGTAAAATTAAGGGAACCGGGTGTTCCTGAGGATTATAACAAGCATGAAGTTGAAGGTCTAGAAGTTTATTTGTATAAGGATGCTATAGTTGTAGGAGACTCTATAGAAATAAATCTTTCTAAAAAAGGATCTGATATAGCAGGCCAAGAGCTCCAAGTAGAGGGTTTAGATATTTAGACTTTTAAACTTATTTCTATTGGATATTAAAACAATCAAATATAATAAGGTATGGATTCTATACTTAAGAGAAACCATGCCTTTTTTTTCTAGTAAAAGCTATTTTAAAAAATTTTATAAGCTTTATTCTTCAATATTTAATAAAAACTTTATAATAGGGTAATATAAAAATAAGTATATTACTTTGATTTTTAAAGGAGGATAAAATTGTTTATTGAAAAACAGTTAGTTAAAAATTTTCTTAAATTATATCCCATAGAATCTTTCCAAAAAAGCTTTAGCATAAAGTTTAAGGATAAGGGGATTTTAGATGAAGAAATTAAGGTTGGAGAAGGAGAAACAGAATTTTCCATTATTTTAAATGACTCGATCAATAAAAGACATGTATTAAAAAATCCCTCTTTAACACTTGGAGAAGCATATATGGATAAGCTTATTGATATTGAAGGAGACTTTTATGAAGCTCTTAAAACAGTCATGGTCATAAGAAAGGATTTTATGAGGGATGATAGTTTACTTAAGAGACTATTTTCATCAGATTATAATTTTTTGGCAAGAAGTTTAAGCAAAAAGCCAAAGAATGACCTATCTAAAGAAAACCAAAGAAGAGAAGTCACATCTCATTATGACATAGGAAATGATTTTTATAGGCTTTGGCTAGATGAGACCATGAATTATTCCTGTGCCTATTTCAAAAATCCAGAAGATACACTTTATGAAGCCCAATCTAATAAGGTCAACTATAGTATCAAAAAATTACAACTAAAAGATGGTATGTCCCTATTGGATATTGGCTGTGGTTGGGGAGATTTATTAATAGCAGCTGCCAAGAAACATGATATCAAGGGCTTGGGCATTACCCTAAGTCAAGAGCAATATAAGAGTTTTCAAGATAGAATAAAAGATGAGAAGCTTGAAGATAAGCTTGAAGTTAAGCTAATGGATTATAGGGATCTGAAAGATTCCGGCCTAGTATTTGATAGGGTTATTAGTCTGGGAATGATAGAACATGTTGGAAATGAAAACTATGAGTTGTTTTTTGATAATGTAAAATCCGTATTAAAATACCAGGGAGTATTTCTCTTGCATTTTATAAATGCTCTCAAGGAAGAAGGAAGAGATGAATGGATAAATAAATACATCTTCCCAGGAGGTGTTCTTCCTAGTTTAAGAGGAATAATCCACTTGGCTGTAGAAAAAGACTTTCATATTATAGATGTTGAAAACTTAAGAAGACATTATGTTAAGACATTACTACACTGGCATGAGAATTTTACTGAAAAGGAAGATGTGGTAAGAGAGATGTTTGACGAAAGATTTGTAAGAATGTGGAGACTATATTTGATTGTTTGTGCTGCAAACTTTTATGTAGGAGGAATTGAACACCATCAAATAGTATTTACAAATGGATTTAATAATGATCTTCCTATGACTAGAGAAAACTTATATATTTAATTGATCTACTCTTTAAAGAGTATGGGTTTTACGGGCATTTGAACTCATGCTCTTTATGGTTTTAAGCATAATGAGTTAATCCCTTTATCTTAGAAGTCTAAAATTTCAAACTATTTTATTAGTCTCTCTAATATGCTACTATTAGTATGCTTTTAAATATAAGAAACTATGATACTTTGAGGTGATAGATTGGCTAATAAAAATAATTTAAATTCATATACCAAGCAAACCATTTCTCTTACTATACCTGTATTCTTAGAACTACTTATAAGTAGTCTTTTTGGAATGGTAGATATGATGATGGTTGGAAATAGTGGACCTCCAGCAATTGCTACTCCATCAATTGCTGCAACTGGAATAACAAATCAAGTTATGTTTATAGGTATAGCTGTAGCTCAAGCCATAAGTGCTGGTGGAACTGCTATGATATCTAGATATTGTGGAGCCCAGGAAGAAGAAAGGGTCCCAAATGTTGTTAAACATCTTATTGTTTTAATGCTTCTACTCTTAATTATTCCCTTTGTCTCAATAAATCAATTGTTTCCAAGGAAAATAATGAGCTTTATTGGAGCTGAACAAGATACAATTAATATAGGACTCAATTATTTTAGAATCGTAATCTTAGGCTTTAGCTTCCAAGCTCTTAATCTCTCTATCTTTGCATCTATGAGGGGAGCTGGAGACACTAGAACACCTATGATGATAAATATATTTATCAATCTCTTAAATGTATTTGGCAACTACATTCTTATTTTTGGTAAATTAGGTTTACCTGCCCTTGGAGTTACAGGTGCTGGAATATCTACTTCCCTATCTCATGTTTTAGCCTTTATTGTTTTGATCTTTATGCTTTTAAATAAAAGAAATATAGTCAGATTGGATTTGAACAAGGGCTTTAAATTTAATAGGCCTATACTGGGAAATCTAGTAAAGGTTGGAGGGCCAGCAGCCATAGAACAGGTAGGTTTTAGACTAGGTGTTATAATGTTTATAAGGATAGTCTCTGGTCTTGGAACTGTAGCCTATGCTACACATCAAATTGCTTCCAATATCATAAGCCTATCCTTTGCACCAGGACAAGCCTTTGGTATAGCTGCATCTACCTTGGTTGGTAAATCCCTAGGACAAAAAAGAGTAGATAGGGCTGAAAAGTTTATAAAAGAAACCAATAGATTGGCACTCTTGTCTTCTCTATTTTTCGCACTTATATTTTTCTTTTTTGGAACTAGCTTAGTGGGCTTGTATACAGAAGATAGTTCAGTCATAGCCATATCTGGAAATATAATGAAGATAATAGCTCTTATACAACCCTTTCAAGCATCTGCCTTTGCAATCTCAGGAGGTTTAAGAGGTGCAGGAGACACAGTATCTACTTTGATAGTGACTATTGTAGGTGTCTTCTTTATAAGGCTTAGTGTGGCCTATGTACTCATCAATATAGTAGGTATTGGCCTAGTAGGAGCTTGGATAGCCATGCTATCTGATCAGGTAATTAGATGGATAGGTATAAGATACAGATATAATACTGGCAAGTGGAAAGATATTAAACTAAAATAGTTTTCTATAACTTTAAACTCCCACCCTAATATGTTATAATTACTATGTAATAAATAATTTATAGGCTTAAATTGAAGGAGGGCTTGCATGGATAAGAAAGATATTAGAAAATCTATAAATAAATTTTATGATGATGTTGCAAAAAGTGAAGTAAAAGTAAAAGGTGATATTGATAAATTAAATAAATCTCTAGGCTATAGTCAGGAAGATTTAGAACATATACCTGAAGAAGCACAAATGGGCCTAGGATGTGGCAATCCTAAAGAGTTAGGTAAGCCACAAACTGGAGAACTAGTTGGAGACCTTGGTTCTGGAAAGGGCATGGATGCATTTTTAGCATCTAAATGTGTAGGCGAAACTGGTCGTGTTATAGGAGTAGACAATAATTATAAGATGCTTGAAAAAGCTAGGGAAATATCCCATAAAAGGGGATTTAATAATACAGAGTTTAGATTGGGCGAAATAGAATACCTGCCTATAGCTGATAATCTTTTAGACCTGTGGATGTCAAACTGCGTAGTAAATTTATCAACTGATAAAAGCCAAGTTTATAGTGAGATATATAGAACTTTAAAGCCTGGTGGAAGAATAAGTTTTTCAGATATAGTACTAAAGAAAGATTTACCTGAGAAAATAAAATCTGATCCCAATGTTCATGGAACCTGAGTTGGAGGAGCCATATCTCTGGATGAGATAAATAAGATCTTACAAGATACGGGTTTTAAAGATATAACTATTGAATTGGAAGAAGTTACAGACGAATATGCAAGAAAATGGGGCCACGGCTTAAAGATAAAGGAATTTATTGCTAATGGAAGTATCTTAGCATACAAATAAAAAAGAGCCTAGGCTCTTTTTTTATTTCTACTAGTCTATTAATTCTCTAGGATAGACCTGACCTTTGAATTCATAAACTCACTTTGGGGTTCATCTTTTTTCAACCTATTTAAAATCTTTTTAGCTGATTCAAGATCTCCCTTTTCATAGAGCATAAGACCATAATTATATAGGGAATCATCATAATAGCTCTTATCTCTATATTTATCTATATATGACCTATAATGCTCTCCTGCCTTTTCATGCTCTTCTATATTTTGGAAGGATAGGGCCATAAAGTATAGGGATTCAGCTTTTATATCCTCATTGCTAGACTTATCTATTAAGTATTGGAATCTAGCTATAGCTTCATCATATCTCCTATCTCCAAGTTGCTTCATAGCATCTTTTAGTATATCCAACTGGCTGCCTTTAAAGCTTCTTTCTTCCTGGGCTTTTTCCTCCTCTTTTTCTCCAACTTCTTCAAGCTCTGTATTTTCTTCTGCAACTTCATTTTTTTCCACTTTTTCTTTTTCTTTTTTAAATTCCTCCTGCAACTTTGTATATTCTGACTTGTTTTTATCTATTTCCGCACTTAAGGCTTGGATATCATTCCTATATTTTTTATGAAAACTTAAGCTCCATACAAGTACTATAAAAGCAATTAAGGAAAAAAGCAAACTATAGTTTATATTTTTATTTTTTATATTGGAAGTAAGTTTATTATTTACTTGATTTAGATCTTGTAAATATCTAGAGTTTTCCCTATCCTTGATCAAGGCCTGCTCTAAATATTCTTTTGCCAATTCATATTCCTTTAAGCCATAATAAGACCTAGCTATTAAGGCATAGGGCTCTATTAATTCCCTATTTGTCTTATTCACTTCAAATAATATTTCCATAGCCTCCCTATATCTAAGGCTGTCAATATAGTCCACTGCCAATCCATAATATTCTATAAAGTTTTTGTGTTCTTCATCCTTTAAGGCATCCAAGTAGTATCTAGCCCTATTGTCATCATTGTTAAACATTAGGCTCTTATTCCAATTTAAAATAGCCCTTTCAAAATTACAAAGTACATATTCACAAAGACCCATAAGATTTAAAACCTGTGTATCATCTGAAATATCCTCTAGGCTTTTTTCCATTAAGCTTAAAGCTTTTGAAATATTATTATTTTTCACAAGATTTAATCCATCTTTATAATATCTATTTACGGATTTTTCCTTATAAAATTCTAATTCATCTTGCAAAGAAATCAATTTATATCCTCCCTAATCTATTGTTTATACAAATAAGGATTTATATTTCCTTATCTGTGATTTAGCTTCTTAAAGTTGCCTTCATCATATTTTTATTTAAAAGTATATTTATTCCCTCTATTATGCTTTTAACTACTATATCTGCCTCTATTAATAGTTTAGCTGAAAGGCCCTCAGCCCCCATTATGGCTATGGATAAGATAGCTTCTTTAAACATAGCTATATCATTATATCCATTGCCTATACATAGGGTATTATTTCCACCTAATTTTTCCACTATTTCCATCTTCGCCTCACCAGCAGCATCTCTTGGAAAAGTTACTAGTTTAGCTTTGATATCCTTACATTCTTTTTCTACTGTTCCATATGTATCTGCTGTCAGTATAAAGATATCTGCTTTTTCAGCTAAGCTATTGATAAGTTCTTTAACTCCTTCTATTAATTTTCCATCTTTAGCTATGGTGCCATTATAGTCAAATACTATATTTTTTATTTCAAGGTCTTTTCTACCTGGTATTTTATATACTATCATATTT
>CAZBAK010000048.1:0-12863 GCA_964489715.1 uncultured Tissierella sp. | reverse complement strand
TTGCCTTTGCAGGAGTTATGCAACCTTAGGAAAATATGTTATTATATAAAAGAAAGAATTCTATCATCCCTAGATAGAATTCTTTCTTTTATAGATTAAAATATAATAAAATAGGAGAAAAAGATGAAAAAAATATTATCTTTGTTATTAGTAGTATTATTAAGTTTTACCCTTGTAGGTTGTGAAGCAGTAGAGAGAATAATCTTAGAAGATGGAGAGGATATTAAGAGTCCTCAAGAAAGTCCTATAGATGAAGATGGCTACTATAGCAGTAAGGAAGATGTGGCCCTATATATCCATACATATGAAAAATTGCCAGATAATTTTATTAAGAAAGATCAAGCCAAAAAACTAGGCTGGGATCCCAAAGAGGGAAATCTATGGGAGGTTAGCCCAGAAAAAAGTATAGGTGGAGATAGATTTGGAAATAGGGAGGGAAGGCTTCCTAAAGATTCCAATAGGCAGTATTATGAATGTGATATAAACTATAAGGGTGGATATAGGGGCTCTGAGAGAATAGTATATTCAAATGATGGACTTATCTATTACACAGAAGACCACTATGATAGTTTTACTTTACTATATGGAGATGAATAAGATGAGAAAAATTATATTAGATTCTAGCTTTATGAAGACAGAGGAGATGGCCCACATATATATGAGAGAGAGACTCAATGTATGTGGTTATTTTGCTAACAATCTAGATTCACTGTGGGATGCTTTAAGTTCTTATGGCCAGCCACTGCATATAGAATTAATAGGTGAAGAAGGACTTCTTCTTTACCTGGGAGACTATGCTAAAAACATAATAGATCTTTTTAAAGAACTAGAAGAAGAAAATTCAAATATAAAATTTTCAATAGGAAGAAATTAAAAAGAGCCTTAAACTTTTTAAAAAGTTTAAAGCTCTTATAATTTTATCTTTTATAGGATATAAAGTTCTAGATCCTCACTAAATTCCCTGCTGACTTTTTTAAATTCTTCTATATTTTGAGTCATCTTTTTTATTTCTTCACTATAGATCTGTATATTAGCTGAAGCTTCTTCTGAAGATGCAGAGTTTTCTTCTGCTATAGCTGCTAGGGATTCTATGTTTTCAGAAATAGAGCTCATATTACCAGCTTCTTGGTTTAATTCATCAATTAGATCTACTATAAGTTCTGTTACATTTTCAATAGAATTGATAGAGGCAACATTTTCTTCTGTTATAGAATTTAACTTTAGATTTTCATCTTCAAGTACATTGTATTGGTCGGATATATCAAGTACTAGAGAATCAATATTTTCTATAAAGGATCCTAAATTTTCATTTATGGTTCTAACAGCTCCCTTGGAACCTTCAGCAAGAGTTCTTATTTCAGAAGCTACTACATTGAAACCTCTTCCAGCTTCACCAGCACTAGCTGCCTCTATACTGGCATTAAGAGCTAGTAGATTGGTTTGTTCTGCTATTTTTTCAACTGTATCAACTATGCTTCTAACCTCTGCAGCCCTATTTTGTAGATCACGGCTTTTATTTCTAACTTGAGAAAATTGATCCAAGACATTGTTTAGACTATCTGAGGTAAGTCTTAAGTTTTCAAAGCCATTGCTTATTACTTCCACAGATGATTCTAGATCTGCCTTACCTTGATTTTCCCTTTCCACAACTCCATTTAAAGAAGATATGGAATTATTAAGTTGAGTAGCTATTTCTTCAGTTTCAAAGGCCTGACTAGTGGCTCCTTCAGCAACCTGATCTACTACAGCTTCTATATCATTTGATGTAGAACTCATATTATTAGATATATCTCCAAACTTATCTGCAAATACATTGAGTTCATCAGTAGTACCCTTATGGCCTACAAAGTCAGTCTTTATAGATTCCTTGATCTCCCTGATCTTTCCATTTAGATCTTCAAAAAAATCATCTGTACTGATATTGTGAACCATAGAAAAGTCCTTTTCCTTGATCTCATCTAAGTAGGAGTTTATATATTCCAAGGGTCTAAATAGGCCCTTACTTACAAGAAAGGGAACAAGGGCTGTAAGAATTAAAATTCCTACTAGGGCCAGGTTATCTGGTGCAAATTTAAGCAATAAAATGCTGGGTATGCCTGCAAAAACAAGAGATGATAGGGCAATTTTACCCTCCATATTCTTCATAAATCCAAAGGATAGTGCCTTATTTAATATAAACTTCTTTTGATAAAATATCTCTTCTGGAAAAGTGATAGCTATTTTTAGAAAATCACCTGTCTTTTCCAAAGTTTCAATCTGGATATCCTCATTAAAATATTTTGCAGCTCCCTCCAACATACCACGAAAGTAAGAAAACATGCCTCTAGAAGAGGCATAGCTCATATGAGCTGTATACTTATCTACAGGCTCAATGCCTAAAATAGGAGGCTTAGCTCCCTTAACTCTTTTAGTTACTACAACATGTATATCATACATGGCCTGGAGAAAAGAATATAGATTTTTGTATCTGAAAAAGGCAGGATAAACCTTAGTATAGGTTAAAACATTATGGTTACCCATGGTTTGCCACATGGAGTCAGAGCTCTTACCTAATTTTCTACCTATATATTCTAAAATCCCCAAGGCCTTTTTATCCTCAATATCCTCAGAAGGTTTAAAGATCCTATCCTTATCTATACCATTATGTAGAAGAGATTCATTTGTTAGCTCTTCACCATAAATTTCCCTACAAGTTTCAACCCATGCTGAAACAATAGTTCCTTTCATATTTCACAACCCCTTTATATTTAAACATATCTACTATTATTAATCGGCTATAAATCAAAAAAGTTAAAGAAAAACAAAAAGAAATCTTAAATCCTTTTTGAGCAAGAATTTAAGATTTCCATATCTTAACTTTATATTTACTTATCTAGACCCTTCTTTTTAATGAAATGACTTACTCCAAATAGTGATAGTAGGAGCCAAAACCAACTTTTTTTCTTTTTACTTCTACCAAACATATCTATCAACCTCTTTCTTCCATAATATTTTAATTTATTTTCCCCTTACGGCCTTCAATATTGCTAAAAGAATTATTGCTCCAAGGATAGATACTAGGACTGAATATATATTTATTCCAGTAGCCCCTGCTCCGCCTAGGAAGTTCATTACAAATCCACCTATTAAAGCTCCTATAATACCTACAACAATATTTGCAATAGCACCCATAGACTCATCTGTATTCATTATCTTGCTGGCAATCCATCCAGCTAAAGCACCGACTATAATCCAACTAATAATACCCATAATTTATCTCTCCTTAAAATATATTTTTATTTAATAATAGCTAATTACTCTCTTTTATATAACATTTATACCCTTTTTAGAAAAAATAATCATAAATTTGTAATTATAGACATATAAGAGTAAAATATATCTATACTAAAGGAAGGAGAGCTGATAAATTGAAAATAAAGAGATTAAAGGTTTTTCTCTTGGGAGCACTGTGCTTTACTATTTCACAACCTGTCTTAAGAATCCCTCTTTTAAACTCCCTTCAAAGATCTACAAAATTTATCTTGCTATATACTTTAAATCCAATACTTATTGGTATCCTAATAGCGTTTTCAGCAGGTGTATTTGAGGAAGGCTTTAGATTTTTATTTAAGAGAAATTTTATAAGACCAGTAAAAACAGATATACTAGAGCCTATATTATTTGGTTTAGGCCATGGAGTAACTGAAGCACTAATGGTCTTGTGGCCCTTTATCTTTACTCTTCCAATTTCAAGTTTAAGCTTGGCCATAGTTGAAAGATTTTTAGCCATAATTCTTCATATAGGCCTAAGTGTAATTGTATGGAATGGATTTATGCTAAATAGAAGATTAAAATACTTAAGTATATCTATTTTGATTCATGGACTTGTAAACTCAACTATAGTAATATTTGGGTCGGGGAAAAATGCAATCTTTTTAATTGAATCATCCTTGGCAATTCTAGCAGTTTTTATGATAATATATATATATAAATCAAGAAAATACTATTATTTAGAGGAGGAAGAAATATGAAGAAGCTTAAGTTTCTAATACTTATGACAATTTGTTTTGCTCTTTTAACAGGATGTTCCAGTTCAGGTCTTTCCAAAGACTTTGATAGAGAAGGAGTGGAGGAAGCCAGTAAAAAGGTGGTAAATGTTCTAATCAATAAAGATACACAAACACTTTTAGACATGAGTACAGTAGAAATGAAAGAAGCAATGACAGAGGAAATTATAGATCAAATATATGAATCCATAGATGAAGCGGGAAGTTTTGAAGAAATTGAAGATATAAGTATAGCTGGTCAAGAAGATAAGGATACAGGAGAAGAGTTTGCAGTAGCTGTGGCAAAGGCTAAGTTTGAAAATAAAAGTATAGTCTATACCATAAGTTTTAATAAGCAGATGAAGCTGGCTGGTCTATACTACAAATAAGGAGGAAAAATATGCTAAGAGATAAAGCAAAAGAATATATAGAAATTGAAAAAAAGTATGGAGATAAAAGTCACCTATATCACTACAATTGTGCAGAGGTTATCTTAAATGCCAGCAATGACTATTATAAGCTAGGCCTAGATAATCAAGCTTTAAAGATGATAGTTCCCTTTGGAGGGGGAATGGTGGTGCAAAAGGATTGCGGCCTTCTAACAGGAGGAGTGGCGGTTATAGGGGCTATGTTTACAGAAGACAAGCCTAGTGAAAACTTAAAATTGAAAAGAATCACAAAGCGTTGGGTAGAAGAATTTGAAAAAGAATTTAAAGATACTAACTGTAAAACTATTAAAGATGTAAATCTAGCTGAAAATGAAGGATGCAATAGGCTAAAGTTAGTGGCAGCAGAAATATTAGAAAAAATTATAGATGACAATCTTGAATAAAAAAACAAATATTAAGAGTCTCCAGTGATCACTGGAGGCTCCTAATATTTGTCTTATTTAATGTTTCTATTTAAGTTCTTCTATAAGCTCTTTCATTTCCTTTATTTCTCTTTCCTGGGCCTCTATGATATCATCGGCCAATTGTCTAACTCTTGGATCTTCTATATTTGCACGACCACTTGTTAGTATGGCTATGGAGTGATGTGGTATCATTCCCTCCATATAGTCTACATCATCTATGGTAGTTTGATTTCTCATTAAATAAAAGGATGATGCAAATACCAAGACACTTACAAGTAGGATTCCAATATTTATTCTCTTATCCTTTAACATGTGAAGCATAAAGCCCAGCATGACTACAGCCATTACTGCTGTTGAAAGAAGGGTCATATACATTCTCATTTCACTAAAATATATATGATCCACTTCATAAGTATTGAGATACATTACCCCATACATCAATATAGCTGAAGTTACTATCATTCCTAAAAATTTTATATAATTTTTCTTCATTATTAACACTCCCTGTAATTATTTTTAAATTTCTAATAAGTTATAGAATCAATATTTATGATTTTCCATTCTAGAATTTAATTACAAAAAACTCCTTTCAAATTTTATTTACTGAAAATTATCTCTTAACTACAATATACCCTATAGGTTGAAATTTAATAATTTTTCTACTTTAAGCCTCCAATAATCTAATAAAAAATAAAATTTTAGATTTAAATTTATAAAATATAGAATTATAATATGAGATTAGGGTAAGTTATATTTGGGAGGAGTTATTAATGGGTTTTTATAAAAAATATAAAGATGAGATTAAAACACTTCATCTAGTTTCACAAATCTTAGGAAAGATAAAACTGGAATATGCTGTACAAGAACCTCAGTGGGCACATACCATGCTTGACATTACCACCACTGGATTCTCAACTGGTCTACTTAAATTCAATGATTCCTATTTTCAAGTTGAAGCAGACTTAGTAAAAGACAAAATCATAATAAAAACAAAGGAAGAAAATAGAGAAGTAAAGTTTGAAGATGGAAAGACCATTAAGGAATATTATAATGAGATTATGGATGCTGCAGCTGATATGGGACTAGCTCTTTCTATCCAGACAAAACCTCAGGAAATGGAATGGAAAACACCATTTGAAGAGGATACTCAACATCACCACTATAAGGGTCAAGCTGCTAGTGAAATCTTAGAATGGTTCCAATTTGCATGGGATCTAGAACTAGAGTTTATTGGTCCATTGAGGCAAAGAAAGGTTTATCCTGGACTTTTCTGGGGAACTTTTGATCTTGCAACTATTCTAGTCTATAACAAGTTTGAAGCTTTTCCAGATGACAGCAAGATTATAGAACGTGCTGCCTTTGATGAGCATATGGTAGAGTTTGGCTTTTGGTTAGGGGATGATAGCTTTGAACATCCAACCTTCTTTATTCTTCCATATCCTTTTGTAGAAAATGTAGAGTTAGAAGTAGACGATACTTTCCCAGCTGGAAGTTACTTTAGTCCAAAGATGGCCGAATACCTTTATGAAATGAAAGATGGAATTGATCAAGCTAAATCTAATGCTGATGAAGTTATCCGCTTTTTTGATGCTTCCTGCAAAAAGTCAATGGAATATCTAGAGTGGAAAGAAACAGACTACTACTTCCAAGAATTAAAGATGGAGAAAAACAAGAAAAAGTAAAGTGAGTGATAGTATACGCCTTGTGATATAACAGGGCGTATTTCTATAAGTTCCTTTTGTTAGTTTATTGGCTATTAGGGGTAGGATATATTAAAGCTTTCAATATAGAGGAAAATAAAGCTATTAAAATCCTTTCAAAAGTAGGATTTGGAGGAAATATAGGATTTCTCATACTTTCTATGTTGATTATTATTGGTTTTGGAATAATAGCTTAGTGGATTAGTTAAAGATAAATTAGAGATGAAGGGTGATTCAGTGGAAGTAAAATTAAAACAAATTAAAAAACCATTAATTTTAATCGCTTTTGGGGTTATACTATTTTTAGGCTTAAATAATATAGCTTTGCTTTTTAATGCACTTGGAAGACTTATGACAATTCTTTCACCTTTTTTATTGGGAATAGCTATTGCATTTATATTTAATGGGCCAATGGTTTCTATTGAGAATGTTCTATATGGTGAAAAGGGCCCCTTAAGAAATTTATATGAGCCAATCAAACGTCCTCTAAGCTACATAATAACTCTTATATTTTTCTCAGTTATTATATTTGTGCTCTTGTTTTTAGTGATTCCAGAACTTACAGTGGCTGCCGTAGAATTAGGAAATAAAATTCCTGAGTATTTGAAAAAAGTATATGATTTCATGAGAAGAATATTCGAAAATAATCCTTTTATAATTAATAAGTTAGAAGAAGTTGACTGGATGAATATGGGAGGTAATGTAGTATCCTTTTTCAGAAGAAATAGTGGTAATTTTCTAGGAAGCACCTATAATGTAGCTTCTTCAGCAATAGGCAGTATTATTAATTTTGGTTTAGCCTTTGTGTTTTCAGTCTATGCCCTATTGTCTAAAGAGAAGTTAATAGTAAAGGTAAAAAAGTTTGTCTTGGCTTATTTTCCAGAAAAGCTTGCCCACAAAACATTATATATTGGCCGCCTAGCAAATGATGCTTTCTCAGGCTTCCTAAGGGGTAAATTGCGAGAAGTATTTGTTATAATTGCACTTTTTGCAGCTACAATGAAAATCTTAAGCTTCCCCTACGCCCTAACCATTAGTGTTTTAATTGGAACACTAACCTTGATTCCTTGGTTTGGAGTATTTGTTGGTTTTGCCATTGGTTTCTTGCTGATCCTAGCAGTAGATGTAAAGATGGCCCTATGGTTCCTATTGATCTTTATTGTCATCTATCAAGTAGAAGGAAACTTGATATATCCAATTGTAGTAGGACAAGCTTCAGGCCTATCTTCTATTTGGATCTTTGTAGCTGGAACTCTTGGTGCTAAAATAGGAGGAATTGCTGGCCTAGTATTATCAATTCCAATATTTTCAGTTATATATGCCCTGCTAGCAGATTCAGCCAATCGTAGACTACAAGAAAAAAATATTGAAAATGTTAATGAAGTGGAAATCCAAGAAAGATAGGAAAGTTACAAAACGTATGTTTGATAATCCTTCTTTTTATGATATAATTATAAATAAAAAGATAAGGAGTTGGCAGAGTGGATAAATTTAAAAAGCTTGAGATACTTTCAGATGCTGCTAAGTATGATGTTTCTTGTTCTTCCAGTGGAAGCAAGAGAAAAAATAAAAAAAATGGTCTTGGAAACGCAAGTCAAGCTGGAATATGCCATAGTTGGTCAGATGATGGAAGATGCATATCACTTTTAAAGATTCTGCTTACTAACTACTGCGTCTATGACTGTACATACTGTGTCAACAGAAGTTCCAATGATCTTCCAAGAGCTATATTTACTCCTGAAGAAGTAGTAGATCTAACTGTAAACTTTTACAAGCGAAATTATATAGAGGGTCTCTTTTTAAGTTCAGCAGTATATAAGAGTCCAAACTATACTATGGAACTCCTATTAGAGGTTGTAAAGACCCTTAGAAGGAGGGAAAACTTCAATGGATACATCCATACCAAAACCATACCTGGGGCAGATGACCGCCTAGTAGAAGAGTTGGGAAGCTATGTTGATAGAACCAGTGTCAACATAGAACTTCCCTCTGAAGAAGGGTTAAAACTCCTGGCACCAAAAAAGACAAAGGATGATATTTTAAAGCCAATGAGTTTTATGAATAAAAAAATAATAGAGACTAAAGCAGAAAAAAAGATCTATAAATCTAAGCCAAACTTTATACCCGGAGGACAAAGTACACAGATGATTGTAGGTGCAACTGATGACAATGATCTAAAGATATTGAATTTATCTGAAAGTCTATATAAAAGTTTAAAATTAAAAAGAGTATATTATTCAGCCTATATACCAGTAACAACAGATTCAAAACTTCCAGTCCTTAATTCTCCACCACTAGTAAGGGAAAACAGAATCTACCAAGCTGACTGGCTGCTTAGATTTTATGACTTTCAAGCTAAGGAACTATTAAATGAAAGCAATCCAAATTTTGACTTGGAACTAGATCCAAAATGTGATTGGGCCCTGAGAAATATAGAAAACTTTCCAGTGGAAATAAACAAGGCAGACTATAAAACACTTTTAAGAGTTCCTGGTATAGGAGTAAGGTCTGCCGGAAGAATAGTTGCAGCCAGAAAGTTTACAAATTTAGACTTTTATGATTTAAAAAAACTAGGTATTGTTTTAAAAAGAGCTAAACACTTTATAACCTGTAAGGGAAAATATTATGGGCTAAATACCATAGATCCAGAAAAGATAAGAGGTCAGATAGTAGATCCATTTAAAAATGGTAAGGATAAAAGACAAATTTCCATGTTTGATGGGGTAAGCTTGGAAGACAAGTGGATACAGGTAGGAGGAGAGCTCTAATGATGACCTATATATATGATGCTAGCTTTGATGGCCTTCTTACTTGCATATATGAAGCCTTTTATTCAGATGTAAAGCCCAGTGAGATAATCAGACAGGAGGATTTTATTCCAAGCTTCTTAGGTGAAAATAAAGAGATAAAGACAGACAGGGAAAAGGCTGAAAAAGTTTATAGGGCTATAGAAGAAAAAATATCAGCTAGCTGTCTTAAAAGAGTATTTTATGCCTATCTTTCTGAGCTTCCACAAGCAGGTATAGCCATACTAAAATACTTAGAACTGGGATTTAAAATGGGAGGAGATGTGGATTTAAACCTGGCAAATAGCCATGTTTTAACCATAGATAATATTGTTAAAAAGCTAGGAAAAGAAAGGCACAGATTAACTGGACTCCTAAGATTTAAAAAACTAGATAATGATATCCTATATGGCCAGTTGGAACCAGACTTTAATGTAATTGCCCTGCTGGCACCCCACTTTCAAAAGAGATTGGGAAATGAAAAGTTTATAATACATGATCTTAAAAGAGGCATAGCAGTTTTTTACAATAAGGAAGAATGGATAGTTAGGGATATAGAAGCTTGGGAAGGATTCCTAGTTAAGGATAGTGAAGAAATATATGAAGATCTTTGGAGAACATATTTTAAATCTATATCCATCCAAAGCAAGAAAAATTCTAAACTTCAAAAGAGAAATATGCCTATGAAATATTGGAAATATTTGACTGAAAAGGTCTAATTGAGCCTATATTATTAAGAAAACTTGTTTTACTTGGATTTATTGGGTATGAGTATATAGAGTCGTCAAATAGATTTTATATAAAAGAGGGGTGATATCTTGAAAGAAAACACAAAAACTAAAGCATATCTATCTGCGATTATATATTCAGTTATAACAGGATTATCCTTTCTATTTGGAAAGACAGGTCTACAATATGCACATCCACTAGACCTATTGGCCTATAGATTTACAGCAGCATTTATAGCTATGATGATACCTGTTTTATTTAAACTTGTTGATTTAAATATCAATAAGGACATGTTAAAGAGAATAATTCCTATGGCTATATTTTCACCAGTAATATTCTTTGGACTTCAATCCTTTGGTTTAAATCTACTTCCATCTTCTGAAGCTGGAATATTTTTATCCATAAGTCCTATATTTACTATGATCTTAGCCTCCTATGTTTTAAATGAAAAGACTACATTCTTGCAAAAAATATCTATATTTATCTCTGTTTCAGGAGTTATATATATAGGGGTAATGAAAAGTTCAAGCTTGGACTTCTCTAGTGCAAAAGGAATAGCATTCTTACTTATATCAGTAGTATCTCTTGCTATCTACAATGTAATGGCTAGGAATCTAACAAAAGAATACTCTAGTGTAGAACTAACAGCTGTAATGGTTATCATAAGTGTTATAGTATTCAATGCTCTAGCTATAGGTAGGCATGTAGTAAGGGGAGACATAGAAAACTTTATAGCACCCTTAAAGGAAATTAGCTTTATAGTAGCTGTAATATATCTTGGTGCACTTTCTACTGCCCTAACTTCGTATCTATCTAACTATACTCTAGGTAAAATAGAGTCATATAAGATGAGTGTATTTACAAATCTTGCAACTGTAATATCCATACTAGCAGGAGTAATAGTCTTAAATGAAAATATATACTACTATCATATAATAGGTTCAGCTCTTATAATAGCTGGAGTTATAGGTTCAAACTATTTTGGACGGAGAGATGAAGAAATAGAAGAAAACAAGGCATAGATAGGGATATAAACTTTAAATTATACTCTTCTAGAATAGGATGAATTTCCTATATCTAGAAGAGTTTTTATATACCTTGTTGACAGGCTTACAGAGAAGATGATATTATTTAATTACTATACTAGTAGTAATAAAATAGGAGGTAATATTATGCAAAAGCTATCTGATAGTGAATTATCCATTATGCTAGAGATATGGAGGGCAGAAAAACCTGTATATTTAGAAGAAATACTAGAGGCTCTAGAAGAGTTTGACTGGGCAGAAAGTACTGTAAGAAACTTTTTAACTAGAATAATAGACAAGGGATATTTAAAGGTAGAAAAAGATGGAAGAAAAAACATATATATTCCCCTGGTTTCAAAAGACTATATTAATGAAGAGCTAGAAGAAATTATAGAGAGTTTTTATGAAGATTCTATAGCTAAACTTATAGAAGAATTATACAAGTCAAAAAGCATAGACCTTGGAGATCTTAAAGATCTTCAAAAATATATAAAAGAAGAAATAGATGGAAAGTTTAGAGAAGAAGAGAATGATAAGGAAGAAGTTGAAGAGGCAAAAGAAAGGGTAGTTTTAAAAAGATTGGATAACATATTATAAAAGCAGAAAATCAGTGGAGGTGTAATATGGACAAGAAATCTTTTAAAGTTTTTTTCCTGCTTTTAAGCTTAATTATTATCTCAACAGTTTCTCTAGTAGGATGTAAAAGTGAAAGTAGGAAAATAGAAGAGACAACTAATAAGCTTTACAAGGAAAAGAAAGGCTATATAGAAAATACTTCCCAGATTGAAAGTATCCTATCAAAGCTAGAACTTCCAAAGGGATATCAGTATAAGTCTTGTAACATAGTAGAGGAAGAAGATCCTCACTCAATAATGTTAAACTTTGAAGCAGATATAGATATTGTATACGATGAAAATATTTTTGATATACATAGTGCTATATTCTTTTCACTGGTAGAAAATTTAGATGAAATAGTCTACTCTCGACAACCTGAAGGTGTGGAGGGTATAGAAAGCTATGATAGAAGTATTATAGATAGCTTCACCCTGGCAGTTCTAGATAAATCAACAAGGGACCTAGGAGCTAGTAAAGAGAATTTTAAAGAATTAATAGAATTTTACCAGGAATATATAGTAGAAAAAACTGGTTGAGGACATTACTCAAGGGACTGGAGTCCTAAGTAAAAAAATCGAAAGCTATCTAATAGAATTTAATTAGATAGCTTTTTTTATATTGACATATATCGAGAGCCGATATATAATAAAATCATAGAAATATATCGAGCGTCGATATAACTGGCGTCGATATAGAGTTAAAAAATTAATCAAGGAGGAACTATGGCTAAAAAAGCTTTAACCCAACCTATGTACTATGTACTTTTAAGTTTAAAAGAAAAAAGACATGGATATGAGATCATGCAATATGTAGAGTGGCTAACTGACTCAAGAGTAAAAGTTGGACCAGGAACTCTCTATTCTCTCCTATCAAGATTTGAAGAAGACTCTCTTATAGAGATGGTATCAGATGAAGATAACAAAAAGACCTATCTTATAACAAAAGAAGGGGAAAGAGTGTTAGAAGGAGAAATATCCAGATTAAAAGAAATGTTAAGGGACGCAAGACTGGTAGAAGGAGGTAGTGAAGATGAATTTCAAAATAGAGAATAACTATCTTAATATAAGCAATTATCCCTCCATAGAAAGGCACTTTGAAGAGATGGCTAGTCAGGGTTGGTTGATTACTAA
>CAZBAK010000047.1:10206-13525 GCA_964489715.1 uncultured Tissierella sp. | reverse complement strand
AAAAATATATAGTATAGTTAATATTAACTATACTATATATTTTTATAATTTACTATCCTTTAACTAGGATAGGAGGTCTTAAATTTGATCTCTATATCCTTCTCTTATAAGTTCATATTCTCCACTCTCAGTATCTAGATCAAAGATATCAAAGTTTCTTTTTATATTAAAACCTTCATAATGTGTTGCTAAATTTACAGAAGCGGAACCATCCTCCTCACTTCTTATTCTATGAAAGACATTTGGAGGCCAAACTACCAGCCCTCCTCCTTCTAATATCCTCTCTCCATTGTGTTCTATATATTCAGGTGTTACAGTAAAATTCTCTACTTTTCCATGTTCTGGAGTATATACCTCTATATGTCTTGTTCCTCTTAAAACTAGTAAATTGTCAGCTTGATGAGGATGCATATACCATGGCCTCTCTACCCCTGCTGTAGAACCTGGTGATAAAGCAGCTCCTTTATGTAAAACCCTATCAATTGAATCAATTTTAGGAATCATATTTCCTATCATAATATCGAAACTAACGCCTTCTGTCTTTCTAAATTCTTTAAGTTTTATAACTGTGTATAAATTTTCTACTTGCTTTACAATATATTCATCCATCTCTATCATCCTTTGTTTTTATTGTATTGTCCATGCCTTATTCCTATACCCTGGAGCTTGTTAAATATTCATATTTTCTATATTATGTGAAACTTTAGAAAATTATTACAATTCAATTACAAAAGTTCTTCCATTTCTAGTAATATTGTAATATACTAATGTTAAAGTATATTTTAAAATAAAGGAGGATATTAATGCCAATTTATAAGAGTAATTTTAAAAAAGTTACAAGTATTATAGCTTTACTTTTCCTTTTAACTTCAATGACTTCAGTTAGT
Source organism: uncultured Tissierella sp. (assembly GCA_964489715.1). Lineage (GTDB taxonomy): Bacteria > Bacillota > Clostridia > Tissierellales > Tissierellaceae > Tissierella_A. Next base: position 12,638 of record CAZBAK010000047.1, on the reverse strand, counting down.
CATGCAGCACTTGGAGATAAAACCTTATCCCCAGGAATGAATGATGGAGATGTAAGAGAATTACAAGTACATTTAAAAGATCTTGGCCACTTTAAACATAATACCAATACAAGCTACTATGGAAGACTGACTATGGAAGCTGTTATGGACTTTCAATCAAAAAACAAGTTACAAGTAGATGGTTACTTTGGTCCAAACTCTTTTAGAATATTACAGACTTTAATAAAGAGCAATAATTCTTCTAGTTCAGATAAAACTACTATAGAATCTGAAGATAGGCCTCCAACTTCTAATACTTCTCAATTAGTTTATAAAAGACCTCTTTCTATAGGGTCTAAGGGGGAAGATGTAAAAGAATTCCAAGATGCACTAAAGAAATTAGGCTACTTGAATATAGATACTACTACTACTTATTTTGGAACTATAACTGAAACTGCCTTAATTGAATTTCAACAATCTTTGAATATTACGGCAGACGGAATTGCTGGTCCTGCTACTTATAAATCTATTAACAATGCCTTAAATAAAAATCCAAATATTTATCCACCTAACAGGGGGGATGACAATAAGAATCTAACTATAGATATAATTAACATTTCAAAATCATATCTAAATCCTAAGGTCCCATATGTCTTTGGTGGCAACTCTATCAATGGTATGGATTGTTCAGCCTTCACTATGACAGTGTATTCTAGAGTTGGAATAAATATACCTAGAACATCAAATCTACAAGCACAAGTAGGTAAGGAAATAGATAGAAAGAATTTAAAAGCTGGCGATCTTTTGATCTTTAGTGATACCTACAGAAAGGGCCCTAGCCATACAGGAATTTATTTAGGTCAAGATGAATTTATACATGCAAGCACCAGCAATAATGGTATAACTGTTACTAAGCTTACAGATAGATATTTTGAAAATCACTTTACCTTTGGAAGAAGGCTCTACTAGTTAGGCACTAGCTTATCTTCCAAGGCCTACAGATAAGCTGCTTGATCAGATCTTCTCTTAGTAAGTGTATTAGGATGAAAAAGCTTCTAGCCAGTAACAGAAGCTATTTAAAGTAATTCAAAAAACCTCTGGTAAATTAATTTACCAGAGGTTTTTTAAAATTTAATAATCTTTTATAATTCTAAATATTCATCAAGTTTCTTTTGATTAAATCCTACAACTATTTGACCATCTATATCTATTACAGGTACTCCTTGTTGACCAGATTTATTTACCATTTCTGTAGCCTTTTCTCTATCTGAAGCAACATCAAATGCCTCATAGTCTACATTGTTTTTATCTAGGTAATCCTTTACCTTTGTGCACCAAGGGCACGTATTAGTTGAATATACTATTACTTTCTTCATTTGAATTTCCCCTTTCCAATATTGGTTTTTTATATCTATACTCTATTCCTACCCTAAAAAGATTTTCACTACCATTTTAGCTAAAAGAATTAATCATTTTATTATTTTTTAGGTAATAGGGCCATAGCTCTTATAGGAGATCCAGTACCTCCTCTGATCTTTAAAGGAAGTCCTACGTAGAGGAATCTTTGTCCAACAACCTTATCTAGATTGCAAAGGTTTTCAGTATTAGTAATATCATATTCTCCACAAACTAAGTGACCAGAATAATCTAAATCATCTGGAGTCATATCAATTGCTGGTGAATCAACTGCAATATTTACTACCCCTTGTTCAGCAAGCCATTTAGCTGCTTCATAGGATATACCTGTATGTTTTGAATCCAATCCACCATAGTTTAATGGATCCAGTCTATCATTGTCCGAATGTAAGCTTGGGTGAGTTCTTTCATAATGTCCTGTATACATCATAAATATATCACCTTTTTTAATCTCTAGTCCCGTTTTAGCAAGTTGCTCTTCTATGTCCCTGATCTCTATATACTCAGGATGTCTTTTATCTGAGAAATCAAGACATATGGCATCTCCAAAATAGTACTCAAGAGGCATATCCTCCATTACAGTTCCACCTGGCTTGTATTCAATTACAGCATCTGAATGTGTTCCAGCGTGTTCACTCATTAAAATATTTCTAGCATAGAATCCTAAGGTTTCACTTCCTGTATTAGCCATGTTTTCCTCATGGGTTTGATTGGTCATGATAAATGTTGGTTGATGAATACCAAAAAGTGGCATTCCCTGGTATATCTCTTGTGTTAGATCGATTATATCCCACTGCTTATTAAAATTCATAACATCTGCTCCTTTCAATTTCTTATATAATTTTATTGATTTACAAACTTTAGTCAGTATACTTTTATCTATTTCTGATTTTTACAAATATTCTCTACATTACTATTTTACCAAAATTTAAAATCATTGTCTAATCTAACTTTACTTTATATGCTAAAATCTTTATATTCTTACATATTATTTCCATTGATAAACTTTTTCTGGATAAATCCGATATCTATTTTAT
>CAZBAK010000047.1:0-10106 GCA_964489715.1 uncultured Tissierella sp. | reverse complement strand
AAGTTTCCTTAAAAGAAGCTAGCGGGATAAGTGTCTTACCACTTTATCAAGGCGAAGTTTTAGATTTTCCTACATTTGCCAGAACCAAAACACTAGATAAGTGGATCAGCTTATTTAAATCTAGAGATTTAATATATATATTAGAAAAAGAAACCCTTGTATCCTATTTCCAACCTATAGTGGATATAAAAGACAATTCTATTTATGGCTATGAATTGCTCTCTAGAGGTATCAAAGAAGATGGTAGTATAATGCCTCCCTATGAAATGTTTAAATTAGCTCGGGAAAGTGACCTATTATTTAATCTAGATAGGCAGGCTAGAGAAACAGCAATAGTAAGTTCAGCAAGAGAAGGTCTAGATAAAAAACTATTTATCAACTTTCTACCAACTGTTATATATAATCCAGAGGTATGTCTAAGAACAACTATAAATCTGATAAACAAATTTAACTTTAAGTCTGAAAATGTAATTTTTGAAGTGGTTGAGACAGAGGATATAAAAGATAGCAATCACTTAAATAGTATATTAGATTTTTACAGAAACAAAGGCTTTAAAATAGCTCTAGATGATGTAGGTAGTGGCTATTCATCTTTAAACAATCTCTCTAAATTTTATCCAGACTATATAAAGATTGACCTAGAGATAATAAGAAATATAGATAAAAACAAGCTACAGCAAGAGATATTTAAGGCCTTAGTAGCTATGGCAGAAAATACCAATATAAAGGTTTTGGCAGAAGGAGTAGAGACAAGAGAGGAATTAGAATTTGTAGTAGCACAGGGAGCAGACCTTGTTCAAGGCTACCTTTTTGGAAGGCCTCTTCCTAAGCCCTTGAAAAAGATAGGATCTAAATAAATATATGTTTTATAAACTTCACTAGGGGTAAAAATATAGTTGAGAGAATAATTTTTATTTATAAAATATAGGAGGAATATATATGAAGTTTTCAGCAAGAAATCAACTTAAAGGAAAAATTAAAAACATTAAAAAGGGCCCTGTTAGTACAGAAGTTGTAATAGATGTCAATGGGGTAGATGTTGTATCTAGCATTACTACAGGTTCAGCAGAAAGTCTAGACCTTAAAGTAGGAGATGATGCAATAGCTATTATAAAGGCATCTAATGTTATGGTGGGTAAAGAATAGGAACTAAAACTATAAAGGCATGTAAAGTTTAAACTTTACATGCCTTTATAGTTTTTATTCTTCAAATAAAGTTCTTATATTATCCATCTCATTAATTATATCTATATTTTGTGGACAATGATTTTCACATATGCCACATCCTATACAATTTGCAGCCCTGGCTTCCTCGTCTATCTTAAAATAAGAATCCTTATCTCCAAATAAATAATAGTCATTATATATACTAAAATTTTTAGGTATATTTACACCTTGGGGACAAGGCATACAGTATTTGCATTCTGTACAGTTGACTTTTATATTTTCTTTTAAGATCTTCTTGGCCTCTTCAATTATCTCTTTTTCTGCTTTTGTAAGGGAATTAGCTTTGCTTCTACTTGCTATTTCAACATTTTCTACTACTTGTTCTAAATTACTCATACCACTTAAGACCGTTGAAATTTCTTCATGATCCCATAGCCAGCTTAAAGCCCATTCTACAGGTCTCTTCTCTATATCAGCATTCTTAAAAACTTCTTCAAGCTTACCAGGTAGATTTTCCACCAGCTTTCCACCTCTTAGAGGCTCCATTATAACTATTCCCAGTCCTCTTTTGTAAGCATAATTTAAACCAGCTAGGCCCGCTTGATAGTCTTCATCTAGATAATTAAATTGAATTTGGCAAAAAGAAAAATCATAGTAATCTATTATCTCATTAAAATATTCTGGCCCATCGTGATAGGAAAAACCAGCATGTTTTATTTTTCCCTGGGCTATGGCCCTATCTAAAAATTCATCTACTCCCAGTGATTTCATTCTTTCCCATACATTTTTATTTAAAGAATGTAATAGATAAAAATCTATTGTTTCTATTTCTAATCTTTTTAACTGCTCATCTAAGTACTTATCCATATCTTCCCTTGTTTCAACTAACCAAACTGGAAGTTTTGTAGCTATTTTTACTTTTTCCCTGTAGCCATCCTTTATAACTTTCGCCAGGAAAGGTTCACTCATTCCCGCTTCTTCCATACCACTTCCATGATAGGGATAGGCTGTATCTAAGTAATTAACTCCCTTATCTATGGCATATCTTAACATCTCTATAGATTTATCCTCATCTATTTGAGACATATCTCCCCCTTCTTTTACTGGAAATCTCATACATCCAAAGCCAAGAATTGAAACCATTTCATCTGTTTTTCCAAGTTTTCTATAAAGCATCTTCTCACCCCTTTATTTTACATATAAAGTAGCTCCTAATAAAATAATATCACAGTTTTATCTTTTTAAAAACCTTATAGTTTATTTCTTTAAAATTTAAATATTTAGAAATAAAAAATACTCCTTAGGGAGTATTTTAAATGTCTCTTAAATTTTATCTTGTTTTGGATTTATTATCTTTTGGATATCAAAATCTTTTTCATTTAAAAAATCTATTATATCACTGTATGTTTCTTTTTCCATATGAGGATTTCTACTTAAGATCCATAGATTGTCTTTACTTTCTCCCATTACTACAGCATATCTATAATTTTTATCTACCTTTATAACATTATATTCTGATTTAAATGGCCAAAAAAACCTTACCCAGAGGCTACCAGTGCAATTTTTATTCCTAAGCCAAGCACTTCCTCTGATTTCTCTTTTCTTACCATTTTTATAGCCAGAGTTGATTACCTCTATTTCACCATTCTTTTTCAGATTATATATGGCTGTAATATTATCTAAACCTCTTTCAGATCTTAAGGGAAGTCTTCCAATCTCATACCAATTACCTAAGTATCTATTTAAATCTAAATCACATACTATAGGTATATTTCCTTTATCCTTGCTAAAATTTATCATAAACCCATCCCCTTTTTTGCTTTATAAAGACTAGACTATTAAAGTCCTTATACCCTAAAAAGAGAGTTTTTACTCTAAATTAGCAATCTCCTTCATGCTGATGTTGGTGACAAACTGAACCTGTTGACTTTAAGTCTCCTGAAAGATAGCTTTTTACAGCTCTTTCTGCATCTCCTGAAGCACCAACTATAACTTCAATATTTTTCTCATTGAATATATCAATAGCTCCTCCGCCCATTCCACCTGAAATTATAACATCTACACCTTGATCATTTAAAAAGTTAGGTAGAAAGCCAGGCTTGTGACCAGGGTTAGCTAGGGACTCCTTATTGACAATCTCCTTATTCTTTGTTTCAAATATATTAAAGTTTTGACAGTGTCCAAAATGTTCTGTTACTGTGTTCTCTTCACTTGCTACGGCTATTTTCATATTATTCACTCCATTTTTTAATTTTTAAGTATTTTTAGTGTTTCCTTGAAGACTTCCTTACTGGCACGACCAGATTTACAGTCCCTATCTACTATACTCTTGCCCTCATTTACAATTTTTACAGCTTCTCTATCATAGGGAATAAGGCCTACAAAATTTATATCGTTTTCCCTGCAATAAGCTTTTATCTTTTCTGTGTTATTTATATTTGTATCGAATTTATTAACACAGATAGCAAGCTTTGTATTAAATCTTTTAGCTGTTTTAACTATTCTTTCCATATCATTTATTCCTGATATAGAAGGTTCTGTTACTATTAGAACCATATCTACTCCACTTATAGAAGCTATAACTGGACAACCTATCCCTGGTGAGCCATCAATTATGGCAAGTTCAAGATCCTCAGCATGAGATTTAAGAGTGTTTTTTACCTCTGTAACTAAAAGTCCAGAATTTCCACTACCCATTTTTAACTCTGCCGTAGAAAAGATCTCTCTTCCCTTATACAGTTTTAAATCTCCAGCCTTGTAAGCTTGCATTTCTATTGCACCTACAGGACATAGTTCCTTGCATACAGCACATCCTTCGCAGGCATAAAGGTTGACCTTGTATCCATCATTTAAATCTATTGCATTGAAGCGGCAATGCTCCCTGCAAAGATCGCAGTTTGTGCAAATATCATTGTCTATATAAGCCTTGTCCATACCATAGTAATCTGAGAGCTCTGGCTGAGACTCTTGATGGGTTACCAGATGAAGATTTGGTGCATCTACATCACAATCTGCATAGCCTTTGATCCCACCTAATTTTATAAAGGCAGCGGCTATGGTAGTTTTACCTGTCCCACCTTTACCACTAAGGATTAATAGTTCTTTCATTTTCTACCTCCTTAGCTACATTTTCCAGTAAAGTTGAAAATATCTCTTTATACTTTTCACTTTCTCTACTAGCTATAAATCCATTGGAATTTAACTCTCCTAATTCTTTATCAAAGTATATTTTTTCCAATATTTCTATATTATTCTCCTTGCAAAACTCTTGGGCAGGATTTTCTCCATCTAGGCATTTATTTAAAACAACCCCATGGGCCTTGTCAAAAAGTTTTACAAGCTTGTAGACCATATTTAGATTATGAACTCCGAAAGTTGTAGGTTCTGCTACTAAAATACAATAATCAGCATCTTCTATACTTTCCATAACTGTACAAGAGCTGCCTGGTGGACAGTCTATAATCTGAACCCCATCATCCATTTTCACTTTTTCTAGAAGCTGATCTATAATTGGAACACCTGTAACCTCTCCTATGTCTAAAATACCACTTAGAACTGTTACATCTTGGGAGTATCCTTGTCTTATCCTACCAATAGTTTTATCTTTTTCACTTAAGGCCTTTTGAGGACAAAATAATACACAGCCACCACAGGCATGGCATATATCTTCAAATATAATAAGTTTTTTCCCAGTATGAGCAAGTGCATTAAATCTACAGAAATCTACACATGTTCTACAGCCATTGCAAAGTTCTTCATCTACTTGTGGTATCATTACCTTTACTTCTTCTGTAACTATATCAACTGGCTTAAAAAAGAGATGTCCATTAGGCTCTTCAACATCACAATCTACATATTTGGAGTCCTTAGCCACTGCAGCTAAATTTACTGAAATAAATGTTTTTCCAGTACCACCTTTTCCACTTAATACAGCAATCTTCATTTTTTTACTCTCCATGCTTATGAAATCCAGAATGAATCTCATCCAATAATTCTAGTTTTTCATCTATAAAGGCTTTTATATTTTCTTCTGCGCTTCCTTCTATACTCTTATATATTTTAACTTCTCCTGCTTCTAGGACATCTGCTGCATTTTGTCCACATCTAGGGGTTAAAAGTGCATCAGCCTTGCTATCTACAACAGTTTGTGCTGCTATAACTCCTGCCCCACCTTGACTTGATGCTGCCTTGTTATCTATAAAACTATTTTCTTTTGTCTCTGTATCATAGACTAAGAAAAATGCTGCTCTTCCAAAGGAACTTGCTACTTTTGTATCCATATTATTTTCATCTACTGGCATTACTATTTTCACTATTGATCTCTCCCCTTTATCTTCTTGTAAAAACTCTCTTCTCTCCGGGCCTCTATTGCAATTGCCTCTTCCGCAAAATCTACCCCTACCATTACAGAGCTTATAGTCTCCACCCTCTATCTTTAAAACCTTGCCTTCAACTAAGGATTGGGCGATTTTTTTCCTAGCATCACTATATATTCTTTGTACCGTAGTACGTGCTATATTCATCTGCTGGGAACATTCTTCTTGTGTCAATCCCTCTAGGTCTATTAATCGAATAGTTTCATATTCATCTATCAACATAACTATAAATCTATTTCCAGGCCCATGTCCATGTCCTCCTCTACCCAGAGGTCCAAATCGATCTGTATGAGGTAATCCACAAACATTTCTAAATTTTCTAGGTCTAGCTATTTTCAACACCTCCACATTAAATTTTTTCTTTATAGTAATAGTATACATGGAGTAATGGTCATATGTCAATAACTTCTTTCTATTTTACAATAAAAAACACCATAAACAAATGTCTATGATATTCTTTATATAACTATGCAATTAGATACTCTTATTCATACTGCTATAGATTGATATAGTAATCCATAAAATCTTCAATAGAAACTATACCTACAACCTTGTTCTCTTCAACTATAGGTAGGGCTATTATATCATTTTCCCTTAAACGTTTAGCCACAATTATAATATCTTCATCTACATCTGCCTTTACTACTTCTTTTGTCATTACCCATTCTACAGGACAAGTTTTATAGTGGCCTGGATCAATTAAAAATCTATATATATCAGCCTTTACTAGCATCCCTAGTAATTCCTTATCCTTATCTACAATGGGAATACCATTGATATTTTCTTTTTTCATAATTTCCAAGACATTTCCTATGTTTTCATCAGCTTCTACTGATATAACTGAAGAATTCATAATTTCATTAATTTTCAATTAAATCTCCTCCACTTGTTTTTAGACATATAATTATACTATATCAAAACTCTCTAGCTAAGCAATAGAATCTATTTTTATTTTTTTTCTATCTCAGTGACACATTCATTCTTAAGCTTTCCTATTAAAAATTGTAGAGCATCAATAACACGAGGTCTTATATCTCCCCCGATTAGAACCAACATTATATCATCACCTAGGCCCAAGTCTCCTTCATTGATCCAAACTTTAACATGGAATATACCTGGCATTTTATAAGTTTGAGCTATAGCCTCCTGAACTTTTTTCTCATCATAGGAAAATTCCATACCCTTTACAGTGGAACCATCATCTATTCCATGACGAACCTCAGCTCTAGGTGTTTTACGAACAACTCCATTGTGTATCAAGTACATACCTTCTTCTACAGATTCTGGATCTGCCTTAGCTTCTTTAAGCCATTGATCTATGGATGGTGGTGTCTTCTTTGATTTTTTATTATTCATAATCTATTCCTCCCTATTCCTTAATATCTATCTCACTAACTATTATACCCTATATCCTAGAATTTTATTATCAATACTAGTCCTTCAAGCTATAAATTGTTAGGCCCCTAGATCAATATTGATCTAGGGGCCTAATTTTAAACTTTAAAACATCTATTTTTAACAATTAATTTAAAACTTGTATTACATATCACTTTCTATTAATTCTTCCGTATCTACATCATAAGAATATTCTGTTAAGCCAATCTCTACATCCATAACTACTCTACCATCTTCTACAGACATACTCCACTCATCTAATTCAGAATCGCTTCCGTCTTCTTCTTTAGCCATATCTATAATACTATCTACCTTTTCTAAATGTTCCTTAGTAATTTCACCCATCTCATCATCATCTAGATCAATTACTTCTGTGTCATCGCTTATTACTTGACCATCCACAGGATTTATTTTTACTTCATACTCATTTTCACTGTCATAACCTTCTACTACATACTGATAATCCATAAGTTCTTTATCTAAATCAACTTTTGTAATCTTTGTATCAGGATGCAATTCCATAAATTTATCAAATGTCTCTTCTGGTCTGATTTTAATATCTTCATAGGTCATATCTCTTACTGATTCTTCTGCATCATCAGCTGCCTCATCTACTGTATCCTTAGCATCTTCTACTCCATCTTCAACCTGATCTTCAACATCTGGATCACCTGTTTGAGTATCACCTTCATTGTCTGTTCCGCTAGTACAAGCAGTTAATCCTAATGATAATACTAGCACAAATAATAATGGGAATAACCATTTTTTCTTGATCCTATTCATAAATTAACACTCCTTTTTATTGTTTGTTTATTACTTACCTATCTAATATCTACCCCATCATTTGCAAATAAAACATATATCAGCCTAATAAACTCTATAAGTGTCTAAAATCCTAGTTAACTAGGATATTAAACAGCTGGGGATATTAAACTTGATACTTTTAATACTTAGGTATATAATTATTGTACATGTTTATGAGAATATTATTTAAGGTGGTGCATTAAGATTAAAAATAAAGCTGTTGTACTAGGAGCAAACTACTATGTAGGATTAAGTATCATCAGATGTTTAGGCAGACACGATATCAATGTTACAGCTATAGATTATAGTGAAGAAAGTCGTTATGGAGCAAAGTCTAAATACCTAAGTGAAAAATATATTGCTCCACACTATAAGGAAGATCCAGAAGGATTATTAAACTATTTAATTGATTATGCTAAAAAACAAGATAAAAAACCTGTGCTGTATCCAGGAGCTGACCCATATGTAGAATTTATAGATACATATTTTGATGAATTAAAAGAACACTATTTATTTCCTATGGATAGGAAGGGTTTTTGGTCAGAAGTAATGGATAAATATACTATGAGTCTATTGGCTGACAAATTCAATGTTAAAGTTCCTGAAACTATAAATGGAGATGATCCAAACCTAGCCCAAAGGGTTAATGAAGAAATAAAATATCCTTGTATCATAAAACCTATGGATTCAGCCTCTTTTGTAAGGGACTATAGGCATAAAGTATTTATCATAAATTCAGAAGAAGAGCTTATGGAAAAGGTTAATATGTGCAAGAGAGATGAGCATGGAATAATAGTACAGAGAATCATTCCAGGACCTGAGGAGAACTGTTATTGCTATGATGCATATTTAAATCAAGATTCCCAGGTTACTCACTATACATCTGCTTACAAGATAAGGCAGTGGCCTAATAACTTTGGTGCCTCTACCTATGCTAAGCAAAGTTGGATACCTGAAATACATGAAATATGTAAGCCATTTCTAGAAGGTATAAAATTTAAAGGTTTTGCAGAAGTAGAACTCAAAAGAGATGAAGTTACTGACGAGATCTATCTTATTGAGGTAAATGTAAGGACTATAAACTTTAATGAAATGTTATACAAGTGTGGATTAAACTTTCCTCTCATAGCCTATTTAGAAATGACCGATGAAATTCCACCTAACAAGAGCGTAGAATATGAAACAGGTTATGTTTTTCATTATATGTATGAAGATCTATTTGCCATAAGAGGATACTTAAAATCAGGACAAATGTCTCTAGGTAAAATTATTAGGGATAATACATTTAAAAAAGTTCATTCCACTTGGAGTTGGAGCGACCCCATGCCAGGTATATATTTTGTAGGTACAATAATTGGTAAAGTTTTTAGAAGAATATTAGGAAGAGAATAAGCTAAACTAAGAAGATAAAAAGAGAGAGAAGGATTAAAGTAACTTTAATCCTTCTCTCTCTTTATCTGTAAACAATTAAATTATCTAAGTTTTTTTAATAGCCAATCTTATAATTTAGCTATTTCAGAAAATACTTCTTCAAAATCAGGAACTTCTGACATTTCATAAACTTTTACCCATTCTACTTTTCCTTCTTCATCTATTAGTATATTAGCTCTTCCAGATGCATTTACTTTTTCGTTAAATATACCATAAGACTTTGCTACTTCTCCTAAAGGATTGTAGTCTGATAGCATTTTTAGCTTTTGTATATTAATTACTTTTGCCCAAGCTGACTTTGAGTGTTCTTGATCTACATTGATTCCCAGCGGCATTATGTTTTTATCTATGAACCTATCATAGTTGAGCTCCAAAGCTCTCATATGATCCAGTCATCCTGCCGTCCATGCTAGTGGATGCCAAGATAATAAAACTTTCTTGCCTTTAAAATCCTTTAAACTTACCTCTTCACCATTTTGATCTTTCAATGAAAAATCTCTAGCTTCTTCTCCTACTTTTATTATATCTTTCATATCAAACCCTCCATATTTATTACTTACCCCCGACTTTTATGAATAATCATCTTACCAGAAATTTACACTTAAAATTACTCTTAAATCTCCCTTTAAATAAATTTATTAGCTATTTATTAAAAATATTAAAGCTCCCAGTGACAATTTTTCTTTAAAGAAATCGTCACTAGGGAGCTCTTATTCATAAGCTATTAAATTTATTTGTTAAGAGCTGATAATATTGCTTCATTGAATTGATCTAGATCATCAGGTGTACGACTGGATATCAATCCACTATTATCAACTACAACTGCCTTATCTATATAGTTTCCACCAGCATTGGTAATATCAACTCCTACCTGACTTACAGAAGTTGCATCCTTTCCACGTAAAACATCAGCATTTACTAATAATTGAGGTC
>CAZBAK010000046.1:0-13750 GCA_964489715.1 uncultured Tissierella sp. | reverse complement strand
TTACACTCCATAGCTATCATCTTTCCATAGAGGTGTTCATTTGTGATAATGTATTGTCCATATTTTTCTATTTCCTCTAGAAAGATCTTGAGCCAGGGTGTGTCTTTTTTTAGGGATTCTCTTTTTACACTTACTAGGGGAATATTGCCTCCTCTAGATCCTTCTATGGATATATCCTCTTTTTGGAAGGGGTAGAGCTTTTTAAGTGTATTAAAGATTTCCTTATCTATTTCTACTCCTTGGGATCTTTCCTTTATGAGTTGAAAGATATTCTCTGTATAGTCCACTGCCATTTGGCTGCTTAGGGGTATGTTTTCTTCAAAGCCATATTTTTCTCTCACATCTTCCCCAGCTATACTAAAGGCTTGCCAGGAAAATCTTTCCCTTACTTCCTTTTTTTCTTCATTGTATCTCTTTGCAAATATTACAGGCCTTTCTACCCCTTTCAACTTCATTAAAAAACATACTGCATACTTTACTTCTGTACATTCTACATCATTTATAGCCAGCACATTTGTATTCAATATGCCAGTCTTTTGCCTTATAAAGTCAGAGTAATCTCCTTCTTCTATTTGAGCTTCTATCTCTTCACTCTTTATACCATCTAAATAATCCAAATGTCCTATTATAAAGCGAGTTTCATCCTTGTCATTTAAGCTATTGTCTGCAACCAATTCACTCATCCTTATAAGAGAGCCATTTAATCCATCTACTTGGAACTTTTGCCAAACCTGGGATCTTGTAATCTTCTTTTCTTCTAGTAGGGACTCTTGTCCAAGCTCAGTCAACTTGTCATCTTCTATATGTCCATATCCCTTAAGCAGATGCTTGACCCTAGAGATATAGCCTACGCTGAGTCCTAACAAGTCTGCCAGGACCTCTTCCTCTAGCTGACCTAGGGATATAAGTTTTAAGACAGTTAATTGAACTGTTTCAAAGTCTTCAAAGGTCATTTCATCTAAATTCATCTCTACCATGGCTATAGGATAGTAAATAGGGGAAAACATTTCTATCTGGGAGGGCATTATAGCAGGATACTTTTCCTTTATTTCCTTTAAAGCAAAAACTATTTGATTTTTCATAGACATCTTTCTTCTTTTTCTTGCCATCTTATATAGTGCCTCCCCTTATCCTATTTGTAAATTCTCCATAGCTTATCCTTTCCCCACGACCATCTTCTAGATCCTTTAGCATCTTGTTTATAAAGTCGGAAAATTCTTTTTCACTCTTGTCATACTGGGGATCTCCATAGTCATCTTCTTCCATATGTTCACAGGAAGATAAGAAGTCCATATCACCAATCAGTATCAGCATTTCTTTACAGCGGGTCATGGCAACATTCAGTCTTCTAAGCTCATTTAAAAAGCCAATTCTCTTAGACTTTCCACTTCTTTTAGAACTCTTAGTAAAGCTATATATTATAAGATCCCTCTCCTGGCCCTGGAAACTATCCAGAGTTGCCACCATTTCCTTTATGGCCTCCTCAGAAAACTTTTCCTTAAGCTTGCTTTTTATAAGTTTTACTTGGGACTTGTAGGCCGATATAACTCCCACTTCATCTAAGTTGATTTGAGCTTCTAGGGATATATGGGAAACTAGATCCCTGACTATATTTGCCTCTAAATTGTTGTCACTACCTGCCTTTTCTATCCTTCTTTCATGCCTATTTTTTTCCTCTGAAGTATCTATTAGGAGAAAGGGTTTTTTAGACAGCTTTGGTATCTTGCTCTCCATATCTCTTTTAAAATCCGCAGATAGATAATTATCCTGGTAGAACCATTCTGAAATAGTATCAGCTATTTCTCCCGGCATCCTATACTGGGTATCTAGCATGATCTTGTTTTCTTCTGGCATTTCATCATAGACCATTTCAAATAAGCTCATCTCTAAAAGTTCACTGTCAACTCCATTTTCCTGGCAGAGATCCAAGAGCTCTTCATCCCTAGTTGGTGGTATCTGCTTGTGATCTCCCAGCATTATAAGCTTATTGGATACACTCATAGGCACCAGTGCATTGTGTATCTGTATCTGACCTGCTTCATCTATTATGGTTACATCAAAGTCTAAGTTGGCAAAACGCCTCTGGGAGTTTATACCTATACAGGTGGCCCCAACCAGATCTACAGATTCCAGTATTATCTCATTTAAGGCATAGTTTTGAGTAGATTCTGTTTCCTCTCTCCAGATATTAACAGTTTCAACTATCTTTTCCCCTCTCTTTTTTTCTTTCTTTATTTCCCCTACTATATCTTTTAAGAAGCTAGTACTCTTCCAGCCCTGGCTATCTATCTTTATATTCTCAAACAATTTCCATTTGTTACCTTCCTTTGGCATAGACCCTTTTACTCTTTCTGCTTCCTTGTCCCTATCTATGGATTTATAATAATAGCTTTTAAAGTCTCCATCCAAGGTCTTTTCATATGCCAGGCTATAGTCTGGATATAATTTATTGTAGTCTTCTACTAGCTGCCTATTTTCTTCCTTAAAATTATCATACTTCTTTACATCCCGCCTAGTTAAAGCCTTTCTAAAGAGATTTGGCAGGGAAAATATTATCTTTTTAAGGCCCTTACTTTCCCTTTCATAGGTCTCTATCTTTTCAATTCTGACCTTTAGTTTCTCCTCTAGTGAGCCTATGCTCTCTTCCATCTGTCTATAGCTCTTGTAGTAGGATAAAAGCTTTCTATAGACAGGAAGTATCTCCCTATCTACTCCACTTTGAAAGCCTTCTCTCAAGCTATCTAAGCCACTATTTATCTCTATAAGAGGCTCTAACTCCTTGGAAAAACTTATCCAGGCCGGCATTAGATTTTGAATTTCTTCCATATTTCCACTAGTGCTTTTAACTATATTTTCCCTTAGATCCTTGATCTTGTTTTCAAACATATAGGGCCTAACTTCTGATTGAAGCTTGGATTCCGAGCCAATCCTTATAATGTCTATATTTTCTTCATCTGCTATTCTAGTTAAGACATTATCTACAGCCTTGTTGTTTTGAGAAGATATAAGCACTCTCTTGTTTTCCTTTTCAACAAAGTATTTTGCCCATTCCAATATAACTGTTGTCTTTCCAGTTCCAGGTGGTCCCATAACTAAAAAGGCATCTTTTGTATTTATTCCACGGGCTATAGCCTCCATCTGGCTAGAGTTTGGAGGATATTCCTTTTTCTTAAGCTCTTCTCTTAACTCTTTTAGATCCTTTTTTTCAAATCCTGCAGAAGTTCTCTTTCCAAGTACCTTGTCCATATACTTTGAAGCTGCTTCCCCATTTCTTATCTTTTCATTTGCAGCTAGTTGAACTTCCTTGTTTACAGAGGAAAAGGACAGTCCTATCCAACCTATACTGGAGAAGTCCTTTATATCTATATGCTTGTTAAATAAAAGGTCTATAGAGTCATGATCAGGGCCAATTTCAATATTTATTATTTCACCCAGATGAGCAAGCCCTTCCCTATCTTCTAGCTCTAGCCTAGTTCCAATCTTAAATATATTCTCATCTAGACTATCAACTAAGAATCTATAGGCCACCCTGTCCAGCCTATTGTATTCCAAGGCCTCTATCTTAAAATAGGAAATCTTGCCTGTAGCATTGGCAGTTTTTTCCTCTAGTTCACTGGTAAGTATGGAATAGTGTTCTGATAACCGAAGAAGATTGCCCAGCCTTCTCTCTGGCTTGTATTCCTCTTCTTCCAGATCTTCCTCCTCCAGCTCTTTTGCAAGTTCAATTTCCCTTTTAATAATCTTAAGGGATTTTTTAACCCTTCTATTGGAATATCTATTTTTCTTATATTGCTTGCCATTTACAATATCAAAAAAGTAGTCATAGGGCTTGGCAAGAGTTACCTGAACTATTACCCCCTTGCTTGGCTTAAAGCAAATGGCATTTTTCATGGCATTGTTTTGTTTTATTAGATCATTTTTATTGAAGCCAATTATTAAAAGAGAGCTCATATCCTTTGTGATCCTACATAGATAGCTGCCATCAGCTGTAAAAACTTCATAGAGGTCTTCACCCTTGGCCTTGCTTAGGAGAAGGACCGAAGCAGAAGACAGTGATAGGAGCATAGGCCTTACCCCCTTAGGATGAAGGCTTAGCTTTTCAAAGGCTCCCTTTGTAATAGAAAATCTTACATATGTAGGCAGATCTATAGCCTGTGATTTAAATTCTATAAATTTTTCCTTCATCTCTTCTTTCTCCATCTATCTAAATTCAATCCTCTTCCATCCTCTATTTCCAAAGTTTCTGGAAGAGTTTCTATCTTTTCTCCCTCTAGGGATTTTTCTATCTCTTCTTTAAAAGAAGTTCTTATGGTCATCTTTTCTTCTTCTGCCACTTTTCAAGCTCCTTTCTGCCCTTATTAGCTCTCTTTTTAATTCATTTATATTTGCATATCTTTCCTTTGGATCCAGCCTCATAGATTTCTTGATTATGTTATTGACCTCCTCTGGAGTTTCTGGATTCTTTTCTATAGCTTCAATAAAGAGATCCCATTGAAATTTTCCCAAGCGACTTTTCCTAGCATAGTCCTGGCCTCTCTTAGGCACTTCACCAGCATAGTATTGGTAGAGTATAACTCCTATGGAAAAGATGTCCACCTTATCCCTTCCCATATACCTTGTTCCCATGTCCATTTCTGGAGCCTTGTAGTGGGGAGTTCCCTCTATAATATTTGGAGAAGATACACTTATATTAAAGTCAATCAAGAAGAGTTCATTTTTAGAATCTATCATAATATTTTCCGGCTTTATATCCTTATGATAAATCTTAGTTTTTTCCATAGCTGAGAGTATATTGCAAAGATCTATCATCCAGCCTAGAAATCTCTTGTCAGTTTCATCCATTCTCTTCTCTAGATTATCTCCAGGGATCCACTTCATGACTATATAGAGCTTGGATTCCCTCTTATCGAAAAAAGTTGAAAATATACTAGGTATATATATGGTCTTTTCGCTTATATCCACCATAGCCCTGACTTCCAGCATGGCCCTTTCTAACTTCTTTTCTATTTCCCTAGAGTTTTCTCCCTCTATATCTACAATCTTAACACAGACATCTCGGCCTAGCTCTAAGTCCTGAGCCCTGTATATGGTACTTCCATTTGTCTCTATCTTGCTTTCCTCTATTAGCCTGTAGCTATGATCTTTTTTGTATTTTACTTCCACTAGCCTACCACCTCTGTTAAGATCTCTTTGACTTCTCCTATATTGTATCTTTCTCCAGGTATATCTGACCTCATGCCATCAATTAAAATAACTACTTCCTCTGGCAGATCTTCATCCAATAAGTTCTCCACTTCTACAGCTGTATCACTAATCTTTCCCATTAGGATATCACTAAAGAGTATGCCTAGGGAATATATGTCTATCTTGCTCCAATCGGCCCTAGTAGTATCGTCTATATTGGCCCACTCTGGTGATAGATACTTTATTTGTTGAATAGCCTGCAGCCTGTTCTTGGCATTAAGGGCTGCATCTACTACAGTTCCTCCACCTTCTATTTCGATCTTGGCAAAGTCAAACTTTATTACATAGGGAACCCATTCCCTACCAAAGTCACATAAGAATATAGCTTCATCAGATATCATTCTGTGATATATGGGCACCTCTGAATTATGTAGATTATAAAAGCAGTCAGCTATTCTCTTACACATCATAAGCCTTTTCCTTAAATCTATATCCCTTAAAACTCGACTTGTAAGCTGCTGAGCCTCTCTATTGAAGAGATAGCCCATCATATAAAAGGAACTCTTATCTCCATAGGATATGACTTCCTCCATCCTGGTCATACCTTCTGGCACACTAGTTATAGAAGCCTTAGAAGCTTCTAGGAAGGTATCATTGTTTCTTAAGATAAAGTTCTCATTTAACTCTTCCTTGTTATAAAGTCTCAATATGGCATAAAAGGCCCTATTATCTCTAGCATCTAAACTATAGGCAAGAAATTCTACAATACATCTGGACCTAAGTGTATCCTTTGGCACATAGGCCTCCTGGATAAAATAATCTCCTATAGGCATATAGTTAGGCATAAAGTCTGGAGTGTCCTTGGAAATTCTCTTTTGATAATACTTTTTTACCAAGAGATGTAAGCCCTTAAGGCACCTATATACTTGCAGGTAGTCCACCTTAATATCATAGCTTCTTACCTCTTCATGGGAGCAGGCATTTCCAAATCTTCTTAAAAAGTCATAGTAGTCTATCTCTCCGGATCTTCCATCTTCAAAGTCAGCCTTTACTATGCCAATACTGGGAAGTATAGACTCTTCTCTTAAAAGATTTATTTTCTCAGATAGCTTCATTCCCTTTGTATCCACTTTTTTCAGCCTAGCATCTTCTAGCATATATCTGATTATGCACTCTAGGCCTCCCCTAATAGCTCGAATTCCACAAGTTTTAAAATCAATTCTGGCAATTCTTTCAGCATCTAGTAATTTGTCATATATCTCCTGGTTTATTATTTCCATAAACCAAAAATTACCCTTTTCCTTTACCTGGTCTAAAAACTTTATATCCTCCATAGCTTCCCTCCACAGTTCTCTAATTTACTCATACTTAAAGTTATATCATAGATTAATGAAATATTCGGTTAATTTATATTAATATATGGATTTTATAGGCAGATAGAAAAACTGACCTAGGATATCGATCTCCTAGGTCAGTTTTTTCTATTTTTAGTTTTTAGTTTCCTGGCAATTCCATTACTTGATAGTCCTTTGGTAGATCAAATATATCCTCTGGAACCTCTTCAGTCATTTCTATTATTTCCATCTCTTGACTTTCTCCATCTATTAAATATACTATCTTTACCAACTTATCTCCATCAAAATAATACTTAATCTCTCCATCTTCAGTAGTATACTCTTCATAGACCAGTCCATCTTCTTTTCCAGTCCCTATATAATCTATAGCCTCTGCTTCCATGGTATCTATCTCTCCCATTTCCCCATTATCTATATCCACATCCACATCAGCAGGCATCTCTAGGATGGTCTTTTGATCGTGGTTGACTATATAGGACATATTATCCTTAGTTATAATGGTTGCTTCCATGCCATCAACGTCACTGATCATGGCTGTTCTATCTCCATCTACTGCTGCTGTTAAAACACCTTCAACTTCTCTTCCTTCAATATCAAAGCTCATCTTATATTTCATCAGATATTTCTCATTATCCATCATGGATAGATAGGATTGGGAAAGCTTTTCTCCTAGATCTAAATCTTCATCAGGATTTTCCTCTTTTTCATCAGGACTAGCTTCTTCCTCTTCCAGGTCTTCTACTGGAGGGTTTTCTTCCATATCTCCTGCTCCATCCTGCTTAGAATTGTCTCCACATCCTACAGCTAAAATACTTATAAGTGTTAGGATCATTATAGCTGAAAATAACTTTTTCATAGTGCACCTACTTTCTCTACTAGTGTCTAAGAATTTGCGATTAATATATTTTTACCCAGTATTTACCACTTTAAATCCTTAAATTTATCTTGGCTATTAATAGTTCAATTTAATGGGTATAAATATTCTATATAGCACTTTAGCTGGCGAAGGTACCAGGTACCAAAAGGAAGGTGATTATCTTGAAAAAGAGGGTTTTTATGTAAGCACTTGGACAAGCTTAGCTTGGTTACAATTGTTAGAAGGTCAAAGAAGAATATAAAGCTTATGGAAAAATATAAGGCCAGCATAGATATTCTTTGGGGAGATCTCAGGGACTATACTAGGGTTAAAAAGGCCTTAAAGGATGTAGACTATATACTCCATCTAGCTGCCCTAGTCTCTCCCAAGGCAGATCACCATCCTAAAGAAGCCTGGGATATAAATGTAGGTTCCGTGGAAAACATATTAAGGGCTATAGATGAGCTAGCTTTAAGAGATGTAAAGCTTGTCTATATAGGTTCTGTAGCTCAAACTGGAAGTAGGCTACCACCTATTCACTGGGGCAGGGTGGGAGATCCTATGAATCCAAGCAAGTTTGACAACTATGCCCAGACAAAGATAGCTGGAGAAAGAATGATAGTAGAATCAGGCCTGAAATACTGGGTAAGCCTAAGGCAAACTGGCATACTCTATCCTGGTATAATAGATATAAGGGAGGGAATAATCTTCCACCAGCCACTTAACAATGTCCTAGAGTGGATCACAGAAAAGGATTCAGCTAGACTGATAGAAAACATCTGCATCCAGGATCTGCCCCAGGACTTTTGGAAAAACATTTACAATATAGGAGGAGGAGAGTCTACCCGCATAAACAACTACGATTTTATGAGCTCTATCTTTAAAATCATGGGCATAGAGGATATAAGAAAGATCTACCAGGCCAATTGGTTTGCCTCTAAAAACTTCCACGGCCACTACTATCTAGATTCCCATATCCTAAATGACTATTTGGACTTTAGAAGGGAGAGCCTGGAGGATTTTTTCACTAGGCTGGAGGAAGAAATAGGATTTCCCAAAACTCTTATGAAATACCTGCCTAGGGTCCTTATAAAGAACTTTATTATGAAGCCTATAGCTCAGGGTAGGCATGGTAGCTTAAGCTGGTTAGAGTCAAATGATCTAGAAAAGATAGAGGCCTATTGGACTTCTTTAGAAGATTGGAAGGCCATAGGAGATTGGGATAGCTTAAACTGGGACTGGGATTTGGATAGAAAGATCATCCTGGACCATGGATACGATGAAGAAAAACCTACTAGCTGTCTAGACCTAGAGGATATGAAAAGAGCTGCAAGATTTAGAGGAGGAAGCTGTCTATCAGAGTCTATGATAGAGGGGGATTTAGATAGCAAGCTGGTTTGGCAATGTGCTTTTTCCCACAAGTTTTCTGCCAGTCCTAGGCTAGTTTTAAAGGCGGGACACTGGTGCGAAAGATGCCAGGCTTCACCCTGGCGGGGAGAGGAAATAGCAAGAGTCAATCCATTTTTGGCCCAAGTTTATAGAGAAGATTCTAGCTCCTTATTATAATCCTATTTTAAGGGTATAGGTCTAATAAGAAGAAGATATAAAAAATAAATTATGAGAGGGGTAGGACAATGGAAAAGATCTTAGTTACCACCGATGGTTCTGATACGGCCAACAAGGCCCTACTTGAAGCTAAAAGACTGGGAACGGCCTTTGGAGCAGAGATATGTATCTTGACTGTAACACCAGATGTATTGATGACTCCCTATGTTACCATGACCAACTACAATATGGAGACCATAAAGAACCTAAGAGAATCTGGAGAAAAAATCCTAGATGAAGCCATAAAACTATTTGATGATTACAAGGGTCAAGTAAAGGTCAAGCTGAGAACTGGTAATGCTGGAGAAGAGATTATAAAAGAAGTTGAAAACCATAATTATGATCTAGTTGTTATGGGAAGTAGAGGTTTAGGTACCTTCTCAAGGGCCATGCTAGGTAGTGTTTCCAGTAGAGTTTTACACCATGTTAAGTCAAACATATTGATAGTTAAATAAGCTATACTTATAAAAATGATCTAGGCCAAGAGCCTAGATCATTTTTTCTCCTACCACCAATTTTTAAATACATAGTAGATAGTTAGGCCTATAAGAACTGTAAAGATATAGGTCCTTATTCTGACCTTGACATCACTTTTAAAGACCCTATAGTTATACATAATACCAGCTAAGATAGAAAGTCTAGGATCACTAAAGAAACTTGGATCCCTCTCTAATAAACTTAGTTTTTCCATTATTCTCTCATAGCTTTTCTCTGATAGCTCTGACAAGCCTCCCAGAGCCTTTTCCCTGGCCCTAAAAGCTGCAGCTATTTCATCCCTAAATAGATTAAATCTTAAGCTATCTCCCTGGGATGCCTTCTTTACAAACTCTACTATCTTTTCACTTATGGCCTCTATGTCTAAGGATCCTGTCTCTAAAATAGCTCTTGCAAGAGCTTCTCTTTCAGGACCTCTAGCTAATTTTAAAAGAGCCTCTCCCTCCCTTAAGGAATCCTCCCCTAAGAGCCCTTCATTGACCAGTACTTCTCTAAGAGTTAAGGCTTCTTCTTCCAAAGTTTGAGTTAAGCTTGTCACACTAGTATTTCCAGCTAGGCTGGCAGGTCTCTCTCTAGGATTTTCAACTAATTCTTCTTTAATAAACTGCTCAAGTTTCACTCTCTCAGCCTCTGGCAGCTCTTTTAAAATTTCCAGGCTCCTGTGTTGGTCTACCAGGATCTCTTTTATCATTTTTTTAAGCTCTAGACTTGCTTTTTCTGGCTCATTTTCAAATACTTCTGTCCATATATACTTATCTAGCTTTTCTACTATCTTTTTATAGCTTTCCTTGGATATTTCAGGCAATTGGCCCAGGGCTTCTTCCACTTCCCTATAGGCCTCATCTATGGCCCTTATTAAAACATCTATCTTGGCCTTTTCTCCACCAGAGGCATCCTTTACAAAGCTTGCTATCTTTTCACTTACAGCCTCTGCCCCTAGCCGGCCCTTGGAAGAGACCAAGTCCTGGCCCTGGTTCTTTAAGCTTTCTCCCTGAAGCTTTTTTAATATATCTATGGCAGACTTTTGCTCTCTTAAAACTTCTTCTACCATTTTTTCCAGCTTGCCATATATATCCTCAGATTCTTCACTAAGCTTTACTAGGGAAAAGAGATCATATACTTTAACTTTATCCATAGTCTTGGAGGACTCAAAAATTGCATCTAAATCTGGATCTAGGCTCTTGGCTAGATCTTGATCTAAGTTTTTATTTTCAGATAATTTTTTTGACCCATCTGTATTTCCATGCTTATTTACCAGATTATTTATATTTTGAGTACTATTTATCTTCATAAATCTCCCTCCTCTATAGATATCGGCTAAAATCTGGAAATATATATAGAAAATTAAAAAACAGCATAGGCCTATTATCTATATAGGTCTATGCTGCTTAAGTCTCCAGCTCCTGGATTCTTCTATTTAATTTTTTATTCTATTTCTATCCTATCCCACTTCTTTTCCCTATTGTTATAAAAGCTTAAATAGGGCAATTCCAACTTTAAATTTGTAGAATGAGAGCTGTTTAAGATTTCCAAATCATTTCCCTCTAAATCCATACTGGAGAGATAGCCTCCATCTGAATAGTTACTGAAATATATTCTATCCTGGTGGATCTGTAAATAGGGAGCCACATTGTCTGAAACTTTTCTAAGAGTCAAATTTTCTAAGGACAGGGAATATATCCTGCCTCCATCCTCTCTATTTACATAGTATAGCTCTTCCTTGTAGTCAATGGGATTGATTATTCCCCTGAAGACTTCATACTTTTCATCTCTAGCTGGAGGAAAGTTGTTCTTATCTGGCCTATGGCTTTTAGCCAGCTTCTTATCAGATATTAAAAAATAGTCATAGCTTAATATATCCTCCCCTGATGCTGAAATAGGATCATCCCAGGTCACATCTAGATTATACCACTCCCCATCTAGCTTGACCTTATTCCAAGCATGATTTTCACTTCCAGCCACTCCCTTTACATAATAGTTATCTATGCCTACAGCATCTAGTAGCTTATAGCTGGCCAGGGCATAGGCCTGGCAAACACCCTCGCCTTCCTTGAAAAGTGTATAGGCCGAATGAGGAGAACTCTTAGTCTCATAGGAATAGCTACTATTGTTGACAATATAGTCATGTAGTATTTTTAGCTTTTGAAAGTCGCTCATCTCTGGCCTTATTAAACTCTTAGTGATCCTAGAGACCTCCCTATCTACAAAGGCCTCTTGAGCCTCATCTGTTAAGTATTCCACATTTAAATTTATCTTGGAAATAGGGCTGGATCCTCTTCTGCTGACATTGTATCTTGTAGAATAAATATTCCCTGCTTCATAGGAGCCATTATTTGTAAAATCTCTTAAGATATTTCTCACATCTTCGCTCAATTTCTCTAAACTGGTCCTTCCCCTATAGTTTATATCTATTTTTCTCTGGGAAGCACTTAAACTACTGCTTATAACTTTTCCAAGCTCCTTTAAATTTTCAGGCTCCCCTATTTCTTCCTCTTCCACATCTTCCAGGGGAGGCTTAACTTCAATTGGTTTTTCTTCTATAAGCCCTAAGCTTATCTCAATCTCCCTCAATACATTTGCATCTATTGAAGAAATTCCACCTAGTATATTTATATCCAGCTTGTTTTCTTTTAGGTAGCTGGAGTTAATAGGCTTAAGTCTAGCTGCTTGACTAAGTAGTATGGGGCTATTTTCCTTGGCTGCTAGATAGCCTCCCACCACTGCATCTGCATACTTGTAGCCATTGGCCATGATTATCTTCTCTGGATTTTCTATGTAGGTCCTTGCTATGGAAATAGCTGTCTCTTCCCTGCTCCTACCCTCTATCCTCCTGGTCTCTATTCCTCTAGACTTTAATATCTCTTCCACCTGGCTGCTTACTGCATTTTCTCCACCAATTATATTTATAAGCTTTATATCCAGTGAATCTATATAGTCTAGGGTTGAATCGCTGATCTTATCAGTCTGGCTTAAAAGAAGGGGAAGATTCTTCTTGGCTGCCACAGGACCTATGGCCAGTGCATCTGCATATTCCCTGTAACCTAGGCTTAAGAAGGCCTCATTTACCTCTCCCTCTATGGCCTGCCTAGCTATATCTATGGCAGTATCCTCCCTGCTTTTTCCCTCTAGCCTAGTAACATCTAGGCCTAAGTCCCTTAGTTCACTTTCAATATCTTTATCTACAGCTCCAGGTCCACCTAGGATAAAGATCTCCTGGCTTCCCAGCCTCTTTAGCTCCTCCCTAAGACTAGATCCTAGCTCCTTTGGAAAGCTTATAAGTATGGGGGCCTGTTTTTTCTCTGCCAGTAGAGTTCCAGTTAGGGCATCTACCTCACCATGGTAACCTACTATTATAGCTGTCTCCGACTTATCCTTAAAAGCCTCCCTGCTGAGAGCGATAGAAGTTTCCACCCTGTTTTTTCCTTCCAGCCTTCTGATTTTGGGAAGTTCATCAGCCCAAACAACCCCTGACAGGAGCATTGCTACTATGGATATAGATAGTATAAATTTTTTAATACTATTTAAAAATCTTTTCTCTTTCATTAAAATCTCCTTTTTATGTATGAAAAAACCCTAGAATATTTAAATATTCTAGGGCATAAATGTCAATTACTTAGAAACTACGTTCTCAGCTTGAAGTCCTTTTTCTCCTTCAACTACGTCGAACTCTACTTCTTCGCCTTCTTCTAAAGTTTTGAAGCCTTCTTTTTGAATTTGTGAGAAGTGTACGAATACGTCGTTTCCTTCCTCTGTTGTTATAAAGCCAAATCCTTTTTCTGCGTTAAACCATTTTACTGTACCATTCATAATGTAATACCTCCAAATTTTTATTTCTAAAACTGATAGCAATAATTCACTAATAAAATCTAGTTGCATACTTCATGAACAGCACCTATGATTTATATCACGTTACTATATTCTTCAATTTTAAGTTCCCCTACATTATAGCATATTAGTCCTTAAATAACAAGACTTTTTTTAAAGATCTTTACAATTTAAAATTTTATGAAAAAAATCCCTAAGATATAAATATCTCAGGGATTAAAAGTCAATTACTTAGAAACTACGTTCTCAGCTTGAAGACCTTTTTCGCCTTCAACTACGTTGAATTCTACTTCTTCGCCTTCTTCTAAAGTTTTGAAACCTTCTTTTTCGATTTGTGAGAAATGTACGAATACGTCATTTCCTTCCTCTGTTGTTATGAAACCAAATCCTTTTTCTGCGTTAAACCATTTTACTGTACCATTCATTATAT
>CAZBAK010000045.1:0-13895 GCA_964489715.1 uncultured Tissierella sp. | reverse complement strand
TACATGGTGCCCGAAGCCGGAATCGAACCAGCGACACGTAGATTTTCAGTCTACTGCTCTACCGACTGAGCTATCCGGGCAAATATAGAACAAGTGAAATCTAATAAAAAGTCACTCTTCCAAGGTCATCTATCCAGCAAATATTTTTTGACTACATTAGTTAGTATACATTATATATTTTTAATTGTCAATCATAATCTTTTTTAAATCTGCTTCATCAAAAACATACTTACTATTACAAAAATGACAAACTATTTCTGCCCCTTGGTCTTCTTCTACCATAGCTTCTATCTCTTTATTTCCAAGACTTTTTATAACTTTTTCTAATTTTTCTCTAGAACAATCACATTTATATTCTACTTCTTTCTTTTCTAGAATAGTCATGTCGAAATCTTTTAAAATAGTCTTCAATATATCTTCAGGACTAAGTCCTTCATCTATAAGCTTTGATACAGGTTTAGCCTTTTCTAGAGCTTTTTCAATTAAAACTATATCCTCTTCTGTAGAGCCTGGTAGTAGCTGAATGATATAACCTCCAGCAGCTTTTACTGTAATATCTTTATCTATTAAAACTCCTAGACTTACTACAGATGCTTGTTGCTCTGAATTAGCATAATAATGAGCTAGATCTTCAGCTATTTCACCTGATATTAAATTAGAGCTACCTACATAAGGTTCTTTGAGTCCTAAATCCATTATAATAGTCATTGTCCCTTCATTACCCACAAGGCCTCCAACATCAAGTTTACCGTCTTCTCTACTAGGCAGATCTACCTCTGGATGTCTTATTTCTCCCTTTACAGTCCCATTGTTTTTAGAAACTACTAGAATACTTCCTCCTGGACCATTTCCATCTATTTTAAAAGTTAAAATGTCTTCTTCATTTTTCATCATTGTGCTCATTAGGACAGCAGCTGTTAAACTTCTCCCCAGAGCTGCAGTCGCTGTTGGAGAAGTATTGTGTATAGTTCTAGCTTCTTCTACCATACCTGTAGTTGAAGCTACAAAAACTCTAATTCTACCTAATTTATCTATAGCTCTAATCAAATAATCCTTCATCTTAAAACCTCCTTACGTAATAAAAGCCCCTTGAAGGGGCTTTTTAACTTATATAATTATGTCTATTCTATCTCTTTATAGTTTGTTTACATTAGTTGCTTGAGGTCCTTTTTCGCCTTCAACTACCTCAAATTCAACTTGATCGCCTTCATCTAGGCTTTTGAATCCTTCTCCTTCAATTCCTGAATAATGTACAAATACATCTTCTCCATCGTCCCTTGATATAAATCCAAATCCCTTTGTTGCATTAAACCATTTTACTGTACCTTTTTCCATTTTCAATTCCTCCAGTAACACTTTAATAAGGTTAATAGTCTTTCTAATTATTTACATTACCATAATATAGGCTTGTAGTCAATAATATAGACCCTTTCAATGAAAATCCTCTCTCTATTTAATGGCTACAAAATTGATTCTTTCAGATAGATCATCTGGCTTATTAAATGTAAAACAGTCATAAAAATGATTTGTTTTGAATCCTGCTATTTCTAAAGATTCTACTATATCTCCGATTGTATATGCTTTTTCTCTATGGTTTTCATCAAATCTTTTATAATTTTCTCCTTCTTTTAAAAAAAAGGTCAGATAAAAATCACATATGTTTATATCTTTATCATAAAAGTTTTCCCAAGTATAAAATATATCTTCCCTATCTTCTAGGAATATATTATTTCCAAGTATATGTTCTAATTTATAAAAAGAATTTATATCAAATATAAATATACCTCCATCTTGTAAATGTTTGTATACATTCTTAAAAGTCTCTACAAGTTTTTCTTTTGTAAGAATATAATTTATGCTATCACATATAGATATAACACTATCAAATCTTATATTAAATTTGAAATCTGTCATATCCTGCTTAAGCAGTTTAACATTTTTATACTTATTTAATTTTTTATAAGCCTTAGAAAGCATTTCATCCGAAATGTCAAAGGCTGTAAGCTTATACATTCTATCAGCAAAAAAATAAGATAAATTCCCAGTACCACAAGCCATTTCCAATATTTCTCTAGGCTCTTTATCATATCTTTTAAATATATCTTCTATATAATTAAACCATTCCTTATAATCAAAGTCATTCATCAATTCGTCATAAACTTGTGCAAATTTATTATATATATCCATCTTTACTCCTCTTTCATTATTTAAATAAAGTTCTAATCTTATCTGAAAATAAACATAAAATTAAATATAATAAACATTATGGCAACTAATAACAGGGGTAGAAAGCTATAGTAACTGACCCTCTTTTTTTCTACATATATATTTTCTCCATTATCTTCTATTTCTTCACTTATCTCTTCTGATTCTGAAGTCAACTTATTTAAAAGTTTTTTTATAATATTTATCAAAAATATTATAAATAGACTTATTATCAAAAATGATATTATGCTACTTATTATATCTATTTCCACTTCTTGTGTTCCTACTTCATTTATAAGTTCTAGATTTTTCATTAAAAAATAGTTGAGTGTCAATGCAATAAGATTGTTCAAAGCATGACCTAGCATAGATGAATATATGGAATTAGTCCTATATACCATTATTCCAAATACAATTCCTAGTATAACAGGGCCTATTAAATTTAATAAAGTAAAATGAAAGACTCCAAATAGCACAGCACTTATTATAATAGCTTTTTTAATTCCAAGTTTTTCGTAAGCTCTGAGTATTGTACCTCTAAACATAATTTCTTCGCAAATACCTGGTACTATAGCTATAAAAAACACAGACCATAAAAATGGTGCTTGAGAAACTTCTATAGGAAGAGTATTTGGATTTACATCTTTAAAACTACTTAATAAACTTACAAATATTGCTTGAAAATAAACAGCTACTGGGTAGGTCAATAAGGTAATTATAAATACTAGGATAATATTCTTTAAACTTAATCTGTTTAATCGCCAGGTCTTCTTTATAGATAGTCCATTTTTTTTAATAAAGAATATATTTGGTAGTATTAACAATAAGATCTGTGTAATTAAAATTCCAGTAAACAAATCTATTCCTTGAACTAAAGAACCTATAAAAATTAAGGACATAGCCAATACTAAATATAAAATATTAGTTCTATATATAGATAGTTGATTTTCTTCTATCATAGATCACACCTCTTTAAATATTAAAGATTTTTTTAATCTTTTCAAAAATTATAAAAATAGCTACAGAAACTACTGTAGCTATTTTTTATTCAAATGTAAATATATAAGGTATATTTCTGTAATGTACCCCATAATTAAGACCATATCCAACAATAAAAACATCTGGTATACTAAATCCAAGAAAATCTGGTTTTAAATCAACCTTACGTCTACTAGGTTTGTCTAATAAAAGACAGGTTTTTATTGTTTTAGGATTTTTTCCTTTTAAATGATTTATAACTTTTAGGAGTGTATAACCAGAATCTATAATATCATCAACAATAAGTACATCCTTACCTTCAATGTCACATCTTAAGTCGTGTGCTATTTCTACAACTCCTGAACTTGTCTCTGAATCACCATAACTAGATGTTGTAATAAAATCAACTTCTAGGGGAAGTTTTATTTCCCTTATTAAATCAGATGCAAATATAAAGCTGCCACGAAGAAGAGATACAACTACCAGATCTTTACCTTTATAATAATCAGTTAATTCTTTTCCTAGTTCTACAACCTTATTTCCTATTTCTTCCCTTGAAAAAAGAACTTTTTCTTTTTTATCCTCGATCAAATCTTTCTCCCCTTTCTTATATTTATTATAATTTTTTAATGTCTTTTCTTAAAATATTTTTTATCTCTATAAGCTCCTTCAATATTCGATTTAAAGTATATTGGAAACTTATTAATATAGTAAATATTATAACACCTATTACTAGTTTTGTATCCATAATCAATCTTACCTTTCTCAATCTTTAAATCTATTTATACTAGCTT
This sequence comes from uncultured Tissierella sp., assembly GCA_964489715.1. Lineage (GTDB taxonomy): Bacteria > Bacillota > Clostridia > Tissierellales > Tissierellaceae > Tissierella_A. The sequence continues at coordinate 9,918 of CAZBAK010000045.1, read as the reverse complement.
TCTTCTATAATAACATAATTAGCTAGTCTTAAGTCAAAATTTATTGATTTTTTATAAAAAACTACTATACAACTGCTTATCTGGATTTAAATAATACTAGTTTTAGATTTATTAACTATTTATGTTATAATAGAATTAAACAGTGGAAGAGGTGTTGTCTATGTTTTCTAATAATACTGAAGAACTTGCTCAAAATAAATTAATCCTGCTATATATAATTGAAAATGCTCCTAATTCTTTTGATAAAAATGAGATTTCTGAATATATATTACAAAAAGATTATCTGAACTTCTTTCTAATAAAACAATACTTAGGAGAACTAATAGAGGGGAACCTTATAGAACTTGTAGAAGATGAAGATAAGGAAAAATATATGCTCTTAGAAAAGGGAACTTTAGCCTTGAAATATTTTGACTCAAAAATTCCTGAAAATATAAAAGAAGAATTAAAAGAAGATTTCAAAGATTTTTCTATTCTTGAAAAAAGAGATTCTCAAGTTGTAGCAGAATATTTTTTAAAAGAAGGAAATGAATATATGGTCAATCTAAAATTAGTTGAAAATGAAGAAACTCTTTTTAGTATGTATATAAGCGTACCATCTTTAGAACAAGCAGAAAATATCTGTCATAAGTGGAAAACCAATACAGATGTCTTATATAAAAATATGATCAATATGTTTATATAAAAACCTTCTATAGCTGTTGCTATAGAAGGTTTACTATTGTTCTTACTTCACCAATTAAATACAAGGAACCACCAAATACTATCATATCATCTTTATGGGCTATATCTATTGCCTTTAAGATAGCTTTCTTAACATTCTTCTCTACTATAACCTCTTTGTTATACTTCTCTATTTTCTTACCTAAATCTTCTGCTGAAAGTTTACGAGGCATATATACCTCTGTAGCTATAACAGTATCAGCTAATGGAATTAAAGATTTCAACATATTATCTACATCTTTATCTTTTAAAATTGAAACTCCTAATATTAGTTTTCTATATTTAAAAAGCTCTAGGGCTTTAGAAAGATTCTCAATCCCTTGAAGATTATGTGCTCCATCTATTAGAAATATTGGATCTCTTTTTAAAACTTCAAGTCTACCTTTCCACTTAGTATTTAAAATACCCCTATAAATTTCTTTATCATTAATTTCAATTAAACCTTTGTCTCTCATTACTAACAATGTAGTAATTGCTAAAGAAGCGTTATATATTTGATATTCTCCTAGCATTGTAATCTCAAGATTTTCTAAATCATGATCTCTAAATTTATAATTAAATTTACTTCCATAATCATTTTCTTCTATGATTTCTATAGCTTTAGTAGTAAATATAAGTTCTGCATTCATATCTTTTGATACATCTTTCAAAACCTCTACTACTTCATCTTCTTGAGAATAAGATATAACTAAACCATTCTCTTTAATAATTCCTGCTTTTTGATATGCTATCTTAGCTAGTGTATCTCCGAGTTCATTTACATGATCAAAATCAATAGTTGTTATCACTGAACAGATTGATTCTTTTATAATATTTGTAGAATCGAACCTTCCTCCTAGTCCTACTTCTAAAATAACATAATCAGGCTTTTCTTCTTCAAAGTAAAGAAAGGCAAGAGCAGTTACTATTTCAAATGTAGTAGGATGTTCATATCCATCTTCTAACATCTTATTTGCAGCTTGTCTTATTTTTTCTGTTAGTCTGCCCATAGTATCATCTGGTATATCTTTTCCATTTAAACCTATTCTCTCGTTAAATCTTTCCAAAAAAGGTGATGTGAAAAGTCCTACACTATAACCTGCTTCCATTATAGATGAATATATATATGCAGAAGTAGAACCTTTCCCATTTGTACCTGCTAAATGAATAAACTTCAATTTTTCCTGCGGATTACCTAGATTTTCTAGCAATTGACCTATAGAATCTAGGCCCAATCTTGATCCAAACTTATCTTTATCATTTATATAATTTAATGCCTCAGTATAATTCATCACACACCTCTAGATATTATTTTTTATATTTTCTATACTTTCTAACACTTTTTCCATCATCTCTTCATATTTAACTTGTTTTTCTTTTTCTTCATCTATTATTTTTTTAGGCGCTTTAGATATAAAGCCTTCATTGGAAAGCTTTCCTTTAACTCTTTTTATTTCTCCTTCTAATTTTTGCTTTTCTTTTTCTAATCTTTCCATTTCTTTCTTAAAGTCTATTAAATCTTTAAGTGGTAGAAAAGCCTCAGCCTTGTCCAATACTACAGAAATATTTTGTTCATCACCACTAGGTTTCGAATCTTCAACTATTATATTTTCTGCACTAGCTAAATTTTGGAAGTATCTTTCACCTGATCTTATAATTTCTTCTATATGTTGATCTTTTGTCACAAAAATAATAGGTGATTTTTTTGATGGTACTATATCCATTTCAAGTCTAGCATTCCTAATGTTCTTTATAGCATTTTTTATATACTCTATATCCTTTTCAGAAGACTCAAAGTTAAGTTCTTCTCTATAACTTGGCCAAGTATCAACTATTAAGGCTCCCTCATCTCCTGGTAGATGACTCCATATTTCTTCAGTTATAAAAGGCATAAATGGATGAAGTAATCTATTTATATCTTTTAATACATATAAAAGTACTCCTTGAGCTACTTCCTTGCTCTTTTCGTCTTCTCCATATAATCTAGACTTCACCATTTCTATATACCAGTCACAATACTCTTCCCATATAAAATCATGTATCCTATCAGCTGCAAATCCTAATTCATACTTATCTAAATTAGTCTTTACTTCTTTTATAGTTGTATTTAATTTAGACAATATCCACTTATCTTCTTCTTCTAAGTTCTTAAGATCTAAATCCTTTAAAGCCACTTCTTCATCAAGATTCATCAAAACAAATCTAGTTGCATTCCAAAGTTTATTTGCAAAGTTCCTATTTGCCTCTACCCTCTCATTGTAAAATCTCATATCATTTCCTGGACTAGTTCCAGTTACAAGTGTAAATCTAAGAGCATCTGCCCCATAAAGATCTATAATCTCTAATGGATCTATACCATTTCCTAGACTTTTACTCATCTTTCTACCTTCACTATCACGTACAAGCCCTGTTAAAAATATATCTTCAAAAGGTACTTCTCCCATTTGCTCAATACTTGAAAAAACCATTCTAACTATCCAAAAGAATATAATATCATAACCTGTAACAAGTACATCTGTTGGGAAAAAATAATCTAAATCCGGAGTCTTTTCAGGCCATCCAAGGGTTGAGAAAGGCCATAGAGCTGATGAAAACCAAGTATCAAGAGTATCATTGTCCTGCTTTAGATTTTCACTATTACACTTACTACAATGTGTATGATCATCTCTAGAAACTATAGTCTCTCCACAATCTTCACAGTAATAGACTGGAAGTCTATGCCCCCACCAAAGTTGCCTAGATATACACCAATCTCTTATATTTTCTAACCAGTTTACATACACTTTTCCAAATCTTTCTGGTATAAAGTTTATTTCACCATTTTTATAAGCTTCAAGAGCTGGTTTTGCTAAAGATTCCATCTTTACAAACCATTGCTTAGATATAATAGGTTCTATTATGGTATTGCATCTTTCACAATGTCCTATGGCATTTTCATGTTCTTTTATTTCTTTTAGGTATCCTTCTGCTTTTAAATCTTCTACTATTTTTTCACGAGCTTCAAATCTCTCTAGACCTTGATATTTTCCACCATTCTCATTTATATAAGCTCTTTCATCCATTATAATATTTTGACCAAGATTTGCTCTTTCTCCAACTTCAAAGTCATTTACATCATGAGATGGTGTTATCTTAACTGCACCACTTCCAAAATCCATATCTACATATCTATCAGCTATAATAGGTATTTCCTTATTCATCAAAGGTAATATTGCCCTTTTACCTACTAGATCTTTATATCTCTCATCATCAGGATGAACTGCTATAGCTAAATCTCCTAATATGGTTTCAGGTCTTGTTGTTGCAATAGTTATTGTTTCATCACTATCTTTAATAGGATAGTTTACATGCCATATAAAAGAATCACTATCCTCATGTTCTACTTCTGCATCTGAAATAGCTGTTTGACAAGAAGGACACCAGTTTATAATTCTGTCGCCTCTATATATAAGGTCCTTATTGTATAGACGAACAAATACTTCTTCTACAGCATTACTTAAGCCTTCGTCCAATGTAAAGCTATCTCGACTCCAATCACAGGAAACTCCTAGTTTTTTAAGCTGGTTTTTTATAGTATTACCATAAAGCTCTGTCCACTCCCAAGCTTCCTCTAAGAATCCTTCTCTACCTAGACCCTCCTTAGTTTTTCCTTCTGCTTTTATTTTTTCTACAACTCTTGATTCTGTAGATATGCTGGCATGGTCAGTACCTGGAAGCCATAGAGCTTCATAACCATCCATTCTCTTCCACCTTGTTAAGATATCTTGAATTGTATTGTTAAGAGCATGTCCCATATGAAGGCTTCCTGTTACATTTGGCGGGGGCATCATAATAGTAAAGGGTTCCTTTTCTTTGTTTACTTCAGCCCTAAAATAACCATTTTCATTCCAATACTTATATAGCTTATCTTCAAAACTCTTTGGATCATAAGTCTTGTTTAAGTTTTCTATCATTTATATTATTCCTCCTTAGATTAGTTTTGTCTTTTTAAAATATAAAAACCCTCTGTCCTTATTAAATTTAATAAGGACGAAGGGTAAATTTTCCGCGATGCCACCTTAATTTCAGAATTTTTTCTGACACTCAAGTTATTATAAGGTTATAACCCTTTAAGCCTACTATCTTCAGCCTAAAAACTCAAAAGCTACCTTCAACATTTAGAGCTTTGAAAATCTTTCAGTCTAGAATTTCCTTCCTAAAAAGTTAAATGTTTACTCCTCTTTTTCATAGTTATTATATATTATTTATTTTATTATATATTTAATAAAACTCTTTGTCAACTAATCTCTGCACTATTGCTTGTCCTATTTATATAGATTTTAAAATAGCTTATAAAGGCAAGTATATTTAAAACAACCGTTACTATGAAAAGTCCTTGGGACAATTTAGAGGATATTTGAAAAACCACAGACAAGGTAGCTGCATAAAATGAAACTGTTGAGATTTTCCCATACCAATTTGAAGGAACAACTTGCTTTCCTTTAGATAGATATAAAATAGCTCCACCTATTATCTGAAATCCTTCTTTTATTCCTATAGCAACTATTATCCAAGATGGTATAATGCCTTCTATGGTATATGATATAAGCACAGCAAAGATCATCATCTTATCTGCTATAGGATCTAGTATAGTTCCAAGATTTGTTATAAGATTATATTTCCTGGCAATTTTGCCATCTAAAACATCTGATATACCTGCTAATATAAATATAATTCCTGCCAATATAAATCTATTATCTAATCCTGAGAAAAATACTAGAAGATATATGGGTACTAAAAATATGCGAAAAATTGTAAGCAGATTAGGTATATTCATTAAAGTCCTCCTTCAAAATTTACAGTTTTTACTAAACTACTAGTGACTAATATAACATATATATTTAAGATTCTCTATTCTTTTAACAAAATTTTATAGATAAAGAGGATGATTTTAAAATCATCCTCTTTATCTATGTTTTATAATTGATAATTAACTATGGTATTTTTTTCTAAACTTTTTTTCACATCTATAATCCTTTGATTTGAGCTACCTCGAAACTTCAGAGTCAAGTCTTTTTTATCTTCTATAAATTTCCCATCTACTAAAACATCTATTTCTTCTAATAGAGCTTTTCTATTCTTGTTTTTCAAGATCTCTTCGTAGCTATAGCCACTCCAAAGCCATATATTCTTTTCAGTAGCTTCTTTTATTTTTTTCACTATAGAAGTTAAGTCCACAGCATTTTGCATAGGCTCTCCTCCTAAAATACTTAATCCTGAAATATGGTGATTTTTTAGATATTCTATTACTCTTTGTGTTTCTTTTTCTGTCCAATTTTCTCCAAAATCAAAATCTTGATATTCTTCATTAAAACAATTAAAGCATTTATGAGTACATCCTGTTACAAATATAGAAGTCCTAACTCCAACTCCATTTGCAACATCGTACTTTCTTATTTGTGCATATTTCACGAAATTCAACTCCTATAGATGAAGAACCCTATCTCTTATATCTTTGGTTCTTCCTTCACTCCAATAGTTGGATCCTAAATATCCACAAGTTCTTCTTACAACTGTCATTTCATCTTGGTCCTTATTATGACATTGTGGACATTCCCATTCCAAGTTATCATTTATTATAATTTCACCATCAAATTTACATACATGACAAAGATCAGCCTTGGTATTCATCTCTGCATATATATTTGTATTGTAGATATGCTTCATAACTTCTAATACAGCTTCAATGTTATTTTGTAAATTTGGTATTTCTACATAGCTTATAGTCCCGCCAGAGGATAGTACTTGATAAGGTGATTCAAAGCTTAATTTTGAAAAAGCATCTATTTCTTCTCTTATATCTACATGATAGCTGTTTATAAAGTATCCCTTATCTGTTATATCTTCAATTATTCCAAACCTCTTTTGAGTGGCATCTGAAAGTCTACCAGCCATATTTTCACTAGGAGTACCGTATAGTGCGAAACCTATCCCAGTTTCTTTTTTCCATCTATCTACTTTCTCTCTTAAAAAGCTCACTATATCTATAGCAAGTTTAGCTCCTTTATCACTGGTATGGGTATCTCCCGTTAAAACTTTTATAGTTTCATATATACCTACATATCCCAATGAATAGGTTGAATATCCATTTTCCAATAGTTTTCCTATCTTTTCTCCCTTTGCAAGTCTAGCGATTGCTCCATCTTGCCAGAGAATAGGTGCTACATCACTGGGAGTATTTTTAAGTTGATTGTATCTTAAAAGACCCATTTCTTTAGCTAAGGCTACCCTTTCATTTAAAATATTCCAGAAAAGTTCTAGATTTCCCTTTGCTGAAAGAGCAACATCCGGCAGATTTATACTAACTACGCCAAAGTTAAATCTTCCTTCAAATTTATAATTTCCCTCTTCATCTTTCCACGGTGAAAGAAAGCTACGGCAACCCATAGGAACAAATACATTGCCTTCATAATGTTCTTTCATTTTTTTAGCTGATATATAGTCTGGCATAAGTGTTTTAGCGCTTGCTCTTGCACTTAGTTCAGTTAAATAATAGTACTGACTATCTTTTTCAACATTGTGTTCATCTAATACATATATAAGTTTTGGAAAGGATGTTGGCATCTTTATACCTGCTTCATTTTCTACTCCAATTATTCTTTGCTTTAATATTTCTTCTTGAATTATAGATGCTTCTAATGCGTATTCATCTTTTGGATCAAAATATAATAAAAATGTTACAAAAGGAGATTGTCCATTGGTGGAGTTAAGTGTATTTATTTGATATTGCATGGTTTGTACTCCATCTTTTACTTCTTTTTTTACATCTTCCCATGCATACTTTTTAGATAACTCTTCTATTTCTAAGTCTTCTATTTTTAAATCTTTTAATCTACTTTCATGGACTTTATAATATTTGTCATAACTAATTCTTACATAGGGTGCTAGAATCCTATCTATTCCATTTATACTAGCTCCTCCGTATTGGGAACTGGATACTTGAGCTATTATTTGCGTTGTTACAGTGCATGCAACTTGAAAAGATTTAGGACTACTGATCTGCTTTTCATTTATTACCGTTCCATTCTCAAGCATATCTTTTAAGTTTACTATAGTACAATTATGCATATTTTGTAATAGATAATCTCTATCATGAATGTGAATAATACCTTCTTCATGGGCTTGAGCTAAATGAGCTGGTAGCATTTTCCTTGTATAAAGGTCCTTAGATACTTCTCCAGCTATCAGATCTCTTTGAGTAGATGAAAGTACTGCATCTTTATTTGAATTCTCTCTCATCAAATCTTCGTTTTTAAAATTTATAAGTTCTATAATGCTTCCATCTGTTGTATTATTCTCTCTTTTATGTTCTTGTACTGCTCTATAACCTTCATAAGCTTTAGCAGTATCAACATGATTGTTTTCTATCAGCTTATGATATACCATGTCTTCTATTTGAGAAATATTAAGTATCTTTGTAATTTCACATATCTGTTCTATTTCTCTTGCTATTCTCATAGCCACATCTTTCTCATAGTTTCCACTACCATACTTCATAGCTTTTTCAATGGCAGATACTATCTTTTGTTTTTCAAATTCTGTTTCTCTATTATCTCTTTTAATTACTTTAATTATTATCAGCCCCTTTGTATTACTTTTATTTATATTTTATATTATACAGTAAGTCCCTATAATTTACAAGAAGAAACCCTATATATTGTAGTTTTTAAATTATCCACATACGATATATAGGGTTTCTTTCCTTTATTAAATTATCTTGGTATAAATCCTACTTTTTTATAAGTCTTTCTCAATACTCTTCTAGCTTGATTAGAGGCTTTTTCAGCCCCCTTTCTATAGACTTCTTCTAAATAGGTTTTATCACTTCTAATTTCTTTAAATTTTTCTTGTATAGGACTAAGTGCATCTACTAAAATCTCTCCTAGATCTTTTTTAAAATCTCCATATCCCTTACCTTTATATTTCTCTACTATTGCTTCTATTGACTCACCAGAAAAACTTGAATATATATTTAACAAGTTTTTAATTCCAGCTTGTTCATCACTATAATTTACTTCTCCAATAGAATCAGTTACTGCTCTTTTTATTTTTCTTCTTATAGTAGCAGGATCATCTAAAACCAAGATAAATCCATTTTCATCACTGTCAGACTTACTCATTTTTACACTAGGATCTTGAAGACTCATTATTCTTGCTCCAAACTCTCCTATTAGTGGTTCTGGTATGGTGAAGGTCTCGCTATATCTATTATTAAATCTCTCTGCTAAATCTCTTGTAAGTTCTAAATGTTGCTTTTGATCATCTCCTACAGGTACAAGATCTGTCCCATATAATAAGATATCAGCTGCCATAAGCACCGGATATGTAAATAATGCAGCGTTTAAATTTTCTTCTGCCCTCTTTGATTTATCCTTAAATTGCGTCATTCTATTTAACTGACCCATATAGGTCATAGTATTTAATACCCATGTTAATTCTGCATGTTCAGTTACATGTGATTGTATGAATAAAGTTGATTTGTCAGGATCAATTCCACAAGCCATGAGAAGCGCTAAAATATCAAGAGTATTTTTTCTTAAATCTTTTGGCTTTTGAGGTACTGTAATTGCATGCTGATCTACTACACTATAATAACAATTGTATTCATCTTGAAGTGTAGTCCATCTTTTTATAGCTCCAATATAATTACCAATAGTTAAAGCACCTGATGGCTGTACTCCACTAAATACTATCTTTTTATCCATCTTAACCTCTCCTTGTATATTTCTATATGAAATCTATATATCTTTATATATGATACACCATTATAGCCCTTTGTTCAATATTAAGTCTTTTAAAAAATATATAGTAAAGGATAAAATAAATTTTTCTTTTATGCTTTACTATAAAAAATTATCATAAGCTTCTAATCATTTTAAAGACTTTATTTTTCTTTTCAAAACTAAAGTCCTATTTTATCTACAGCATAAGTAGTATCCCTGTACTGAATCCTTTATACTCTAATATAAATCTCTCTTAGGATATAAAATAAATGTACCAGCCATTCCAGCTAGAATTATCACAATAGAAAGTACTATATAAATAGCTTCTAAACTCATTTCATTTAATATATATGAAGTATCAAAATATTTAAATGGTGTTATATATTTTAGAAAATCAACACTATCTACCATATTTATAAGTGATGATATAAGAAATGTTATCATCAATATACCA
>CAZBAK010000044.1:0-14073 GCA_964489715.1 uncultured Tissierella sp. | reverse complement strand
CATAAATTCCATGGCACCTTCATAGTTTATTCTTTCAAAATCTTCTCCTAGAACATCAGGATTTACTGGTATAATTCCGTATTGATTTAGAAGATTTTCATCACCTTCTGTTACTATCTCAAGGTCTAAGTCATCTTTCATACTTAGGTAAGTAGCTCTATCTGTTATAGTATAGGCCTGTTTTTCGTCTGCCATCTTTAATACATCACCCATACCAGATCCTGCCTCTACATACCATTCTCCCTCTGGACTTATGTCTGCTGCTTCCCATATCTTCAATTCTTTTTTATGAGTTCCAGAGTCATCTCCTCTAGATACAAATTCAGCTTCCTCATCACTTATGGATTTTAAGGCTGCCTTTATATCTTCTGGGCTATTGTCCTTTACTCCTACAGGATCATCCATAGGTCCTACTAGTACAAAGTCATTGTACATAACATCTTTTCTCTCAGTTCCAGCACCTTCTTCTAAAAATTCTAATTCTGCATCCTTAGCATGAACAAGAAGTACATCAGCTTCACCATTTCTACCATTTTCAAGTGCTTGACCTGTTCCTACAGCTACAGTCTTTACTTCTATACCTGTATCCTTAGTAAACTCAGGCAATAAAAATCCAAGTAGACCTGAATCTTCCGTAGAGGTTGTAGTAGATAAGATGATACTAGAATTTTCTTCCCCTTCTTCCTCTACTGGTGCTGCTTCTTCTACATCAACTTCCTCTGGTGCTTCTTCTGCTGGCGTACATCCTACCATACCAATTGCTAGGACTAGTGCCAACAACAACGACAATACTTTTTTCATTTGACTATCTCTCCTTTTAATATGTATAAAAAAAGGCAACCCAAAAAATAAGGTTGCCTTATTTTTCCTTTCCAAGTTTGGGAGGCATAGGGATTTCTCGCTACACCCATCGGCTCTTCTCTCATGATTCGCAAGTTAAATTTTAGAGATTGAGCTCGGAATATTAGTATAAATATTAAGTTTTTCTCCACGAACAAATCCTATAAGATTTATTCCAAGCTCTTTTGCCATATCTATGGCCAGGCTTGTAGGAGCTGATCTTGAAACTATTGTTGAAATTTCTCTTTTTGCTGTCTTTATTAGGATTTCACTGGATATTCTTCCACTGGTGAAGATCATCTTATCCTTTAGATCTATCTCTTTCTTCAAAGCTTTTCCAATTATCTTATCTAAAGCATTGTGCCTACCTATATCTTCTTCAAATATAAGCATATCACTCTTATGGTAGAGTCCGCAACTATGAACTCCCCCTGTTTGTAAAAATAGTTCTGATCTCTGATTAAAATCTCTCATATTTCTCTTTATAGTATCTAGGTCTAGGTCCAGGGGATTTTCAATCTTCTTAGATTTAAAGGAATCCAAGACATTGTAAAAAACACTTCCCTTTCCACAACCTGATGTTATTGTTCTCTTGCCTTGAAACTTCTTGGCAAAGTCGTATTTATTATTTAAGCTTATATAGGCCATAGTAGCTTCCTCATCTATAGTGATCTTCTCTATATCCTCTAGCTTATCTATAAAGCCTTCAGAGATTATAAAGCCTAGGGCTAGTTCTTCTAGGGATTTAGAAGTACATAAGAGAGTTATGATCTCTTTTTCATCTATAAATATGGTAAATGGGGCTTCTACCACCACTATATCTTCTTCTACTTTCCTATAATCTTTTTTTATTCTTAAAATTTCATATTCTCTTGTATATTTCATCTTAACTACAACTTTCTTCTTGACTATCTAAAAATGATTCTAAGTCATTTTGTGTATTTAAATTTAAAAACATATCCCAATTAGGACTAAATTCACGGGCCTTTTCTTCATCTATATAGTTTATATCTAAATCCATTAGGAGATGATTGACAGATCTTTTTTCTGTCTTTAGATAGCTCTCTATATCCTCTACTATATCCTTAGAATAAAAGGAACAGAAGGGTTCTATCCAATCTCCAAACCTCGTAGTAGTACCCATCTTAGAAGTTTGAGTCTTCATATATCTTATATAATCTAAATTCACATTTGGCATATCACATGCTATTACAAAGGAGTACTTACTCTTTGCAAGTTTTAGGCCTGCATGTATTCCTCCCAGAGGACCCTTATCTTCTAAGATATCCCTGGTAATCTTTTGGCTTATGCCTATATAGTGTTCTGGTTTATTTGTAACTATGATTATCTCATCAAATTCATTTTGCAGTTTTGAAATAATACTATACATAAGCCTTCTTTTATCTACTCTTAGAAACTGCTTATCAAAGCCCATTCTAGAGCTCTTTCCTCCTGCAAGTATTATACAAGTACCAAATAAATCCATACTTATCACCTATTTTCTTGCACAGTCGTGCGTAGTATCTGTCAATATCTCAAGTCCGTGATGGAGACTATCTAGAATATAGTCCAAAGCTTCTTCTACAGCCTTAGGACTTCCTGGCATATTTACTATAAGTGTATCCTTTCTTATGGCAGATATGGCCCTTGAAAGCATGGCTCTCTTGGTTATAGTTAAACTATAGGCTCTTATGGCTTCAGCTATACCATTTGCCATCCTATCCATAACTTCTATAGTAGCTTCAGGAGTTACATCCCTAGGACTAAATCCAGTTCCACCAGTTGTCAATATAAGATCCACCTCTAAGTCATCACTCATATGGATCATTTCTTCCTTTATCTTTTCCTTTTCATCTGGAACTATAGTGTACTTCTCTATCTTGTAGTCATTTTTCTCCAGTATCTCCTGGATCAATTTGCCAGATAGATCTTCTCTTTCACCTCTAGATCCCTTATCACTACAGGTTATTATACCTACTTTAAACATCTTAACCACCCCAAGGTAAATTCATATATTCTTTCATAAGTCTATCATATTCATTTTTAAATAGTTCTTCATGACCTGCTTCCCACTTAGCTAGGGTTGTAAAGACCTTTTTTATTTCTGGATCATTGGAATTTTGGGCTACATTTTCATAGAATTCCTTATAGTCTCTTTCTATTAAATAGGCCATTCTCAAGATAGTTAAATCAGGTATATCTGATTGTTCTAGGGTATACTCTAATTTTTCAGACTCTTCCCTTGCCTTAAATATATCTAGATCTTCTTCTCTTTCAATCATCTCTGGATTTATCTTTATCTTATCTGTTTCTAAATAGGCTTCCAAGAGTTCCTTAAGAAATTCATAGTGCTTCATTTCTATATCTGCCAACTCTTCAAACATCCTCTTGCTAGTTGTCTTAACAAATTTTTCCTTGTTGTCCATATAGAAATTGTGACCATCTAGCTCCATCTGCATGGCATATCTTAAAACACTTTCATAATTTTGCATTTTTATTCCTCCTATACAACTTTTTCCATTTTAACTGCAGCCACTTTCAACTCTGGTATCTTTGCTATGTCATCAAGACTAGTATTGGTCAAATAGTTTGCTGCACCTTCTGCATAGTGGAAGGGCATAAATAAAACTTCCTCATCTATTATATCTGTAACTCTAGCAGTGGTTTCTATTTGTCCTCTTCTAGAACTTAATTTTACCACATCTCCATCTTTTATTTCCATCTTTCTAGCTGTTATCTCATTTATTTCCACAAAGGAACTAGGTGCTAACTGATTTAAGCCCTCTACCCTACCGGTCATACTTCTAGTATGGTAGTGGTAAAGTATTCTTCCTGTAGTAAAGGTAAATGGATATTCCTTGTCTGGAAGCTCCGCACTTTCTACATATTCAGCCGGCATAAAGAAGCCTCTTCCTCTAGCTATGGCATGTTCATGGAGAATAGGTGTCCCTGGATGGTCCTTGTCTAAGCATGGCCATTGAAGGCCCATAGGATCCTTTTCCAGTCTCTTGTAACTTATACCCCCATATTGAGGAGTTACACTAGCTATTTCATCCATTATACTTGATGGATTTAAATACTTCTTCTCATATCCAAGAGTATTCATGATTTCCATTAGGATTTGCCAGTCTGGCTTTGAATCTCCAATAGAATCTATTGCCTTTCTAACTCTTTGAACCCTTCTTTCAGTATTTGTAAAAGTACCATCCTTTTCTGCAAAAGATGATGCAGGCAAGATCACATCTGCCAGCTGGGCTGTTTCAGTTAAGAATATATCCTGAACAACTAAAAAGTCTACATTTGTTAGGGCTTCTTTAACATGGTTTATATCTGGATCTGACACCATAGGATTTTCTCCCATTATATATAGGAATCTTATGGAATCATCTGCACATCCATCCATAACCTCTGAAAGTGTTAAACCTACCTTCTTACTAAGTTTAGCTCCCCAGGCCTTTTCAAACTTCTCTGCTATTTCTTTTTTAAATACCTTTTGATAGCCTGGTAGGTCAGCTGGTAGGGCTCCCATATCACAGGCACCTTGAACATTGTTTTGTCCTCTTAGGGGATTTACTCCTCCAAATTCATTTCCTACATTACCACACATAAGAGCAAGATTTGATATGCTCATAACTGCATGAGTTCCTGTAGTATGTTGAGTTATACCCATGGCATAGTAGATACCAGCATTCTTTGCCTCTCCGTATATTCTAGCTGCCTTTATTATATCCTCTTCCCTAACTCCACAGATCTTAGCTACTCTCTCTGGACTATATTCTTTTACAAGTTCTACTAGGGATTCAAAGTTTTCAGTTCTATCGTCTATATATTTTTTATCATAGAGTTTTTCCTCTACTATAACATGCATCATTCCATTTAATAGGGCTATATTGGTTCCAGGATGAATCTGTAGATATACATCTGCATAATCAGCTAGCTCTATCCTTCTAGGGTCTGCTACTATGAGCTTGGCTCCCTTTTCTCTGGCTTGTTTCATCATAGATCCTATAACTGGATGATTTTCTGTTGTATTAGATCCTATAACAAAGATACATTCACTATCCTGTACCTCTTTTATAGTATTTGTCATAGCTCCACTGCCTAATGTTGTTGCAAGACCTGCAACAGTTGAGGCATGTCAGAGCCTTGCACAGTGGTCTACATTGTTTGTTCCTATTACTGCCCTAAAGAGCTTTTGAAAAAGATAGTTGTCTTCATTTGTACATCTTGCAGAAGAAAATCCTGCGAAACTATCTGGTCCGCTTTCCTTCTTTATCTTTTCAGTCTTTTGCCTTATAAGCCTATAGGCTTCATCCCAGCTTGCTTCTACAAACTTTCCATCCTTTTTTATAAGGGGAGTTTGTATTCTGTCTGGATGAGATATAAATTTATAGGCAAACTTACCCTTTACACATAATAGACCTTGGTTTACAGCATCAAAGGCTGGTTGAGCCCCAAGAACCTTATTGTCTTTTACAGTAAGATCCAGTTGACAGCCTACTCCACAATAAGAGCAAGTTGTTCTTACCTTTTTAGTTTCCCAGTGTCTAAACTTCTCTAAACTCTTAGGAACCAGAGCACCTACTGGACAAACTGATACACAGTTACCACATGAAACACACTCTGAGTTTATAAGTCCTTCCTTAAAGGGAGTGGCTACTATGGTATCAAATCCTCTATCTTCAAAACCTATAGCATGGCTACACTGTAGTTCATCACAAACTCTTACGCAAAGTCCACAAAGTATACACTTTTCTGGATCATAATAGTAAAAGGGATTACTACTATCTATTAAGCCCTTTCTGGTTTCACCTTCATATGTCCCATCAACTAAGCCATAGTCATAGGCATAGTCTTGAAGCTTACACTCTCCTGACTTTTCACAGTTTAAACAATCCATAGGATGGTTTGAAAGCAGTAGATCCAATACATCTCGTCTAGCACTTCTAACCTTTTCATTCTTTGTATATATTTCCATTCCATCTCTAACCCTAGTACTGCAAGAGGTAACTAAGTTTTTGGACCCTTCCACTTCTACTAAACACATTCTACAAGCAGAATGTGGAGTAAGCCTTTCATCATAGCAAAGTGTTGGAATTTCAATATTTAAAAGCTTACAAACTTCTAGAATTGTGGAATCCTTCTCTACTTCATAGCTTTTATTGTCTATACTTATCTTCATAGTTTTAACCTCCATCTTACCTACTAATCCTCATCTATACTATCCATTTTTTCTAGTATTTCTTCTAGCCCTAAAGCCTTGCTCCAAGTTGTCTCTTTAAATTCTCCAGCTATTTTTCTATAGGGTTTTTCTGGCTTATCTACATTTATAAATTCTGTAGTAAGTCTTCCCTTCAAGCAAAGAGGTCTACCATTGGTAGGCTCCATTGCATTTATTCCTACATTTTCACCCTTAACTTTTATAACTTCAAATTCACATCCATATTGACAGGCCTTGCAATTGACAACATGTTTTTGACCTTCCCAGCTTCTGGCCTTGCCTAGAGTTCTCTTATCTACTAGGGCTCCAACTGGACAAGCCACAACACATCTATTACAAGATACACAAGAAGATGTCTCCAGGGTTTGGTCTATATCTAGGGCAATCCTAGTATCATAGCCTCTTCCTGCAAAGGTTAAAACCTGTCTTTCAGCTACTTCATAACATGTTCTAACACATTTACCACAAAGTATACACTTGCTATCGTCCTTTAATATATAGGGACTTGAAGTATCTATTAAGTTAGGTCTCATAGCTCCATCATGTTCTCTAAACTTTACATCATACTCATAGGAATACTTTTGCAGTAGGCAATCTCCTGCCTGCTGGCAAGTTAAACAGTCATTTGGATGACTATCTAGGAGCAATTGCAATATATCTTTTCTAGTATTATCTATTTTTTCTGAATGAGTTCTTACCTCCATCCCATCCCAAACCTTTGTGGAACAAGATGTTTGAAGCTTATTACTTCCCTCTATTTCAACTACACATAGTCTACATGCAGCAACAATTTCTAAGTTTGGATCATAACAAAGTGCAGGTATTTCTATGCCCGCTGTCTTAGCAGCCTCAAGAATTGTAGAATCTCTTGAAGTCTTTATTTTCTTACCGTCTATTATAATATTTATCACGTATTCTACCTCCTATTAGCTTTTAGTTATAGCATCTACTGGACATATGTCATAACATGCACCACAACTTATGCAAAGATCTTGATCTATTACATGAAGTTGCTTTACTTCTCCTGATATACAATCTACTGGACAAACCTTCTTACATCTAGTACATCCTATACAGGTATCTGTAATAAAGAATTCTAAAAGATCTTGACAGCTTCCTGCTGGACACTTTTTGTCAAAGACATGGGCTTCATATTCATCTCTAAAGTATCTAAGTGTACTTACTACAGGGTTTGCAGCTGTTTGACCTAGACCACAAAGAGATGCTGAGCTTATGGTTACTGCTAGTCTTTCCATAGTGTCTATATCTTCTTTTGTACCCTTGCCAGTTGTGATTTTTTCTAATAGTTCATACATTCTCTTGGTTCCTTCACGACATGGGACACATTTACCACAGGATTCATCAACTGTAAAGTCTAGGAAGAACTTAGCTATATCTACCATACAATCTGTATCATCCATAACTACCATTCCACCTGAACCCATTATACTTCCGATTTTAGCTAGGGATTCAAAGTCAACTGGCGTATCTAAAAGATCCTCTGGTATACATCCTCCTGAAGGTCCTCCAGTTTGTACTGATTTAAACTTTCTACCATCTGGAATTCCTCCACCTATATCATATATAATCTCCCTAAGTGGCATACCCATTGGTACTTCTACTAGACCTGCAGTTTCAACCTTACCTACCAGGGCAAATACCTTGGTACCAGGAGACTTTTCAGTTCCTATACTTGTAAACCAATCTACTCCCTTTTGAAATATTACTGGAACATTTGCAAAGGTTTCAACATTATTTATAATAGTAGGCTGCTGCCAAAGTCCCTTGTGAGCCGTTCTATATATCTTGGTTCTTGGCATACCTCTTTTTCCCTCTATGGATTCAATTAAAGCTGTTCCCTCACCACATACAAAGGCTCCTGCTCCAAGTTTTATCTCTATATCAAAATTAAAGTCAGTTCCAAGAATACCTTTTCCTAGGAGCCCATATTCCTTAGCCTGTTCTATAGCTACATTTAGTCTCTTAACAGCTACTGGATATTCTGCTCTTACATAGATAAAGCCTTTGTCAGAACCTATAGCATATCCTGCTATGGCCATGGCCTCTAGGACTGAATGAGGGTCTTTTTCCAGGATACTTCTATCCATAAATGCACCAGGATCTCCCTCATCTGCATTACATATTACATATTTTGTATCTGAAGGATATTCAAAGGCTGTCTCCCACTTTCTTCCTGCTGGGAATCCAGCTCCCCCACGACCACGAAGATGAGATTCTTTCATTATGTCTATAACTTCTCTTTGACTCATGTTATTAAGTATATTTTTAAGTGAAAAATATCCATCCATGGCTATGTATTCCTCTATATTGGTTGGATCTATAATATCACAGTTTTTAAGTGCTATTCTTACTTGTTTTTCAAAATAAGGTCCATCAAGTCTTATGCCATCTTCATCTATTATATAGCCTCCCTCTTGGGTAAGCCTATCTTCAAGGGCCTTTCTGTTTTTTTCCTTTATATCTTCTAACATATCCATTGTAATCATAAACGCACCTCCATTTTATCTATCTATCTATATTTTTTTAATATTTTTTTTACATCTTTCTTATTCACGTGTGGATATACATCATCATTTATAGTAAATACTGGAGCTAGTCCACAATCTCCTATACATCTAGCCTCTACTATGGAAAACTTTAGGTCAGGAGTAGTTTCTCCATGCTTTATCTCTAGTTCCTTTTCCAGCTCCTCCATAATTCCCTGAGCTCCCTTTACATAGCAAGCTGTACCAAGGCATACATTTATCTTGTATTCACCTATGGGAATAAAAGAGAATTGAGAATAGAATGTAGCAACACCATATATATCTGATAGTGGTGCCATTGTTCTTCTAGAAATCAACTGTAGCATTTCCAGAGGAAGATAACCAAATATTTCCTGAGTTTTTTGCATTATAGGCATTAGAGAACCTGGCTTATCTTTATTTTCTTGCATAAAGATTTCCAGCTTCTCAATATTTTCCTTATTTTCTTCTCTATCAAAGACAAATTCCATTAAATAACCTCCTAATTTACTTTATATTTCTACTTATATAATACTCTAAATTATCCAAATATACAAACTATATTAATCTTTTAACAAAGTTTTTGACATCTCTATAAAATCCCTGTATATTGAAAAGACAAGCTTTTAGAAAAGGAGAATACCATATGAAGAGTCAATTTTTTTCAAAGGATTTTATATATATTTACCTAATACTCTTAAACAGCCTAAGTTTTTTATGCTTTCTTATAGATAAGAGAAGGGCAATAAAAAAAGAATATAGAATACCAGAATCCTTCCTACTAATGATCTCATTCCTAGGCGGATCCCTAGGCTCCATACTAGGCATGAGAAGCTTCAAACACAAGACAAAAAAATGGAAGTTCAAAATAGGCCTGCCACTGCTGCTTATTTTTAATATAGTTACATTTCTATATTTATTGGGATTTATAGCCATATGAAAAATAAAAGGAGCGGGAGATCTCAGATCTCCCCTACATATAAATTCTGGGAGGTCAGAGATCTCCCCTACTTATAAATTCCATACAAATTTCTATAATAAAAGATCAACCTATTAGCTTGATGTCTTATCCTATTGGAATAAATTTTGAAAATAAGGCCTGACTTATAAAAGGTGTTTTTCCTTTTATGGAAGGAGGTTTTTCAGAATTTATTTCAATAGGTTTTTATTATGATATAAGCGGGAGGAGTCCCATAATTAAATGCCGGGAGGTCTTAGATCTCCCCTACATATAAATTCCGGGAGGTCTCTGACCTCCCCTACATGAATTTCTCTAGCCATTTGACTGTTTCTTCCATCATATTGGTTGATACTATGTGGTTTAGGTTTTTGTACTCTATCATGTCAATCCTACTCTTATCACTATAAAGGTCTTGTGCTTTTCCATAGAATTCCCTTTGGCTGCTTATATCTACTACGCTGTCTGCTGAGCCGTGAAGGATTAAGAGAGGTCTGTCTTTTATCTTTTCCAAATGATTCATTGGATCTATAAGGCCTATCTTTTTTTCCTCTTCCTTTAACCAGTCAGGAAGTTCTCCTGGAACTAATTCTTTGAAAATAAAGTTTGCACCTGTCCAATTACCAGATCCATTTAACATTGTAAGTGACCTTACTTCAGGATTGTAGGTAAATATGCCTGATGCTGTAAAGCCTCCCATGGAGTTGCCCATTACTGCCAGTCTATCCCTATCCCCAGAAAAGTTCTCTACTATATGATCTCTTATCTTTTCATACTCTTCCATATTCTTTAAAATTGTAGGCCAAAAATACCCTACAACACTTTCTGGATCTTCATAGTCTACTATACCTCTTTCTCCATGATTAACTGAATCTGGAAGTATAACCTGATAGCCAAAGCTTGCCAAGATCATTCCTCTCATAAGCTGAACTTCTTTTGAAGAAGACCATCCATGGTAAAATACTATAGTCTTAAAGGGCTCCTCTGTATCCCTTGGTATGAGTCTTAAAACAGGTATATCCCCTATAAGATGTCTTTCTCTTTTAATAAATTTTGATTCTAACATATATCTTCCTCCAATTTTTATTTGCTATAGCTTTTTTAACAATTTATATATCAAAAGAGATCTTTTAGATAGGCAGCTTAATCCTATCTAAAAAACCTCTTCTAGATCTTATCTCTTAATGTTATTTATCAGAGTCATTATTTCATCTGTAGTCTGTAGAGCCTTGGCATTCATAGAATAAGCTCTTTGAGTTGTTATCATGTCCACCATGCTCTTAGTCATCTCTACATTTGATTCCTCTAAGAAGAACTGATTTATATCTCCAAAACCTTCATCATCTATGGAATTTCTAAGTCTAGCATTATCGTATCCTACATAGTGCCCTTCTCCTAGGGAAATAAGCTCGTGAGGATTGTCCACCTTATATAGGATAACTCTTCCTAGAATTCTGGGCTGGCCCTCTCCAACACTGGCTATTTCCCCTGTCTTAGATATGCTTATTTCTCCAGTCCAATCTCCAAAAGGCAGGTAGGTCTCCATCTCTAGAGGATAGCCAAATTCATCTGAAACTCTACCATCATTGTCCTGATGAAAATTACCATTTCTAGTTAACATAAGATTCCCATTCTCATCTCTTACACCAAAGAAGCCTTCACCTGTAATAGCCATATTGAATTTTTCGCTACTAGGAGTTATGGAGCCCTGATTAAAAGTTGTCTTTGTTTGACCAGACCTTGTTCCCATATTTAAGCCAAGATCTTCAGCTCTTTGGGACTTTAGTACATCTCCCTCAACCTCTCTAAATCTTAACTCCTCAAAGTTTATTTCCTTTCTCTTGTAGCCATGGGTATTTACATTGGCCAGGTCATGGGCTACTCCATCCATCTTTCTTTGATTGGCCTTCATACCACTTTTGTTTACGCTTAAAACATTATACATCTATGTCTACCCCCTATAGTCTGCCTATTTCATTAACAGCCTTTGACAAGGTCTCATCAGCTGCTTGAATCATCTTTTGATTGGATTCAAATTCTCTTGAAACTTGGATCATATCTATTATCTCTTTTGTAAAGTCTACATTTGATGATTCTAAATAATTCTGCATTACATTGGCTCCATCTAAAGGAGTGCCATTTCCTGTGGCTGTAAATACAGTGTCTCCTCTATCTCTCAAATCATTTAAACTATTTGGATCAGTTATCAAAAGTCTGGCACCATAATCTACAAAGGCCCCTGTGTGGTCTAATTTAGTTTCAGGATTTATAAATATTGGTAGTATGGGTCCTGTATTATCCGCTCCTATGCCAAGAACTATATCTCCCGACTGGGTAACTAGGCTTCCATCTTCACTTATTGTAAAATTACCATTTCTAGTGTATCCTCTTTCTCCATTAGCCAGTTGCAGGGTAAAGAGTCCTTCTCCCTGTATGGAAAAATCTGTAAAGTTACCTGTTTCATAGGGAGTTCCATTGGAGGTATTTGTAATGGATTCATCTACTTGATTTCCAAATATAAACTCTCCCAGGACCTGTCTCTTATCCCTATTTATTCCTCCAGAATAGTTGATCATTTCATGAGGCTCTAAAGTACTCTGCATTATAGACTTAAACTTATAGCCTGAAGTATTAGAGTTAGCTATGTTACCACTGGTGTTTTCCTGTCTCTTTTGCAAAACATTCATACTTCTATTTACTGTGTGTATAGTTCTAATCATCTTTTTTATCTCCTTCTTCATCCATGACCTTTAATTCATAGGGATATATCATTCCAAGTTCTCTTGCCTTTTTCTCTACATTTAGATTTATCTTAGCTTGATAGCTTATATTCATAATAATTGCACTTATAATTATTCCAATACCAAGAGGTATAAATACATAAAATTTTTCCCTTATAAATTTTTGTATAAACTTTTTAATAGGATTACCTCCCCCTTGTTCATCTCTAAGAGCCTTGCTATTTCATCTAGGCTCTTATTTTCTTCTTCATACTTTTTTATAAGCCTATATTGCTGTAAATAGTCTGCCCTTATCTTTTCTTCCTCATCTATTCTCCCTTCCACTGGAAGTTCCAAGCCCCCTAAATCATCTGTCTGCTTGGTTTTTTCTTCTTGAAACAACTTGTTAAAGAGCATTTCTTCCAGCTTTTCCAACCTCTTTTCCAAGAGCATAACTTCCATGTCCCTACTAGGAGCTTCAGCTTTTTTATTTTCCTTAGCCCTATCCCTTAGTATACTCTTAACCGAACTTGAAAATCTCTTTTCTAAAAATACTCCAGAGGCTATAAGAATGATGCCCACTAGCATAAGTATATAAAACATTATCTTTCTCCTAACCTTTCAATGTTTTCTCTTAGCTGTAAAAGTATCTTGCTATTGATCTGGGAAACCCTGGGAATAGATATATCTAGTATATGTCCTATTTCCTTTAGGGTAAGTTCTTCTACATAGTAGAGATTTAGTATTATCTTTTCTCTTTCATCTAAGCTCTCTATAGCCTGAGTCAGGAGATCTGTCTGTTCATCCTTCATCAATTCATCCTGAGGTGAGATTGCACTCTTATCTTCTAAGACGTCTATAATTCCAAAATCTCCATCTTCATTGGAAAACAATACACTCTCTAGAGATATATGGGATAGGTCATTTACAGTTTCATGTATTTCAAATAATTCCTTTTTATCTATCTCCATAGCTTCCGATATCTCAGCCTCAGTAGGTGTTCTCATAAGTTCTATTTCAAGATTTTCCTTTTCCCTGTAATAGGCATTTAACTTGTCTATTCTATTTCTAGATACCTTACCAAGCTTTCTAAGTTCATCTATTATAGCTCCCCTAACCCTTATATGGGCATAGGTTTCAAAGGTAGTTCCCTTTTTATCATCATATTTTTTAAGGGCATCAATAAGTCCTATGATTCCTATACTAAATAGATCATCCTCATCAT
The DNA here is from genome assembly GCA_964489715.1 of uncultured Tissierella sp. GTDB lineage: Bacteria > Bacillota > Clostridia > Tissierellales > Tissierellaceae > Tissierella_A. The sequence continues at coordinate 584 of CAZBAK010000044.1, read as the reverse complement.
ACTCCCTATTTCTAGTGTCTATCTTCGCTACTATTCTCTTTACTAGGGGAATATATTTTATTATTAACTCTTCCATATCTTCTTCTTTTCTCTGTTCTTTATACAGCATTAAATCCCTCATTTTATTTGATCCTATTTTTCCGCATAATTACAAATAAATGTTTAATAATCTTTTCCTTTTGATTTTCTCTTATGCCTATAAACTTTATACCATAGAGGTATACAGTGTTTTTTGGAACAAGGTTTAATTCCTTATGTACTATTCTCCCCTTTAATAACATCTTTTCGCCTTTAAACTCCATTAAAAATAGGAGCTTTTGACCTACTTCATAGTTCTTCCTAATTGAAAGCTTCAGGCCACCAGCACTTAAATCCAGCATTAGACCTTCCTTAAAGCTATCTTCTATGCTTTCTAAGGCTTCCTCTATATCCTTATCTAAGATCTTACTATTGATTATTTTTTCATCATCTGTATAGAGTAGCTCCTTTGTAAAACTTACTCTGATATTTTGCCTTCTTTGTATTCTTCTAAAGTTTTTTAAGTCTGACAACTCATATATAGATGCCTTTTCAAATAATCTATC
>CAZBAK010000043.1:0-14375 GCA_964489715.1 uncultured Tissierella sp. | reverse complement strand
TTGCAAAAGAGGCTAAGGAATAGAATGGCTGTTGAGGAAAACTCCTAGGCTGTTTAATAAAAGTGAATTAAGGATTAAAGTGCGGACTAAGTGGCGATCCAGTTTTAAAGATGGTAACACTTTAGTAATAGAATTAAAGGGAAACCGCTGTGATGGTGACATACAGTTTTTATTAGGGAAATCCTGCTGGACCTAAGCCGTAAAATTTACTTAATTTATTACCACTTTTGTGCTGATAGCATTGGCTATCAGCTTTTTACTTATATGGAGGTTTAGATCTATAAATGTCAAATAATAATAAAGATAATTTGTTTTATAAATATAATATTAAATGGGTATTTACAATAAGTGTAGGTACATTTGTTTTAGCTATTATATTTAGTATTATTACATCTAATTCTATCAATAAATTAAAAACATCAATATCTTTTATTATATTGCTTTTAATTATAATCATAGGGATTATATTTGATGCTTTTGGTATAGCTGTTACCAGAGCAGAAGAGAAACCTTTTCATTCAATGGCAGCTAAAAAGATAGATGAAGCTAGAGTAGCTATAAGACTTATAAAGAATGCTGGAGTAGTATCTAACTTTTGCAATGATGTAGTAGGAGATATAAGTGGCATAATTTCTGGTGGTATAGGTACAACCCTTGTTATAAGAATTATAAATAATTATAATATAGGTAGTACAACAATAATAACTATTCTTATGACCTCAGCTATAGCTGCTATTACAGTAGGAGGAAAAGCTTTGGGTAAATCCATAGCCTTGCTTCACTATGAAAAAATAACATATAGTATGGCTAAATTTATAAATATAATCGAAAAAATATTTAATATAAAGTTTTTTTCTAAAAACAAGAAAAAACAAAGCAAAAAAACTTCAAATAAATCAAAGGTGAAATAAAGATGAAAAAAAGAGCAGATGTTTTATTAGTGGAAAAAGGCCTTATAAAGTCTAGAGAAAGAGCTAAAAAAGTGATCTTAGAAGGCTTAGTATATATAGATGATAAAGAGGTCATGAAAGCTTCACAAATGTTTCAAGAGTCATCTTCTATAGATATAAGAAGTAATCCTCTTACATATGTTAGCAGAGCAGGATTAAAGCTTAAAAAAGCTATAGATGAATTTGAAATAGAGTTAAATAATAAGATTGCTATAGATATAGGATCTTCTACGGGAGGATTTACTGAGTGTATGTTAAAAGAAGGAGTAAAAAAAGTCTATGCAATTGATGTAGGAAAGGATCAATTGGTTGATGAGTTAAAAAATGACCATCGTGTAAAAGTCATGGAAGAAACTAATATAAGAGATACAAGAAAAGAAGATTTTTGTGAAGCGGTAGATTTTATCACTATAGATGTATCCTTCATATCTCTAAAAATAGTATTGCCAATTGCAAAAGAATTATTGAAAAACAATGGTGAAATTATTGCTTTGATTAAACCTCAGTTTGAGGTTGGTAGAGAAAACATAGGGAGAAAGGGAATTGTAAAAAATAAAAAACTACACTTGGATGTATTAAAATCTATATTAAAGCTTTCGTCAGATTTAGGTTTAGAAGTAAATGGCCTAAGTTTTTCACCTATAATAGGATCCAAAGGAAACATTGAATTTTTAATCTACTTAAAGAAAAGTGGATTGAAAAAGAATATAGATGATTCTAATTTAAACAAAATCCTAGACAATGCTCATAAATATCTAAATTAATATTGTTTTGGAGGAGATAAAATGCTAGTAGAATTAAACATTAAAAATTTTGCAATAATAAAAGAGTTAAGAGTACAATTTACTAGTGGACTAAATTTATTAACTGGAGAAACAGGCTCAGGAAAATCTATAATAATAGAAGCCTTAGGTATTATTCTAGGTGGCAGAGGAACTAAGGAGCTTATAAGAACCGGTGAAGAAAAATCATATCTTCAAGCTGTATTTTTTGTAGAAAACATAAAAAAGATTAAAAACTTACTAGATAAATATTCAATTGATATAGAAGAAAATGGTTTACTGATTATATCTAGAGAGTTTTCTATCAATTATCCTAGTATGTCTAGAATAAATGGTAGGACAGTAACTCTTTCAATATTAAATGAAATCACCTCTAACCTAGTTGATATCTTTGCTCAACATGAACATCAATCCTTATTAAATATACATAATCATAAATTATTAATAGATTCTTTTGGAGATGAGAAATTTAAGTTATTAAAAGATAATATTAAAAAAACATATGGAGCGTATAAAAGATATAAAAAGGAATTATCAAAAATGAGTCTAGACTCAAGTCAAAGGGAAAGAGAGATTGATCTATTAAAATACCAATTAAATGAAATTGAAGATGCCAATTTAGAAATTGAAGATGAAGAACTTATTGAAAATGAGTTTAAGAAACTATCGAATATTAAAGAAATAAAAGTAGCTATAGAAGAGATACTGGGAAATTTAAGTAGTCTAGACTATGAAAGAATATCCATAATAGATTCTGTAGAAAAGAATGTATCTATTTTAAGAGGAATAGTAGATTATGATCTGTCTTTAAAAGAAGTATTTGAAAGATTTGAAAATATAAATTTTGAACTTAGAGATATAAATAATGAGCTAAATCATTACTCTGCTAGAATGGAGATAGATGAAGAAAAAATATTTTTTTTAAACGAAAAGATAGATAATATAAACAAATTAAAAAAGAAATATGGTAATACTTTAAAAGAAATACTGATTTATAGGGATATTATTGAAGACTCTTTAGATAAGCTTTTAAATTATGAAAAAGAAATTAAAAGATATACAGATATAATAAAAGAACATGAAAAAGAGCTAGGAGTTTTATCTTTAAAACTTAGTAATAAAAGGAAAAAAATATCTAAGGATTTAGAAAAAAATATATCTTGTGAATTAAAGGATTTAAATATGGACAATATAACCTTTAAAGTTAATTTCTCCCAAAGTAATCATTTTTCAGAAGATGGATATGATGATATTGAATTTTTAATATCGACTAATGTAGGGGAAAATTTAAAATCAATGAATAAAATAGTTTCTGGCGGAGAAATGTCTAGAATTATGCTTGGATTTAAAAGTATATTGGCAAGCAAGGATGGAATAAATACTCTTATTTTCGATGAAATAGATACTGGAATAAGTGGAAGAACAGCTCAAGTAGTTGGTGAAAAAATATATGATATTTCTAAGAAAAGACAAGTAATATCAGTATCTCATCTTCCACAAATAGCTGCATTAGCAGATAGTCATTATGTTATAAGCAAAAACATGGGTGAAGATGGTAAAATAAACACAAATATAGTTAAGCTATCAGAAGATGAAAGAGTTATGGAATTAGGAAGACTCCTAGGAGGAGTAGATGTAACGGATACTACCTTAAGACATGCTCAAGAAATGATAGAAATGACTAGAGAGATTAAAAAAAACAAAAAATAAAATTATGTAACTTTATTTTGTCAAAATATAAACTTTAATTAAAGTTTATATTTTTTTCATATATGATATAATAGTAGGGATAGCATTTATGTAACAAGTATTAAATAATTCTTGGAGGTACTTAATTAATGTTGTATGAAGAAAAAACAATGAAATCTGATAAGATCTACGAAGGAAAAATTGTAAATTTAAGAGTAGATACAGTAGAAATGCCAGATAAGAAATATTCTAAAAGGGAAATTGTTGAGCATGCTGGAGCTGTTGCTATGATATGTATTACTCCAGATGATTCTATGATACTGGTAAGACAATATAGAAAAGCTGTAGAGAGTTTTTTGCTTGAGATTCCTGCAGGGAAATTAGAATTAAATGAAGAACCCAGAGAAACGGCTATTAGAGAATTAAGAGAAGAAATCAAAATGGATCCTAAAAAATTGACATATTTATCTGAGTTTTATACTTCTGCTGGATATTGTAATGAAAAAATACATCTTTTTCTAGCTGAAGAATTAGTAAAAGGTGATTATGAATCAGAGCCTGGTGAATTCCTAGAGGTAGTAGAAATTCCAATTGAAGAATTAGTAAAGATGGTAAGATTAGGGGAAATAATGGATAGTAAGACCATAATAGGTATATTTATAGCTAAAAAATTTATTGATGAAAGATAAAAAATATTGAGGGTGATATTTATCTTATAAATATTGCTTCTAATAATGAGAGAGGTAGATCGAAAATGAGAATATATGATATTATCAAAAAAAAGCGAGATGGCTTTACTTTATCAGAAGAAGAAATAAACTATTTTATAGAAGGATATACCAATGATGAAATACCTGACTACCAAATTTCATCACTACTTATGGCAATATTTTTAAATAAAATGGATGATAGGGAAACATTGTTTCTTACAAAAGCTATGGTTGAATCAGGAGAAACTGTTGATCTATCTAGTATAAAAGGTATAAAAGTAGATAAACATTCAACTGGTGGGGTAGGAGATAGTGTTACTTTAATCCTAGGACCTATGATAGCTGCATGTGATGTGCCATTTGTTAAGATGTCAGGTAGAGGTTTGGGTCACACTGGTGGAACTTTAGATAAACTAGAAGCTATAAGAGGATTTAAAGTAGATATACCTAGAGAAGAATTTATAAAAAATACTAATGAAATAAATATATCAATTTGCAGTCAAACCTCAAATATAACCCCAGCAGATAAAAAGCTTTATGCCTTAAGAGATGTAACTGCTACTGTAGATAATATTTCATTGATAGCTGGTAGTATTATGAGTAAAAAATTAGCTATAAAGTCAGATGGTATTATTTTAGATGTAAAAGTTGGTAGTGGGGCATTTATGAAAAATTTAGATGAGGCTAAAGATTTAGCTAGAACTATGGTCAATATAGGTAAGAACTATGGTAGAGAGACTATAGCAGTGGTTACAAATATGGATCAGCCATTGGGAAATGCAATAGGAAATAACCTAGAAGTAATAGAAGCTATCCATACCTTAAAGGGAAATGGTCCTAAGGATTTATATGACCTATGTCTATCATTAGGTTCAAAGTTATTACTTTTAGCTAAGAAAGTTGATACTGAAGCAAAAGGAAAAGAAATGTTAATAGAAGTTATAAAATCAGGTAAAGCTTATGAGAAATTTATAGAGTTAGTAGAAACACAATATGGTGATATTGAAGAAATAAAGAATACAGATTTATTTCCACGAACTGAATATATTATTGAAGTAAAGTCTGACAAAGAAGGTTATGTAAATAAAATAAATGCAGAAGAAATAGGAAAGTGTGCATTGCAATTAGGAGCAGGCAGGGAAACTTTAGATAGTGTAATAGATTTATCAGCAGGGCTTATTTTAAATAAAAAGATTGATGACTTTGTTGAAAAGGGAGAAACTTTGGTTTATATTCATACGAATAATATGGAAAAAGGAAAACAAGTGGAAAAGGATCTTCTAGATATATATATAATAGGTGAAAAGAACAAAGAAGCTCAAAAATTAATAATCGATGAAGTTTATTAAAGTATATAGTTTATAAGTAAATCAAAACTAGAATTTATATATAGATTCTAGTTTCTCTTCATTAAATATTATGATCTCGATTTATATATAAATCGAGATCATAATATTTAATGAAGTATAGAAGTTTAAGTAGATTATAGCTTGATTTAAAAATAAACTCTTTTATAGGAAAATATTCAATCTTTTAATATAAAAAATAGATAGGTGATAAATATGGACTATAATATTACACTTGAATTGTTTGAAGGACCATTGGATCTATTGTTAAATCTAATTAGTAAAACTAAAATAGATATATATGATATACCTATTTATGATATAACTACACAATACATGGAATATATCTATAAATTGGAAAAATTAGATCTAGAAATAGCAAGTGACTTTTTAGTTATGGCTTCAACATTGTTAGAAATAAAGTCTAAAATGCTTTTACCTAAAGAAAAGATAATTCTTGAGGGAGAAGAGTTTGAATTGGATCCTAGAGAGGAACTTGTTAAACAAATATTAGAATATAAAAAGATAAAAGAAGCTTCTGACAAGTTAAAGGAAAGAGAGATCTTAAAATCAAAGACATATTATAAACCACAAGAAGATCTATCTTTTTATGAGGATCAAAGTATTGATTTTGATAGTTTTAATTTGGATTTATTGGTAAAGTCTTTGAATAATATATTGCTTAAAAGAGGATTAAGCCAAGATAATATCGAGATAGAAAAAATAGAAAAAGAAGAATATACAATATCAGAATGTATTGATAATATTTTAAATAAACTTAAAAGGGAAGAAAGATTCAATTTCGAAGACTTATTAGAAAAAAATTCTAAAAAAAATGAGATTATAGCATATTTTTTATCTGTATTAGAATTGATTAAAAGTAAGACTATAATAGTAAAGCAAAACTATATTTTTTCAGAATTAATAATAGAAAGTTTATCTGTAGAGGGGATTTAAAAATGGATATTAGAGAAATAAAATCAATAATAGAATCCTTACTATTTACATGGGGTGATCCATTACATATAAAAGATATTTCAAAAATAGTTAATGTTTCTGAAAGAGAATTAACTTTTATTATTAAAGATATGATGGATGAATTCGATTATAATAGGAGGGGTATAAAAATAATAAAAATCAATAAGTCATATCAATTATCCACTAGAATAGAACATTTTGAATGGATAAAGAAGTTAAATCCTGTAAATGATAGAAAAAATCTCTCTACTGCAGCTCTAGAAACACTTTCTATAATAGCCTATAAACAACCTGTAATAAAATCAGATATTGAATACATTAGAGGAGTTAAATCTGATAGATCTTTAGATACGCTTTTAAAAAGAAATCTTATAAAAGAATTGGGAAGACTAGAAAGAACAGGTAGACCAATTATATATGGAACTACAAATGAGTTTTTAAGAGCTTTTGGGTTGCAGAGTATTGAAGAACTTCCTGAAATACAAAACTTAGAAGAGATAATAGATACTAAGCTTGAGGATTAGCTATAGAGACTATAAATATGCTTATAAAGGGTATATATAAAGTGTCTAATAATAAAATAACAAGCATAAAATTAGCAATAATGAGAGGAGAATATAATGAGGCTTCAAAAATACATGGCAAAAAGTGGAGTAGCATCAAGAAGGAAATCTGAAAAGATGATAGAAGAAGGACTGGTGAAGGTAAACGGAAAAATAGTCACTGAACAGGGGATAAGTGTTGACCCTAAGGTAGATGTAGTAAAGGTAAATGAAAAAAGGATTAAACTTGAAGAAAAGAAGATATATATTATGATGAATAAGCCATTAGGATATGTAACTACTGTGGATGATGAAAAAGATAGAAAAATAATAATGGATCTTGTAGAGGAAATAGAAGAAAGAATTTATCCAGTAGGTAGACTAGACATGGATACCAGTGGTCTGATTTTGTTAACTAATGATGGAAATATAACTAATAAGATAACTCATCCTAGTAATGAGGTTGTGAAAAAATATATAGCAATAGTAGAGGGCACACCTAATAAACTTGAGTTAACAAACTTTAGAAAGGGCCTGATGATAGATGGCCAGAAAACTGCACCTGCTAGTATAAAGATAGTAAAAAATTATGAAACAGAATCTATATTAGAAATAGAGATAAATGAAGGCAGAAATAGACAGATAAGGAAAATGTGTGATGCTATAAACCACCCAGTTAAGAAACTTAAAAGAGTATCAATTGGAGAAATACAATTAGGTGGGTTACAATTTGGGGAATGGAGATATTTAGACGAGCAAGAAATGGAATATATATTATCCCTATAGGAGGAAAGATGAGATATAAAATTCTAAATAATACTGTGACTATATCTAAAAAATATATAGAACAATATTTAAAGGAAGGACAAATTGCATTAGATGCAACTGTAGGCAATGGGAATGATACAATTATAATGGCTGATAAAGTTGGCAGTCAAGGAAAGGTATATGGATTTGATATACAAAAAATAGCTATAAATAATACTGAGAAAGTTTTAAAAAGAAATAATTTATTAGATAGAGTTAAGTTAATAGAAGATAGTCATGAAAATATAAATAAATATATTTTTGAAAAATTAGACTTTATCATATATAACTTGGGTTATCTACCAAATGGTGATAAAAATATAATTACAAAGGTAGACTCCACAGTAAAAAGTATAAAACATTCTTTAGATCTATTAAATAATAATGGATTATTATTAATAAATTCATATGTTGGACATGAAGGTGGCTTAGATGAAAATCTAGAAATAGAAAACCTCTTAAGAGATTTAAATCAAAAGAATTTTAATGTATTGAAGAACGGTTTTTTAAATCAAAAAAATAATCCACCTATATTATATATTATAGAGAAAGCTAAAGATTAAAATTCCTAAGCCATAAATTGATTAAATAGATACGTGAATTGGGGGTTCTATTATGACGGAAGAATATCCTGATATTATGAAACTTATTAAAAGTAAATATTCGGAACTCAGTAAAAGCCATAAATTAATAGCTACATTTATAATAAATGAATATGCTAAAGCTGCTTTTTTGACAGCTGCTGCTTTAGGTAAGGCTAGTGGAGTAAGTGAATCTACAGTAGTTAGATTTGCTTTAAGATTAGGATATGAAGGATATAGAGAACTACAGGAAGAATTACAAGAATTTATAAAATCAAAACTTACTACTGTACAAAGACTCAACTTAGCTAAAAGTGATTATGGTGACAAAAGAAGCATTATCTCTTCTATAATGGAAACTGATATGGAGAATATTAAAAAAATTATAAATGATATAGATATATCTTCTTTTAATAGAGCTATAGAGATTATACTTCAAGCAAGGAATATATATATTATTGGTCTTAGAAGTTCAAATTTTCTTGCAGGGTATTTGAGTTTTTACTTTAACTTTTTATTTGAAAATGTTAAATTAGTGAGTGTTGGTCCAAATGATATATTTGAACAATTATTAAAAATCTCTTCCAAAGATGTAATCATAGTAATTACTTATCCTAGATACTCTCAAAGGATTGTAGAAGTATTAGACTATTCAAAAATAAAACAAACACCTATAATAACTATCACTGATAGCATGATCTCTCCAGCTGCACAAAAAGCTGACATAGCTTTGATAGCTACAAGTGATATGTTATCCTTCGTTGATTCTCTTGTTGCTCCTATGAGCCTTATAAACGCCCTTATAATAGCACTTGGTATAGAGAAAAAGCAATATTTAAGTGATTATTTTGGTGAATTAGAAAAAATATGGGAAAAATATAATATATATAACCAAGGAGACTTATAAGCAGTATTGTATCTTATAAAATCTTATCATAAATGATAAAAAAATTAAAAAGGAGCTATTATGAAAGAAAAAATAGGAGTTATAGGAGCTGGACCATCTGGAATTATAGCTGCTGGAACTGCAGCTTCTAGAGGAAAAGATGTTTATTTAATTGAAAAGAACAAAAAAATAGGAAAAAAACTTTTCATTACAGGCAAAGGCAGATGTAATATAACCAATGCCATAGCTATAGAAGAATTTTTCGATTTTATAGCTACAAATAAAAATTTTCTATATAGTGCTTTATATTCTTTTACAAATGAGAATTTGCTAGATATGCTGAATAGCTATGGACTAGAAACAAAGGTAGAACGTGGTAATAGGGTATTTCCAATTAGTAATAAATCAAGCGATGTTATAAAAGCTTTAAATAAATTTATAGATGAAAACAATGTAAATATACTATTAAATACTAAGGTAAATAAAATTATAAAGAATAATGGAAAATTTGAATTAAAAACAGACAAAGAGACATTAAAGTTCGATAAAATAATATTGGCTACGGGAGGAGTAAGTTATCCTTTAACTGGATCTGATGGAGATGGATTTAAATTTTCTGAAAAATTTTCCCATAATATAATTGATTTAAAAGGGGCCTTACTACCTATTGTTATAGACGAAGCATTTATTAAAGATCTCCAAGGTTTGTCATTAAAAAATGTAAATTTAAAGACTCTTCACAATGGCAGAGAAATATATAGTCAATTTGGAGAAATGATCTTTACCCATTATGGAATATCAGGACCTATAGTTCTTACAACTAGTTCCTATCTAAATAAATATAATTTTGATAATATATATTTTGAAATTGACTTTAAACCAGCATTAGATGAATCTAGTTTAGATGAAAGAATTATAAAGGATTTCAAAAAGTATAATAACAAGCAATTTAAAAATGCTTTAAATGATTTGCTTCCACAAAAAATTATACCTCTAATTATAAAAAACTCAAAAATTGATTCTGAAAAAATAGTCCATCAAATAACCAAAAGTGAGAGATTAAATCTAGTAAGTGCTATTAAAGCTATGAATTTAAGATTTAAATCATTAAGGCCTATAGAAGAAGCTATAATTACCAGTGGAGGAGTAGATGTAAAGGAAATTAATCCTTCAACTATGGAGTCCTTACTGGTTGATGATCTTTTCTTTTCAGGTGAAATAATAGATGTAGATGCTTTAACAGGTGGATTTAATTTACAAATTGCATTTTCAACAGGTTTTTTGGCAGGAAGTAGTGTTTAAAATCTAAAACTTATATAAAAGCCTAATATCCTTGTATAGTAATTGTATTTAATATATAATTAAGTGGTATAATGATTAATAGAATAAGTATTAGGCTTTAATAGATAATATTATTATTCTATTAAATTTATATTTTATATATTTAGGAGGAGTTTTATGCAAAATGGTTTTTATTCTATAGCAATAGATGGACCAGCTAGTTCGGGTAAAAGTACAATAGCTAAAAGAGTATCTAAAATATTAGATATTGAATATATAGATACAGGGGCAATGTATAGAGCCCTAACTTGGAAAGTTATAAAAAACGATATAGATCCTAAGAATAAGGATAAGGTTATAGACTTACTGAAAATTACTGATATCGATTTTAAAGATGGTAATATTTATTTAGATAATAAGATTGTTAACGATGAAATAAGATTAAACAAAGTAAGTCAAAATGTTTCATATATTGCAATTATACCAGAAGTAAGACGAAAGATGGTAGAATTGCAACAAAATATGGCCAAATCTAAAAATATAATTATGGATGGAAGAGATATAGGAACTGTTGTACTAATGGATTCTAAATATAAATTCTTTTTAACGGCTACGATTGAAGAGAGAGCTAGGAGACGTTTTGATGAATTAAAGAAAAAAGAAGTTAAAACAATAAGTCTTGAAAAAATAAAAAATGAAATAAGGGATAGAGATAAAATAGATAGTAATAGAGAAACAGATCCTTTAATAATGGCTGAAGATGCAAAGCTTATAGATACTACAAATAAAACAATAGAAGAAGTAATAAATATTATCGTATCTTCTGTAAAAGGGAGCTAAGAAAATGTTTTATGATATAGTAACGAATATTGTATATGTTATATTTAGTTTTATATTTAGGTTTAAAGTTAGTGGAAGAGAAAATATACCTTTAGAAGGTAGTTTACTTTTATGCTCAAATCATAAAAGTAATTTTGATCCTATAATTATATCTATTTTATTTCCTAGAAGGATTTCATGGATGGCTAAAAAAGAGATATTTAATAATAAAATACTAAGCTTTATTGTTCGAAGATTAGGAGCTTTTCCAGTTAGTAGAAATGAAGTGGATATAAGTGCTGTAAAAAAATCTTTAAAGATATTAAAAGAAGATAGGGTTTTAGGTATTTTCCCTGAAGGAACAAGAGTGAATAAACTAGATTTAAATAATGCTAAGGCAGGGGTATCACTTTTAGCTATTAGATCTAAGTCGCCAGTATTACCAGTATATATCGAAAGCAATTATAAATTATTTAGCAAGGTTAAAATCTATATAGGTGAACCGCTATATCTATATAGAGACATTGAAGGCAAACCAACCAATGAAGAGTATAGTGAGAAGAGTAAATATATTTTGACGGAAATTTATAATTTAAAGGATAAAGAGGAGGTAAATAATTGATTATTAGAATAGCGGAACATTCAGGGTTTTGTTTTGGAGTTAAAAGAGCTATAGATAAAGCTGAAGTAGAATTAAATGATTCTAATAATTCTTTATATTCTTATGGTCCTTTAATCCATAATCCACAAGTAGTTGAGGAATTAGAATCAAGAGGCATAAAAACAATTTATAATAGTAAAGATGCTGATATAAATTCAAGAGTTATTATAAGATCACATGGAGTAACTAAAGCAGAAATTGAAAAATTTAATCAAATAAATGCTGAAATAATAGATGGAACTTGCCCTTATGTAAAATCAGTTCATAAAAGAGTAGATGAGTATATGAAAAAAGGGTATAATATAGTTATAATAGGAAATAAAGATCATCCTGAAGTAATAGGAATAAATGGATGGTGTTCTAATTTAGCTTTTATAATAGATAATATAGAAGATGTAATAAAAATGCCTGAATTAGATAAAATTTGTGTAGTATCGCAAACCACCAATACTTTAGAAAAGTTTTCAGTATTAACTGAAGAAATTAAAAAGAAAGGACAAATAGTAGAAATATTTAATACTATATGTTCAGCTACTAAAAATAGACAAGAAGCTACATCTGAATTATCAAAAGAAGTTGATGCTATGATAGTATTAGGTGGATATAAAAGTTCTAATACTTTGAAACTTAAAGAAATAAGTGAAAAATATTGCAAAAATGTGTTTCATGTAGAAACAATTAAGGATTTATCTTTACAAGATGTATCAAAATTTAATACAATAGGAATAACAGCAGGTGCTTCGACACCTGATTGGATAATTGAGGAGGCTGTTTATACAATGGATAATTTTAATGATAATGAAATGATGGAAGCAATTGAAAATTCTTTTACTAATATTCACAAAGGAGAAATAGTAACTGGTGAAGTAATTTTTGTAACTTCCAATGAGGTGATGGTAAACATAAACTATAAATCCGATGGAATAATTAGTAAAAACGAGTTATCAAATGATCAAGATGTAAACCCTAAGGATCTATTTAAAGAAGGCGATGAAATAGATGTTTATATCCTTAGAGCAGATGATGGTGAAGGAAATGTTGTATTGTCATATAAAAGAGTAGGAAATATTAAGAACATGGATATACTTGAAGAATATTTTAACAATGGAGAACCAGTAGAGGGTAAAGTTAAAAAAGTGGTAAAAGGTGGATTAATAGTAGATGTAGAAGGAATAGATGCATTTATGCCTGCATCACTTATATCTGTACATTTTGTTAAAGATATGGAAGAGTATAAAGACAGAACACTAAAAGCTAAAATAATTGATTTTGATAAAAAGAAAAGAAGAGTTATATTAAGTAGAAAAGAATTAGAAAAAGAAGAATTAGATGTATTAAGAGAAGAAATTTGGTCTAAACTTGTAATAGGTGAAAATATAGAAGGTACAGTTCAAAGACTTACTGACTTTGGAGCTTTTGTAGATATAGGTGGAGTAGATGGCTTAATTCATATATCTGATATATCATGGAATAGAGTAAAGCATCCATCCAGCGTCTTAAATCCTGGGGATAAAGTAGAAGTGAAAATATTAGATCTAAATAAAGATAGGAATAGAATATCTTTAGGTCTTAAACAAACTCTTCCAAAGCCTTGGGATGAATTTGAGAAGAATGTTGAGGTAGGAGATATAGTAGAAGGTAAGGTAGTTAATATATTACCGTTTGGTGCTTTTGTAAGATTAAAAGAAGGTGTAGATGGTTTACTTCATATATCACAAATCTCTAATGAACATATAGAAAGTCCTTCTGATGTTTATAAGATTGGAGATAGTGTAAAAGTTAAGGTAACAGATATAGACTTAGAAGAAAAAAGAATAAGCCTTAGTGTGAAAGAAATTGAAAATGATGAAAAAGAAGATAAGGAAGAAGAAACTGTAGAAAAAAATAAAGAAGTAATAGAAGATAGAAAAGATGATGATGAACCTACAATTTCTGATATAGTAAATAATAAAGAATAAATTATAAAAAACATTTAAAGATAAATAGTATAAGTGCTATTTATCTTTAAATTATTAGTATTTAAATTTATTTAGAAATCTAGACAAGTAAATAAATATTATTAAGAGTCCTTAGTAGGCTCTTTTTTAATTCTTAAAATTATAAAAAAATAAAAATATATAAACTATACTGTCGGTGGGTGATTAGCATTTAATGGCTTAGAATACACATTATAATTTAGAGGTATTTATGGTAAATAGGAGTATAATCTTTCCATTATAGGGAAGTTTTGATATAATAGATTGGACATATAAGTATAAATTAGGAGGATATAATGAAATCAATTAATGATATTAAATATAAGCAAAAAAAATATATGGTTCAAACCTACGGTTGTCAAATGAA
>CAZBAK010000042.1:0-14526 GCA_964489715.1 uncultured Tissierella sp. | reverse complement strand
AACCAAAACTTTTTTAAAATTAGTAATCATATTGCACCTCCGAAATATATAATATTTTTTATTATATCTTAACTTATGTTTTTTATTATTAAATTTGTAAATTCTTTGGTAGAAAGTTTACCACCTAGATCACAAGTTTTATTATCTTCATCTTTTAAAGCTAATTTTAAAGCTTCTTCTACTTTTTTTGCAGCTTCATCTTCTCCAATATGTCTTAGCATCATTATACCTGAGAGAATTGCCGATGTAGGATTGGCTATATTTTTTCCTTGAATATCTGGAGCAGTCCCATGTACTGGTTCAAACACTGATATTTCTTGGCCAATATTTGCTCCTGGGGCAAACCCTAAGCCTCCAATAAGCCCTGCTGCTACATCTGAAAGTATATCCCCATAGAGATTTGGTGCAACTATAATATCATAGTCTTGAGGATTTTGTACTAGCTTCATACACATAGCATCTATTATTACATCTTCAAATTCTATATCACTATATTCTTTAGCTATTTCCCTACCACAATTTAAAAACAATCCATCACTCAACTTCATAATATTGGCCTTATGGGCTAGGGTAACTTTTTTTCGCTTTTCAATTCTTGCAAGTTCAAAGGCATGTCTACATATTCTTTCACTGGCTTTTCTAGTTATTATCTTTATAGCCTCTGCAGCATCTTCACCTACCATATGCTCTACACCTGAATAAAGACCTTCTGTGTTTTCTCTTACTATTACCAGATCTATATCCTTATGAAGTCCCTTAACTCCTTCAAATGATTTTATAGGTCTTATATTTGCATAAAGATCTAGTTTTTTTCTTAAAGCTACATTTACACTTCTAAAACCTTCTCCAATAGGTGTAGCTGTAGGTCCCTTTAAGGCAATCTTCTTGTTCTTTATCTTATCTATCAATTCTTGTGGAAGTGGATTGTCAAATTTTTCTATGGCATCTTCACCCATAGCTGAAAGATCCCAATTTATATCTACACCACTTGCCTCTATTATTTCTACAGTAGCTGCTATAACTTCTCTTCCTATACCATCTCCATGTATAAGTACTATATCATGAGCCATCTAGTTCACCTCTTTTATAGATTTTTCTTTGTTTTCTTTCTTTATAAAATTTAGCAATCCACCTATTTTCAATATTTCTCTTTGTCTTTCTGTTAGGTGAATTTCACATCTATATTCAATGTTCTTAGTAATATTTTTCACTATTATTCTATCATTTTCAATTTGTTCTAAGATATTTTCTATCTTTAGATCATCTAATAGGCCTATGCTATCATAATCATCTTTATTTTCAAATACTAAGGGAATAATACCATTGTTAATTAAATTTTGCTTGTGAATTCTAGAGAAAGATTTTGTTATTACAGCTTTAACACCTAAGTAGAGGGGTACAAGTGCTGCATGCTCTCTACTTGAACCTTGTCCATAGTTTTCTCCAGCAATTATAATTCCACCATTATGAGCTTTAGCTCTTTGTGGAAAATCTTTATCACATGGTATCAAGCAATAGTCTGATAGGTAAGGGATATTAGATCTATAAGGAAGTAACTTAGCATTTGAAGGCATTATATGGTCTGTAGTTATATCATCTCCAAGCTTTATAAGTACTTTTCCTTTAATTTCACTTGAAAGTTCTTTTCCAATAGGAAATTCTTTTATATTTGGTCCCTTTATTATTTGGACATCCTCAGCTCTATCAGCAGGTTCTATTATTAAATTATCATTTACTAGAAACTTTTCTGGCATAGATATGCTTAAATCTTTAGTAATTTCTCTTGGATCTGTTATATATCCAGTTAATGCTGACACTGCTGCCACTTCTGGACTTACAAGATAGACATCAGCTGATACTGTACCAGATCTTCCCATAAAGTTTCTATTAAAAGTTCTAAGGCTTACCCCATCCGTATTTGGAGCTTGTCCCATACCAATACAAGGACCACATCCTGATTCAAGTATTCTTGCTCCAGATGCAATCAGCTTTGAAAGTCCTCCATTATCCGCTAGCATATTTAATACTTGTTTTGAACCTGGTGAGATTACAAGAGATACATGTTCTGCTATTGTTTTACCTTCTAAAATTTCCGCCACCTTCATTAAATCTTCATAGGAAGAATTTGTACAAGAACCAATAGCTACTTGATTTACCTTCAAGTTCTCTAATTCACTTATGGCAACTACATTATCTGGACTATGAGGACAAGCTACCATAGGAACTAACTCATCTAGCTTTATAAGAATATCTTGAGCATACTCTGCTCCCTCATCAGCCTTTATCTCCTTATAGTCCTCTTCTCTGCCCTGAAGAGTTAAGAATTCAAGTGTTCTTTTATCTGAAGGGAATATAGAGGTTGTAGCACCTAATTCTGCTCCCATATTTGTTATGGTTGCTCTCTCAGGTACTGTTAGCTCTTTTACACCTTCACCCCAATATTCAAAGATTCTACCTACTCCACCCTTAACCTTACATCTCTTTAAAACTTCAAGTATTATGTCCTTAGCTGCAACCCCTGGTTTAAGTTTGCCCCTAAGTTCTACACCTACTATCTCTGGCATATTTATATAGTATGCTCCACCGGCCATAGCTACTGCAACATCTAATCCACCAGCACCTATAGCTATCATGCCCATTCCTCCAGCAGTTGGTGTATGACTGTCTGAGCCTAAAAGAGTATCTCCTGGTACTGCAAATCTTTCAAGATGTACTTGATGACATATACCATTTCCTGGCTTAGAAAAATACACTCCATATTTTTTTGCTACAGATTGAATATATAAATGATCATCTGCATTTTCAGGACCTGCTTGAAGCATATTGTGATCAATATATGCTAGGGATTTCTTTGTTTTTACTCGGTCTATGCCCATAGCTTCAAGTTGAAGATATGCCATAGTTCCTGTTGAATCTTGGGTAAGTGTTTGGTCTATCTTTAAAGCTATTTCACTTTTTTTTATCAATTCTCCACTTACTATATGTTCCTTTATTATTTTTTCTGCTAGTGTTAACTTCATAACAATACCCCCAATAGGATTTAAATATATTTTCTTGTTTTACTTGTCTTTACTAGAAATACTTGGAATAAACTTATTTACCAATGCTATTAATTCTTCATTTTTAATGCTAGTAGCTCTACAATTTTCATACTCTTTGTCTATCCATTCTTTTATTGGCAATATTCTCTTATCATTTTTATCGAGTTTATCCTTAGGGGATAGTTTATAGTAATCATTTATCCATAGAGCTATACCCGCCAAGCCTGAGTAAGAATTTATAGCCACCAGGGGAGGTCTGTTTAATATCTTTTCAGTATCAAAACTATTATAAATTTCTTTATTTTTAAGCAATCCATCAGCATGTATCCCTGCACTGGTTACATTAAATTCTTCTCCTACAAAGGCTGTCTTGCTCGGAATATCATAACAAAGAGTTTTTTGAAAGTAATCAGCTATTTCTGAGATCAGTTTAAGATCCATATTTTTAGTAGTTCCCTTTATCTGTGCATATTCAAATATCATAGACTCAAGAGGTGAATTTCCCGTTCTTTCCCCTAGGCCAAATAGGGTAGAATTAACAGAGGAACCACCATATAGCCATGATGCAGTAGCATTTACAACTACAGCATTGTAGTCATTGTGACCATGCCACTCAATAGATTCTGCAGGCACACCACATTCTTCTCTCAGGGTATTTATAATAGAAGGAATAGATCTAGGAAGTTGAACTCCTACATGAGCTATACCTAAGCCTAAGGTATCACAAGCTCTTATTTTAACTTGCCTCTTATATTTTTTAGAAAGCTCCATTAAATTTTTAGCTAGAGGTATTACAAATCCTGGGAAATCTGCTCTTGTAATATCTTCAAAATGGCATCTAGCGACTATTCCGTTTTTAAGAGCCTCTTCTGCAACACTTAGATATTGTTCCATGGCCTCTTCTCTATTTATTCCAAGTTTATAAAATATATGATAATCTGAAACTGACATAAGCATACCTGTTTCTTTTATATTTAATTCTTTTACATATTCAAGATCTTCTTTCTTAGCTCTTATCCAGGAAGTAATTTCAGGGAATTTATATCCTTTTTCCATACATTTTTTTATAGCTTGTCTATCCTTCTCACTATATATGAAAAATTCTGTCTGTCTTATAATTCCTGAGTCATTATCTAGTCTATGTAAGTAATCATATATGGTTGAAATTTCTTCAACAGTCATAGGCCTCATAGATTGTTGTCCATCTCTAAAGGTAGTATCACTAATCCATATATCTTCAGGTATATTGATTTTGTGTTGTATATTGTTAAATTTTATCTTTGGTATTTCTTCATAGGGAAATTGATCCCTAAATAAATTTGCTTGAGACACATTGACAGCTTTATAATTCATCTAAAATTCCTCCTTTTTATAATAATAAGATAGATGAACATGTTAATGAGTCGACTCATTAACATGTTCATCTATCAAATTTTCTTTAATTAGTTTTGATATTGATAGTTTTGTAAAGAAACACAAGACTATTACATTGAGATGAGTATTGAATTATTATTGAATTTTCACAATTGTAGCACATTTTTTTAATTTAGTCAACTAACACGCTAAATCATCTCTAATTCTAACTATTAAATAAGTACTTTAATAACTTATCCTATATTAGATAATAATAAACTTTACTTTGCATTAAATAAATAGTTCATTATATCTTTTCTTGAAACAATTCCTATAAGTTTTCCTTCTTTATCTACAACAGGTAGTCTTTTAATATTTCGTTTTACCAATAAACTAGCAGCATCTTCTACTAACTCATCAGGGCCGACTGTTACTACTAAGCTTGTCATAATTTCTCCTGCTGTGCTTCCCATGGATTTTTCTAGTTTTTCCATAAAATGTTTTGGGCTTTCAAGATAAAATATACCTCCCAATACCTCTAAGGCAGGTGGTCCTTCTACTCTTGAGGCACGTCTTATAAGATCTCCTTCTGTAACTATTCCCTTAACCTTATTGTCATCATCTAAAACTGGTAGACCGCTTAAATTATGAGTAATTAATAGATTTGCACATTTTTGAACTGTATCGCTTTCTTTAACTGATATAACTTCTTTTGTCATAATATTTTTAATATACATAATAACTCCTCCTAATATATTGTATTTATAAGCAACTTAATAAAATTCTATAAAATATACAGATCATATAAGTATATAAATCTAATTTTTTTAAATAGTAGCTCCTTTGATTATATCACTTTACTTGCAAATGTTCGAATTCTTTATATTTATATTATAAATATTTTTTATCTAGAGATAAAAAGTGATATACTGTCAATAGCAAATAAGAGATTAAAGCTCCCTTATAATAATCCTAAAGTTTATTATAAGTAAAGAAAGGTGATAAAATGATAAAAGTTGAAAATTTATCCTACTCATTTCCAGAGAAGATTTTATATGAAAATATTACATTTACCCTAGAAGAAGGCCAACACTGTGCATTTATAGGAAGCAGTGGAGTGGGAAAGAGCACATTAATTGATCTGATTATAGATCCAGAAAAATATATGTTTGATGGTAGTTTAGAAATAGATCCTGCTTGCAAAATTGGATATCTAAGACAGTTTTATAAAACAGATAGTATAAAAGAAATTACAGTTTTTGAATATATAGGTGAAAAATCTATTGCCTTGCAAGAAGAAATAACTGAACTTTATCTTCAAATGGAAAACTCCGCTGATATAGATTCTCTATTAGAGAAAGAGAAAGAACTTACTGATAGATTTGAATCTCTAGGTGGATACGATTTTGAAAACAATATAAACAAAAAATTAAATCTAGCAAATTTAATTTTTCTTAAGAATAGGGATATATCTGAACTTAGTGGTGGAGAATTTAAACTTATCCAGTTAATAAAAGTAATGCAGGGTTCTCCCCATTTAATTATTATGGATGAAGCAGATGTATTCTTAGATTTTGAAAATCTTAATTCTCTTAAAAATTTAATTAACTCCTATAAGGGTACTTTATTGGTCATAACACACAATCGCTACTTATTGAGTCATTGCTTCAATAAAATACTTCATCTTGAAAATATGATGCTTAATGAGTTCAACGGCAGATATGTAGACTATAATTTTTCACTACTTGAAAAGAAAATAGAATTGCAAGAATTAGCCTATGAAGATAGTGAAGAAATTAAAAGAAATGAAGTTTTAATCCAAAGATTCAGAGAAAGAGCTGCAGAAAATTCAGAAGCATCAATTGGACAACATGTCAATTCTAGAGTTAAGATTCAAGAAAGATTAAAAGCCCGTAGAGTTAGGGCACCCTTTGTATATATAAATGAACCAGATATAAGTTTTAAAGATGATATTGAAATAAGAGAAGATCTGGCTTTAGAAGTTAAAGACTACAATCTTTCATTTGATGAATCCTTACTAGAAGATATTAATTTCGAAATAAAAGCTGGAGACAAGGTGGTTCTTATAGGCCCAAATGGCAGTGGAAAAACAACTTTGCTTAGGGATATCTTCCTAAATAAAGATCCAGCTATAGAATTAAAAGATTATGTAACTACAGCCTATCTATCCCAGGTACAGGGTGAGATGTTAAATGAATCTAAGACTATAAATCAAGAATTTTTTGATGCTGGATTTAAAAGTTACGATGAAATTCTCTCTACTATCTTAAATTATGGTTTAGAAGGAGAACTAGTGGATCAAAAGATAAGTTCTCTATCTGGAGGAGAAAAAAACCTTCTTCAATTAGCTAAAATCTCTAAAAGTAATGCTAATATGCTACTTTTAGATGAACCTACTTGCCATTTAGATAGCTACTCACAATTAGCTTTAGAAAAGGCCCTTAGCAGCTACAAGGGAACAATACTAATGGTTTCCCATGATTATTATTCCATAGTCAATTCTATGGATTATGTTTTAATAATTGAAGATAAGAAGATTAGAAAGATGAGTATGAGGAAATTTAGAAAGATGATCTATGCTAGTCATTTTAATAGGGACTATTTAGAAATTGAAGAAAAAATTAAAAATCTTGAAAATAAAATAGCTTTTGCTTTAAAAGAAAATGATTTTACTAGTGCAAAAGTTTTATCTGAAGATTTAAAAGATCTAATAGAATTATTTTAAAAAAACATTGATATTCAAGTACTTGAATATCAATGTTTTTTTAAATGTCAAATAATGACATCATTTCCTCTTCACTTAATTTAGATATAAGAGTTTCACCTTCTCTTATAACTTTATCTATCATTTCTTTCTTTTTTTCTTGCAGTTTAAATATTTTTTCTTCTATGGTTCCCTTAGTAATTAGTTTTATAACTTGAACCTTGTTTTCTTGTCCTATTCTATGGGCTCTATCTGTAGCCTGATCTTCAACTGCTGGATTCCACCAAGGGTCAAAGTGTATTACCATATCAGCTGATGTTAAATTCAAGCCTGTTCCTCCAGCCTTTAAAGAGATTAAAAATATATCTCCTTTCCCCTTGTTAAAGTCCTTAACAAGATTACCTCTATCTTTCATTGGGGTTTTACCATCTAAATACATTATATCTATATCTTGTTTTCCCAATCTTTCCTTTATTTCACTTAACATGCTTGTAAACTGAGAAAATATCAAGATTCTATGCCCACCAGAGATTGCTTCATCTACTATTTCATCTAGTGAATCTAGCTTTCCACTACCGCCTTTATAATCTTCTAAAAATACACTGGGGTCACAACTAAGTTGTCTCAATCTAGTAAGTCCTGCTAAGATTTTCATATGACTCTTATTATATCCTTTTTCATTTATTTCCTCGCCCAGATCACCCTTTATGGCTTGTAAATAGGCTAGATATAATTTCTTTTGCTCTTCTGTCATATCCACTAATATTTTTTGTTCAATCTTATCTGGAAGCTCTCTTAGAACTTCTTTTTTAAGCCTTCTCAGTATAAAGGGTTTAATATGATTATTTAATTCTTTTAGAGCCTTGCTGTCATTATCTCTTACAATTGGCCTCTCAAATTTATCTGTAAATTTCCTGCTAGTTAATAAATATCCTGGCATTAAAAAATCAAATATTGACCACAATTCTGATAATGAATTCTCCATAGGAGTGCCAGTCAAGGCAAAGAAATTTTTAGCCTTTATTCTTTTTACAGATTTTGCATTTAATGAAGCTCTATTTTTTATATGCTGAGCCTCATCTAGTACTAGATATCTAAAATCTATATTCTTATAATCATCCACATCATTTCTGATAAGAGGGTAAGATGTAATCACAACATCATATTGAGAACAAGTTTTTATAAGTTCCGTTCTATGGGCCTTGCTACCACTTATTATAGTAGTGGTCAAGCCTGGAGCAAATCTTTTTATCTCATCTTCCCAATTATATACAAGAGAAGTTGGAACAATTATTAGATTTGTGGCCTTTCCTTTTTCTTCTTTTTCAGACAATAGGAAAGCTATCATCTGTATTGTTTTTCCTAGTCCCATTTCATCTGCCAATATACCTCCAAAGCCATAGTTTGCAAGTGTTTTTATCCATTTGAAACCAAACTTTTGATAATCTCGTAAATCAGCATTTAAGCCCTTTGGTAGTGGGTATTCTATATCATCTGGTTCCTTTATATCCATTACCAATCTTTTAAATCTAGTATTCTTCTTTATAAAATCTAAGTTTCTATCATCTAGAAATTTATCTAAATACATTGTTCTATACTTAGGAAGTTCTAATTTACCGTCTTCAAAGGATTCAGAATCTAAATCTAAATACTCCATCATTTCAAAAACATCATTTAATTCATTGTTATCTAGGGATAAAAAGGCTCCATTTTTAAGTTTATAATATTTCTTCTTTTCCTTCAGAGCTTTAAAAACCTTTCCCAACTCATTTATATCTATTCCATCTATATCAAAATCAAATTCTAGCATATTTAAATTATTATCTATTTTAAATGATCCTGAGAAACTATCACTTTCTATTAAAT
Organism: uncultured Tissierella sp.; assembly: GCA_964489715.1. Taxonomy (GTDB): domain Bacteria; phylum Bacillota; class Clostridia; order Tissierellales; family Tissierellaceae; genus Tissierella_A. The sequence goes on along the minus strand of CAZBAK010000042.1, from coordinate 5,541 downwards.
CTATATCTTTAAATCTATCTGTATAGTATATATGAGAGTATTCTTGAAGTTTTGGTATAATGTTTTCTATAAAATCAAATATTTTCTCTTCATCTTCTAGATAGAATCCTCCATCTTCTACTCTAAAGTCCCCTTTTTCTAGTAGATTTAAGACTTTTCTTTCCTTTTCCATATTTCTTAATAGTATTTGTTCTCTATGATTATCTTGCTTTTGTTTTGAGGAAAAAGGATTTATTTTTACTTCTCCATAATTAAATTCTACCTTACCATGAATCAGTTCTTCTTTTCTATCAAAATAAATGTGAACTTCAAGTTCTTCACTATAAATAGAGCTTTTAACTTTATCATCTATTATAAGTTCTGTATGTTTTTTTATATTTGAAAGTATTTCAGATACAAAAATTTCTTTTAGATCTTCTTCTACCTTAATTGATTTTATATCCTTGTCTTTTATTTCATTTATTAAGGGACTTAAAAATTCTGATTGATGAATAGGTAACTTATATATGTTATCCTTATAAAATACATATTTACAGTTTTCTACGAGTGCAACAAAGATTTCTTCATCTATTAGATTTATTGATAGATCCTTACCTTCTTCTTCCACCTTGAATTTTAAATCAATACTATCTTCTAAGACTAGTATGTTTTTAAACTCTTGGTTTTTTATATCTATATTAAATTCTCTATTTATCATTAAATCAAAAAACTTTTCTAATGTTTTAGAAGTCAATTCCAAGTTTTTATTATTAAATATCTTATTATGACTATTACTGTTATTTATGTAGTAGTTTTCATGTAATATAGTAATAAATTCAATTAATTTTAAATCTTCTTTATTAAAACAGTATAGTTCAGGATCATAAGTAAATTGTTGACCAAACTCTATTACTTTATCATTGTTTATAGAAGAGATAAAGTCACTTATATTTTTCACTACATATAATCTATCCATTCCTATTCTAAGATTAATGCTTGACCCATAGTCTGTCCATTGGAAATTTACCTCTAGATTAACTTCCTCCTTGTACTCTTCTACCATTTCATAATACTTAAGAATGTTTTTTAAATTTCCCTGTGTTTTTTCCTTGGCCATTTCATAATTCTTTATATATATTAATAGGGCTATAATATGTTTACAGTCTCCACTATATTCCTTATAGGCTTCACAGGTGCACTTTGTACTTTCAATATACCCATCATGGTTAAATCTTGCTTCTGCATTATAAATTTGACTGCCATATACATTTGCCACAAAATACTTATAAGTTGAATTAGTCTTTACACTTTTAACTTTTCCTTCTTTATAATAATCAATTCCATTAAAATAAGTTGTACTTATAACAACTCTATTTAATAATTGTGTTTCACTTATATTGTGCATATTTAACACCACCTAATAATTCTATCTTCTTTTAAAACACTTAACTTTCTATTATACTATAAGATTATATATTTTTATTTAATTCTATACATAAAAAAACAAAACCTTCAAATAAATATAATTTGAAGGATTTTCTTTTATAAGTATATTTTGTTTTAAAAGATCTTTAGTCTTTTATCAAAGCACCATCAGCTTCTGGTAGTTTCTCTTTATCTATCATGTTGATTTTACAAAAATATTCAAAGAAATCCTCTGCATACTTTTTTTCTTCAGGATCATCTTTTAAAGAAACTATATCTCTTAATATTTGTGCCGTCCATATATTGTCATAATAACGTTGTTTTCCAGAGTTCCAAGTGGTATTTTCAGGAAAATTTTGGTCACTATAATAATTCCAGAAAAGCATTTTTTCTGCTTCCTCTTTTGAAAGTTTAATCCTATAATCCTGGTGAGCTTTGATATAGCCATCTTCACACTCTCTACCGTTAAAAGTTTCCTCTGCCATAAACAAACCTATTATCTGTCGTGTTTCTTCTTCTACATCCTCATCTCTTTTAGTTATAAGACATGCACTTCTTTGATTCATCCTGACAAGTTTTCTTGGTTGTCCCTTGTTTTTTCCACTTTTGATCTCACCTGTAAAGACTTGCCAATCATTGAATATACTTTCTTCCTCTTCCTCATCTGTCCAAAAAACTGATTGTATTGAAGGATGTATTTTATGATTTCTCATTTTTTTATTTTGTTCTATAATATCTAGTCTTTCTTGCTCTAAAGCTCTCTCTTCTGCAAGTAATATTTCTTCCTGTCTTTTTTCTTCTTCTTTTATTTCTAGTTTCTTTTCAACTAGATCATTTGCTTTTTGATCAACAAAGGTAATATAATCTTTGAAGGCATCTGGAAAAACAAATTTCTTGTCCCCTGATTTGAAATTTATCTTTATATAAGAATCATCATAATTAACGACATTTCCTTTACCAAAAATTTCATGCTTAACTTCCCTATTAACTAAATCCATTTAACCATCTCCTTTATTTTGCCTAAACATATAAATCCATAATATTCTATTATTCCTAGTTAGAACCCTGATTGTTACCATTATATCACTTATGGAAGAATACTTCAAATTTTCTATTGACATAAATATACTCTTTAGTATACAATAAAGGATTAATTGTCAGGAAAATTAATTTAGTTAATATTAGTTTTTTAATTATCTGTTCTTCTACTTTTATTTCAACTTATGATTTTTTATAAATCTCATCTTTACAGAAACCAAATCTTCTAGAGAATAAAGATATTGATGCAAGGCAATTCTATTTTGAAGTTGCTCTTTAGTCGATGGTAGCTCTGCCATATGACTAAAATGATACTTTATTTCTTGTAATAATATCATTTGAGATTCACAAGTATTTAATACTCTTGTATTGTTTATAAAGCTATCAGTAAAATCCTTTAATAGTTTAACTTCTAGCTTTTCTAAGAAATTTAGTTTGATAAAATCTTGCATAGATTTCACAATATAATATTGCTGCTTTCTCATTATAAAATATTCTACATAATAATTGTTTTCTTGAAAGTAGAAACTATTCATATATCTATAGGATCTATTTTTAGCCTTTGATAAGAGCTTATTCAGTTCCTCTAGTTCCTCTTCTACAACTTCTGACTTACATTGATTTACTAAGCACTGCCCCATGTTTTTAAATATAGAGTCAAATAAATCGTCTGTTTGCTTTTGATAATCAACAAGTTCTTTTTCAATATCAAATATAAAAAAGTTAAATACTAAAGCCACTAGAACTCCTAAAAACATCAATCCAAATTCATTTAATAAAATAGCCAATGATATTTCTTCCAGAGAATATATATGCATTACTAATACTACATTTAGTACAATAGCAATTTTAGTATCAAATTTGTACATCAAGAAAGTAAATATTAAAATATATAATGCAAATACTCCTAATGAAAAACCAAGTATAGTAAACAATAAGGATGCCAGCGTCAGTGAAACTAAGGCCGCTAAAAGTCTAGTAGCTGCTAATTTAACAGATTGTCTTTTAGGCGAAAGCATACTAACTATAACAATGGTAGCTACCGAACTATAAAATTCCATATTTAAAGCCTGGGCTAGTAAAGTAGCCACTACTACACCTGCAGCTATTTTTAAACTTTTCATCAAATGTTCTTTTAACATATTACACCTGCTTTCTAAAATCTTTTATTTACTTAATAAACTTTCTATGTCTTCATCAGTAATTATTACCCTAATAGAGCCTTTTTAAGCAAAAAAGTATGAAATCACATCCCTGGACCTCATACCTTTAGCATTCTATCTATATCTTATTTAAGATCTTAAATATCCTTTTTACTTCTATACTTATTTAATTTTATAGCATCTTTAACTTCCAGCCCTCTTTCTCCCGCCAATGATTCTAGATGATGAGTAAATTCATGTAGAAGAGTATCTTTTAATTTCTCATAAACTTTCTCGCTTTCTAATCCCATGTAAACTCTTTTAAAGGAACCATAATATATCTTTATATTTCTTCCTGTAAAGCTCCTGCTATATTCTCCCAGTATTAAAAGATCATCTCTCTCACTCTCAGGATGAATTTTAACTTCAGGCAATAATACTATTCCTTCATTTAATTTGTTGAAAAACTCCTTTGGAATATCTTCACTTATTAGTTCCAGCATATCCTCCACCTCTTCTATATCTGGAAATTCACTCACCTATATCACCTCTAAGTTTCTTATTATTCTTAGACTAAAAGTTTCTTTATAAATTTATCTTACAATCCTTTTACATTTTCAAATGTTTCTGTTTCATAACTAGTTAAGACTCTTATATAGCCATCTAGCATTTTATTTACCTCTTTGTTTCCTGTATCTACTAAAAGTGGTCTTCTATCTAGGGAAAGCAGTTTCTTTTTAGTTGCTACTACTCTTATATTGTCTTTACCAACTTTTTTAATAACTTCTGCACTTATCTGCTGGTTTCCTCTACCAAATATATAGCCTTGTCCACCTATAACAGTAACTATTATTTTAGCTGGTTCATCTCCAATTATATCTAGGATTTGTTTTTCATTTACATCACTGGCCACCAATTTATTGTTTTTTATAATATCTATGCCTAAAAGTGTATTAGGAAGCTTTAATTTTTCCATAATAGGTCTTATAGATGTACCTGAACCTATAATATAGAATATATCTGCTTCCATTTCTTCGATAATAGTATTTGCAATTCCTTCCAGTGCATCTTCCTCAGATCCAAAGCCTCCAGATTTAGTAGTCTGTATCAATTCTTCTTCTAGTGGAATTTCAACATAACCATAGAGTTTTGCTGTAATTATACCCTGTCTAAATGCCTCTTCGTCTATATCCATAACTTCTGCTTCTTTAGTCTTTCTATCATGGGATTGTAAATAGTGAAGGGCTACATCTCCAGCAGCTTTAGGATAGCTTGCATAAACACCAGAATGAATTTTAACTCCTGCTGGTATACCTATAACTGGCACACTACTACCAACTGCATTAAAAATATTTCGTGCAGTACCATCTCCACCAGCAAATAGGATCAAATCTACTCCTTTTTCAAGCATCATTTTTGCTGCATCTTCAGTATTTTGTGGATCTAACTCATTTTTTATTTGACCTATAACTATTGGTTCAAATCCTAACTCTATAGCTTCTTCCTCACCCATGCTTCCTGGATAAGTGAATATTTCTAATTTATCTTTAATTGGCAATAGGCTCTCTAAAGCTTTTTTTGCTTTATTTGGAGATTCCGGCTTAGCACCCAAGCTACGGGCTTCTTTTAAAATCTCTGCACCGTCTGTACCTTTTAAACCAACTTTACCACCCATACCTGCAATTGGATTAACTATAAAACCAAGTTTCACAAAACATTCCTCCTATATTTATAAGATTTTTAAATCTATAAAATTATTTTAATATTAAATCCATATTCTTAAAGTATTTCTTCATTACTATTTACATATACCCCTAATCTAATAAAATACTTAATTAACACCATAATTTATATTATCTCTATCTATTTTACTGCCATTGATCTTTTTAACCATTTAGCTGTTATAGTTTCAGCAGCTAGCATTTCTTCAGGCCTTCCTTCAAATATTATATGTCCT
>CAZBAK010000041.1:0-14787 GCA_964489715.1 uncultured Tissierella sp. | reverse complement strand
AAAAATGGTGATCCATCCGCGACTCGAACGCGGGACACCCTGATTAAAAGTCAGGTGCTCTACCGACTGAGCTAATGGATCATATGGGGTGGATGAAGGGATTTGAACCCTCGATCTCCAGAGCCACAATCTGGCGCCCTAACCACTAGGCTACACCCACCATAATTCTTTACTTTAAATAGTTTTTAATAACTATTTATTTATGTCCATTAATCTCTCTCGGACTTAAGTACCAACAATATAAAATTATAGCAGCTATTTTATATATTGTCAACACATTTTAAAATAAAGTTTTTTTCTTTTTTATATAGAATAAAGATTGAGCTCTTTACTTGATTTAGTCTTCAAATAAATTTTTAAATTTTTCTTCTATGCGCCTTTTTCTAGCATAACTTTCATCTTCATCTATTATTATTTTCAAGACATCTCCTTCTTTAGAGTCTTCAGGTAAAAGCAATCTAGGGATATCTAACATATCCCTATTCTCTAGTTCAACCACTGCTATCTCACCTTCAAATCGATCTATTATAAATCTCATTCTAATCCTCCTAAAATTTATAACTACATTTCTTGGTCCCTATTTTTCATTTTTAAATTTCAAATCTTCTCCATCACTATATACTATTATATTTCCATCTCTATCTGTTCTGTAGATATTAACATTCTTACTCTTAAGCTTTTCTATAACATCATCATCTGGATGCTGGTAGGAATTTCCATGGCCTACACTTATTATAGCAGCTTCTGGCTCCACTGCTTCCAAGAATTCTTTGTTTGTAGATGTATTGCTACCATGGTGTCCTAACTTTAATACATGGGCCTTTAAAAGCGATCTATGGGCCTTTAGTATTTCATCCTCTGATTGTTTTTCTGCATCTCCAGTAAATATAAATTTATTTCTGCCATGGACAAGTCTTGTTACAATTGAATAATTATTTGTATTGCTATATCTTTCTGAATTTGGAGCAAGTATAGTTATCTGACCTTGCCCTATATCTATCTTATCTAGCACAATAGGTTTTTTTATCTTTAAATCTTCTCTCTCTATAGCATCTAGTAGATCTTCAAATACTATAGTGTTACTAGCTATATTTGGAAGCATTATATTTTCAACATTGAAGTTATTTAAAACTTCAATAAGCCCTCCTATATGGTCTTCGTGAGGATGAGTTCCTATTACATATTTTAAATCTTCCACCTCTTGATCCTGTAAATAATTAACTAGCAATTCACTCTTAGACCTTCCGCCTCCATCAATCAATATACTTTCATCGTCACTTTTTATAAGAATACTATCCCCTTGTCCTACATCAATAAAATGAACTTCTAAATCTGTTTCGGAGGCTTTTTGGCCTATGTCAGGAGAGTATATAATTGCAAACAATAGTCCTAGGGATAATAAAAAGGTAATTAGCTTTCTCACTGTCTCCTCCTTAAATTTCTATGTGTTTTACTTTTATTTCTTTATCTATTTCAATCATAGCAAAGGTTTTTTTGTTGAGATGGCCTCTTGGAAAAGAAGGACTTCCAGGATTCATAATTATAATATCATCTAACTTTTTAATTATGGGTACATGTGTATGCCCAAACAATACTATATCAGCATCTAATTCTTTGCCTCTATAATAGATCTTATTTATATTTTCACTTACCCTTAATTTATGGCCATGGGTTAAATAAATTCTCTTACCCTTTATTTCAACTATCTCCTCTTCCTTAAAGCCTAAGGAAGGATGATCACCATTTCCCCTAACTATAACATGGCTTACCTGTAAGGCTTCAGCTATAGTAAGTCCATCTTGAACATAGTCTCCTAAATGAAATAGTAAATCTGGTTTTTCCCTATCCTTGATCTCTTCTATAAAGTTTTTATTTATACTATGAGTATCACTTACTACTAATATCTTCACTTCTATCATCCTCTAAAAGTTTTCTAAGTTTTTCCTTTGTCTTTTCTAAAGCCAGAGCTCTATGACTTATCTTGTTTTTAACTTCTTTATCTAGTTGGGCAAAAGTTTCTTTATAGCCCTTTGGTATAAATAAAGGATCATATCCAAAATCATTATCTCCCCTAGCTTCAAAAGCTATACTCCCCTTACACTCACCTTCTAGAGTTAAAGTCTCCCCATCTTCAGTTATAATAGCTATAATTGTAAAAAATGAAGCTTCTCTATCTTCTATGGGTAAATTTTTCATTTCCAATAAAAGTTTCTCATTGTTTTTCTGATCATTACTATCTTCTCCAGCGTATCTAGAAGAATATATTCCTGGCTCACCATTTAAAGCATGGACAAACAGTCCTGAATCATCAGCCATAACCATATGCTTGGTTTTTTCTTTTAGAGCCTTGGCTTTTTTAATACTATTTTCTTTTAATGTTTTCCCATCTTCAACTACATTTAAATCTTCTAGACCTATATCTCCTTTAGATAATACCTCTATATCTAAATCTTTTAATATATCTTTTATTTCACTTATCTTATGTTTATTATCAGTTGATAATACTAGTTTTCTATCTTTCAAATTCCAATCCTCCAATTGTTTTTAATTCTTCTCTTTGCATATCTATGATTTCTTTATTACCCTTTTCTCCAAGATCTAATAATCTATCTAGCTCTTCTCGTGAAAAACTATCCCTCTCACCGGTTCCCTGTACTTCTACAAATTTATTATCATCAGTCATAACTATATTCATGTCAACTATAGCTTTATGATCTTCATCATAGCAAAGATCTAACATATTACCATCTTTAGTCACACCTACACTTACAGCGGAAAGATAATTTTTAATGGGAATAGTTTTAATTTTTTTTTCTTCTTTTAAACGATTGAATGCATCTGCCATAGCTATAAAGGATCCTGTTATTGCAGCAGTCCTAGTGCCCCCATCTGCTTGTAGGACATCACAGTCTATCCAAAGGGCTCTTTCACCCATGGCCTTTAAATCTACTACACTTCTAAGACTTCTACCTATAAGCCTTTGTATTTCTTGAGTTCTACCATCTATTCTACCTCTAGATGAGTCTCTTACTTTCCTAGGGCTAGTGGATCCTGGTAGCATAGAATATTCTGCTGTTATCCAACCTGAGCCTGTATTTTTCAAAAAATAAGGAACTCTTTCTTCAATATTTGCTGTGCAAATTACTTTGGTATTTCCAAATTCTATAAGAACTGACCCATAGGGATGCATTATATAGTTTCTAGTTACTTTTATTTCTCTTAATTCGTCAAATTCTCTCTTGTCTATTCTCATATTCTATCTCTCCTATTCTCTTCCTCTATATTCTATCAGAGTTTTAAAACTTTGCCTATGACTAGAATAAAATTCCTATAACTAAAATAAAAAATGTATCCATAACATATCTATGGATACATTTTAAAATTTTTTTTATTGTTTTTATCAATATTTTATTTTTTCTTGAAATTTCTTTGTATGCTGTTAAAGTATTCTTATAGTTGCTAAGGAAACGTCTATTACTCTTGCAAAAAATATAAAAAAATATGCACCCATTCTTAACAACTCCTACAATTCTTTTAAAACCAGCTAAAGAAACAGTAGTTACTAAACACTGTTTCTTTAGCTGGTTTTTATTAAATTATATAGCTTTTATCTTTCATTTAGTTTTTCAACTAACATCTTGTTTACCAGTTGAGGATTGGCCTTTCCCCTACTTGCCTTCATTATTTGTCCTACTAAAAATCCTACAGCTCTATCTTTACCATTTTTATAGTCTGTAATGGATTGTTGGTTTTTATCTAGAACCTCTTCTATCATGCTTTCAAGTTCACCTTCGTCACTTATTTGTATAAGACCTTTTTCTTCTACTATTTTCCCTGGCTTTTTCCCAGTTTCAAACATATCTCTTAAAACTTTTTTACCAGTATTATTATTTATCTTGCCAGACTTTACGATGTCTAAAAGTTCTCCTAGATCCTTAGCCGTAAATTTAAGACTTTCAATACTTCCATCTTCTTCATTTAATCTTCTTAGAACATCTCCCATTATCCAATTACTTACAAGTTTTGGATCTTCCATATATTTTAAAGTTTCTTCAAAGAATATCGATATATCTTTTGAACTTGTCAAAACTTCTGCATCATAGGAAGAAAGATCATATTCTTTTATAAATCTTTCTCTTTTTTCTCCAGGAAGTTCCGGCATAGATTCTTTGATTTCTTCTATCCATTCATCACTAATTTCTATAGGAAGTATATCTCCATCAATTGCAAACCTATAGTCTTCAGCATCTCCTTTTTCCCTCATAGAGACAGTTTTGTTTTCTACTTCATCCCATCTTCTAGTTTCCTTAAGAGTATCCTGCCCCTTTTCTAGGAGTTCTATATGTCTTTTTTCTTCATATTGGATAGATCTTACAGCTGCACTAAAAGAGTTTAGATTTTTAATTTCAGAAACAGTAGTTTTTTCTCCACTTTCTTCATCTACTATATTTATATTTACATCACATCTAAGTGATCCCTCTTCCATTTTAACATCTGAAACCTCTATATATTTTAATGTGTCTCTTAAATTTTCTAAAAACAATCTTGCCTCTTCTGCAGAGTTAATCTCTGGTTCACTTACAATTTCAATTAAAGGTACACCAGCCCTATTATAATCTAAAAGTGTATCTCCTGTTTCTGTGTGAATTGATTTTCCAGTATCTTCTTCTAAATGAATTCTAATAAGGTTGATATCCTTCTTGCCTTCTTCATTTTCTATAGATATATACCCTCCTACACACACTGGAAGATCGTCTTGGGAAACTTGGTATCCCTTAACAAGATCTGAGTAAAAGTAATTCTTTCTATCCATCTTAGTCTTTTGATTTATAGATGAATGCATGCTTATACCTGCCTTTATGGCATACTCTAAAGCCTCTTTACTAAGATGAGGCATAGCACCTGGAAGTCCTAAACATATTGGACAACAATGGGTATTTGCTTCTCCTCCAAATTCATTTGTACAATCACAAAATATCTTTGTCTCTGTGCTAAGTTCAACATGTATTTCAAGTCCTATTATTGTTTTATATCTCATTTATTCTACCGTCCCTTCAAAGATATAAGCTGCCTTTATAATCTTTTCTTCTTCAAATCTATTTCCTATTATTTGTAGTCCTGTTTTTAAATCTTTTCCTCCCATAGGAATAGTTATGGCAGGTAAGCCTGCTATATTCACACTTTCATTAAAGTCTTTATGTTCTACTTTCTCTTTATCTCCTAATTTTTTAGGTATATTGAGCTCTGTAGGAGTTATTAAAACATCTACTTTTGAAAAAGCCTTATTAAAGTCTTCTATCATTAAAGTTCTAAGCTTTTGAGCTTTTTTATAATAGTCATCGCCTCTGTCTCCACTAAGGAGATAGGTTCCAAAAAGTATTCTTTTCTTTACTTCCTCACCAAAAGCTTCTGTCCTAGTTTTTAGGTATAATTCATCTAAGCTCTCATAATCTTCCGCCCTATAACCATATCTTATGCCATCGTATCTAGCCATATTTGAGCTTATATCACCATAGGCTATGGCTCTATAAATTCCCTTTGTATGAAGGATATTTTCTAAGGAAACTTCTTCTACACTGGCTCCTAATTCTTTAAATCTGTTAATGGATTTTTCAAAATCTTCTCTTATGGAAGGATCCATCTCTAGATCTATCCACTCTTTTGGAATTCCTACCCTAAGTCCCTTTATATCTCCTTCTAGATCTATATTTAAATCTACTCTTTTTGTACTTGTATCTAGTTCATCCCATCCATATATAGCCTCTAAGATTAAAGAAGCGTCCCTAACATCTTTTCCAAAGACTCCTACACTATCTAGGCTGTTAGAGAGACTTATGATTCCATATCTAGAAATTAGACCGTAGCTTGGCTTTATGCCTACAAGTCCACAATATGAAGCAGGTTTTCTAACTGATCCGCCTGTATCTGTTCCAACTGATAGTGCTGCCTGGCCTGCTGCAAGGCTTGCTGCACTTCCTCCAGACGAACCTCCTGGAACTCTACTAGAATCTAGTGGATTCTTGCTTGGTCCAAAATATGAAGTCTCATTGCTCTCACCCATAGCAAACTCATCTAGGTTTGTCTTTCCTATTATTATTCCATCCTGCTCTTTGATTTTCTCTACAATACTTGCATCAAAGGGAGCTGTAAAGTTCTCTAGCATTTTAGATGCTGCAGTGGTTTTAAAATCCTTTGTAATAATATTATCCTTTAAAGATATAACCAGCCCTGCTAAAATTCCAAGATCTTCTTTATTCTCTATTTTCTTATCTATTTCTTCAGCTCTCTTTAATGCAGCTTCTATATCATAAGAAATAAAGGCATTTATCTCTTCTTCCTTTTCTTCTAAATTTTTTATATGAGCTTTTACTATATCCCTGCTAGAAATTTCACCTTTCAATAGCAGCTCCTGCATCTCCCAAGCTTTTAAATCTGTAATATTCATCTATTTTCCTCCTAATAGTAGATTACGACCCTATATAATCTTAACATATTTTTATGTCTCTTTATATAGCTTCTATTTTCTATATGTATATTATACTTAGCTTTTCTACAATTGTAAAATTTATAAGCTAGTTAAGAACAATCTTATTTATCTTGATTTTCTCCTAAAACTTCCCTTGCTATTTCAACTGCCTCTTTTGCATCCTTGGCATAAAAGTCAGCTTTTATCATTTGAGAATATTCCAGGTTTAAAACTGCCCCTCCAACCATAACCTTTATATCCAGACCTGTGTTTTTAAGCTTATCTATAGTATCTTCCATACTCTTAACAGTTGTGGTCATAAGTGCACTTAAACCTACTAATTTTATATCATTTTCTATAGCTGCCTGAACTATAACTTCACTAGAAACATTTTTACCTAGATCTATTACTTGATAATTATAGCTTTCAAGCAGTACCTTAACTATATTTTTCCCTATATCATGTATATCTCCATTTACACTGGCAAGTATTATTTTACCATTAGATATGTCTTCAGAAGAAGATTTAGTCATAGTCTCCTTTAAAATCTCAAAGGAAGATTTTACAGTTTCAGCAGATCTTATTAATTGAGGCAAGAATACCTGTCCATTTTCATATCTTTCTCCTATTAAATCAAGTGCTGGAACTATAAGCTTGTTTATTATGTCCAAAGCTTCTTTTTCTTCCAAGAGTTTTTTTGTTGCTTTTTTAGCTTCATCTCTTCTACCACTTAAGATAATGTCAAATAGATCCTTATCTTCACCCTTATCTTCTTTCTGGGCCTGTCTCTTAACATCAATATTTCCATAGGCCTTTAAGTACTCACTGGCACCCTTGTCTTGATTCCATAAGACTCTAGATGCTCTTATTGTATCCATCATGGCCCCATCTAGTGGATCTATTATGGCTAGATCTAGGCCTGCATAGAGAGCTGCTCCTAAAAAGCTTCTATTTATAAGTTCCCTATAGGCTAGACCAAAGGAAATATTTGATATGCCAAGAACTGTCTTTACTCCAAGTTTTTCTTTTACCATGGTCAAGGCTTTCAAGGTCTCTTTTACATCTTCCTGCTGAGCTGCAGCTGTAAGAGTTAAAGTATCTATAATTATATCCTCTTTATCTATTCCATAATCTCCTGCCCTATTTACTATTTTTTCAGCTATTTTAAATCTCCCCTCGGCAGTTTTTGCTATTCCCCTTTCATCTAAGGTAAGTCCAAGAACGCTAGCTCCATATTTCTTAACCAGGGGAAGAATCTCTTCCAATACTTTATCTTCTCCATTTACAGAGTTTACTAGGGCCTTACCATTATATATTCTTAAGGCTCCCTCTATAACTTTAGGATCTGTAGAATCTATTTGAAGAGGTACATCTAAAATTGACTGGATTTCCTTTATAACTTTTAGCATGGCTTTACTTTCATCTATCTCTGGCAAGCCTACATTTATATCTAATATTTCCGCTCCTGCATTTACTTGAGCTATGGCTTCTTTGATTAAAAGTTCCATATTATTCCCTAGGAGAGCTTCTTTAAAGTCATCTTTACCTGTTGGGTTTATCCTCTCTCCTATTACTCTCAATCTATGAAAATCTACTACTTTTGTAGGACTACATATAGCAGCTATGTTTTTAACCTCTCTCTTGTGGATCTTTAAGTTTTTTGTAGCCTTTACTAAAGTATCTATATGCCTATCATTTGTTCCGCAGCAGCCTCCTATTATACTAAGGCCTTTTTTAACAAGCTCAATATAAAAACTTGCAAATTCATCAGGAGATATATTAAAAATAGTATCTCCATCAACTACAAGGGGAAGTCCTGCATTTGCTTGAAGCATAACTGGAACTTTTGAAATCTCCAGTATCTCCTCTACTATAGGCTTTAACTCCTTAGGACCTAGGGAACAGTTAACTCCAAGTGCATCTACACCCAGTCCTTGCAAGACCATTACCATGGATTGGATAGTAGAGCCTGTAAATGTTCGACCATTCTTCTCATAGCTCATAGTAGCGAATATGGGAAGATTGGAGTTTTCCTTAGCAGCAAGAACAGCAGCTTTAACCTCATAGAGATCTGTCATAGTTTCTATTAATATTAAGTCTACATCATCTTTAACAGCTTGAATTATTCGTCTTTTAAAAATATCATAGGCTTCTTGAAAACTCAGTGCTCCCATAGGTTCTAACATTTCCCCAATAGGACCTATATCTAAAGCAATATAAACCTCCTTGTCCCCTATAGCCTCTCTTGCATTATTTACTCCAGCATGGATAAGTTCTTCCAGCTCATAGTGACTTTTCTCGAGTTTTATAGTATTTACACCAAAGGTATTAGTAGTTATTATATTAGCCCCAGCTTTAATATATCTCTTGTGAATATCTACTATCTTTTCTGGGCAAGTAAGATTTAGAACCTCTGGTAGTTCACCCAGTTTAAGGCCTAGATCCTGTAACATAGTTCCCATAGCTCCATCAAATATCAATAATTCCTTGCCTATTTTCTCCCTAAGACCCACAGGCTTCTTCCTCCTTTTTGAAATCACATTGTAAATATTTATTACAATCTATACATTTTCTTTCTTTTCTTTTATCCTTATCTATAATTCCCACTATAGCTGTAACTGACTTTCTAGGGGTCAATATACTAGAAGAAGATATATTTAAGCCTATGGTTTTTTGTGCTCCTAGTATATTCAAAAATTTGCCCTGTATATGGATTCCTAGGTCTCCATAGCCTGGACTAAATCTATTAGTTAGAGCCTTGTCTCCATCTAATTCTCTTTCAATATCTTTACATATATCATTACAGGCTTTCTCAATAAAACCAGTGGCTGCTGCATCTAAGATAAGGGCCCTTGTCATATCTATTTTTTCATAGTAGCGTATTCTAGTATCAACCCTATGGCCCAATGTTACTGCCATTAGAATGCAAGTGCAGGAATCTTTTAAATGATTTTGAATGTCTTTTCCAACTAGCTTTAAATCCGTACCCTCTAAAAGCACTTTGTCTTTTTGAAAAGATATAGGGAAGTTTTTGTATATGGCTCTTTTTTCTATTAAGGATCCTATCTCTTCTATAGCTTCATCTATCATACTATGGCTTATAGGATCTATCACTTGATCTTGGTAGCCTAAATATCTTAAAACTTCTCTTTTAATGGGCTCTTCTTTTTTCATATTAAACTCTATCCTTTTTATAAAAGTTTATTTTTTCTAATATAATTCCTACTAAAAAAGCCCTCGTCCATTACTATTATAGCAATAAGACAAAAGCTTCCCTTGATACTTTAGTCCATAACATTTAATATTTTAAAGTATCCATATTGCTTTTCTGATGTGTTTTTAAGAACTTCTTCTCTTGGTAGAGATTCCCATACCTCTTCATTTCTCAGTGAATTCTTCATGTCATTGACATTATATGTTATTTCTACATCCTCTGTATCCACTTTTGTCATCCCTTCAACCTCATCTAAAAGCTTATTTAATTCTTTTTCATAGCTTGATTTTTCTTCTTCTGTTAAATTTATTTTACTAAGTTCAGCTAATTTTGTAATTTCTTTTTTATCTATCATAGTCAATTCCCCTTTCATATTATCTATTATAAACTATTAGAATCTGACTGTGTTTTATTAAGTCCTACTAAAGCTCCTATAGTAAGCAATGATAGGAGACCTAAAAATATAAATCCTATATAAAACTTACCTCCACTTATATCAAGAATTATGCCAAATATTGCTGGCCCTATTGTAGTACCTATATTTGATGCTACGGTCAACATTCCTAAGCCCATTCCTACAAGATGAGGCTCTACTATTTTAGGTAGAGTAGAGAAGACAAAAACTGGAATTGGAGCAATTCCTATACCTAGAGCAATAGCCCATAGGGTTATAAGTCCAAAAGATCTAGCTATTAAGAAGAAAGACACTGCCACAACTATACTACCAATTATTAAGATCTCTTTTTCTCTACCTAGCTTATCAAAAGCTATACCTGCTAAAGGACTTATAAATATTGGCATCAACATTAAAAAGCTTGCCAATAAGCCTGCCCTTTGAATTGACATTCCTAGGGTCTGGAAATATTGAGGACCAAAGGTAATATAGGCCAGCATTTGAAGGTTTGTTATAATCCAAATAAGGCCTAGCAATAAAAGACCAGGATTCAATTTAAATTTACCTGTTTCTATTTCTCCAGAGTTTTCATTCTCCTTAGTTCTATCTAGGCTTAGACCAAAAAACACAATTATTAATATTATTCCTATAAAACCAGCTATCCCCAGTATTATTGTTCTCCAATGGAATATTTGTCCCAATATACCAAAGACATTTGCTGAAAAAACAGTACCCATGGGCACAGCTATATTAAATATACCCATGGCTATTCCTACACTCTTATTCTTAAAAAACATAGTTACTAGGAGAGGCGATAAAACTACCATTATTGTAGCACCTACACCTATAAATACTCTCCATAGCAATAAGGATAGATAGTTCTCTGATAAAGAAAAGGCTATTAAACCTAGTATCATAATTATTTGACCTAGAATTATCATGGTCTTAGGACTAAGTTTTTTAACAGAATAAGCTATAAAAAAGGAAAATAAGATTCCTGGTATAGCATAGGCCCCCATCAAAGTTCCAGCTTGAGCACTGGAAAATGGTATATCTTTAACAATTTGATCAAAAATTGGAGGTAAAACCTGCAAAGTTATAGCAAATGTTAGCATCTGTAAAAAGGATATAGCTAAAACCATCCACTAGTAGGAATCTCTTTCTTTGAAATTTTCTATCATATCTAGCCTCCATTTAATATAGTGTCTTAAATAACTTCAGTTAAAACTCTATATAATTTTTATTTTAAAATATCTTTTAACCTTTCTTCATCTATTATTTCAATTCCCAATTCCACTGCCCTATCATACTTAGAGCCTGGACTTTCTCCTACTATTACAAAATCCGTATTTTTGCTTACACTGCCTGTAACTTTAGCACCTAAGGCTTCTATCTTATTCTTTATATCGCTTCTAGATAAGCCTTCTATACTTCCAGTTAAAACTACTCTCTTGTCAGTAAATATAGACTCTTCTATATCCAGATCTTCATAATAAGGCCTTACACCTTCTTCTAAAAGTTTATCTACAGCATTTAAGATCTTTTCATCATGGAAGAACTCTAATATACTCTCAGCTATTATAGGCCCTATATCTCCAACTTCTATTAGTTCTTCAAACTTAGCTTCTCTAATAGCTTCCAAACTCTTAAATCCATGGGCTAAATCTGTAGCTGTTTTTATTCCAACATTATTTATACCTAGTGCATAGATAAATGATGCCAAGCTAACTTCCTTGCTTCTTTCTATAGCACTTAATAAATTATTTGTTTTCTTCTCCTTAAAGCCTTCCAGCTCTATAAGGTCTTTATATTTTATCTCATATATTTCTGGAAGATCTCTTATATCTATTTCTTCTAAGAGCTTCTCAGCAGTTTTTTCATTAAAGCCTTCTATATCCATAGCATCTCTACTTGCAAAATGAACAAGTCTTTTTACAAGTTGGGGCTTGCAGGAAAGAGAGTTAGGACAAAATATATGAACACCGTCCTTTATGATTTCACTTCCACATGCTGGACAAGTCTTAGGAAGAGGAATTTCAAAAGTTTCTTCATCACTTGGAAGTGTTCCCAGGATCTCAGGTATTACATCATTGGATCTTCTTATTAAAACTTTAGAGTTCAAGCTTACGCCTTTTCTTTCTATATCATCATAGTTATTAAGTGTTGCACGAGAAACTGTAACCCCTCCTATTTCTACAGGCTCTAGTAGAGCTGATGGAGTAACCTTCCCACTTCTTCCAACATTCCATTCTACACCTATAAGTCTAGTAGAAGTTTCTTCTGCTTCAAATTTATAGGCTATAGCCCATCTTGGAAACCTATTTGTATAGCCTAGGACCTCCCTAGTTCTTATATCATTTATCTTTATAACCAGTCCATCAGTCAATATATCTAACTTGTGTCTTTCCTCTTCTATGATTTCTATCTCTTTTATTATCTCCTCCATAGAGTGAAAAGCTTTTAAATAAGGGAAAACTGGTAGTTTGTTTTCTTTTAAAAATTCTATGGTCTCTATATGACTTTCAAAGCTTTTACCTTCAATATATCCAATATTATAGAAGTATCCTGTTAAGTTTCTACTGGCAGTCACAGCAGTATCTAGATTTCTCAGAGCTCCTGCCGCAGCATTTCTTGCATTTTTTAAAGGCTCCTCTGCCTCCTTATTATACTTTTCAAGGGCAGATAGAGGCATAAGCCCTTCCCCTTGAATTTCTATTAGACCTTTAAAGTCTATTCCCAGGGGGATAGATCTTATGGTCTTAAGCTGCTCTAGTATTCCCTCACCTGTAGTACCATTACCACGTGTTGCCCCTTGGACCAATCTTCCATTATTATAGGTTAGGTTTATAGTTAAACCATCAAATTTATATTCCAGTATATAGACAGGATCTGGAAGTTTTTCTTCATTATTATTGTTATAATCTTCTATTAAACGATTTACTCTAATATCCCAGGCTTTTAGTTCTTCTATACTTTGACTTTTGTCCAGACTCCAAAGTTGCCCTAAGTGATCATGTTTCTCAAACTTATCTAGGATAAAGCCTCCTACTCTTCTTGTAGGAGAATAATCTTTTCTTATAGCTGTTTCTTCCTCTAGGGCTAATAATTCATCATAGAGTTCATCATACTCTTTATCACTAAGCTTAGGTGCATCCATAGTATAGTAGTGGTAGTTTAAATCATCTATAATTTTTATAAGTTCTTCTATTCGTTTTTCTTTATCCAACTTTTAACCTCCTATTATTTCTATAGGTGCTATAGAAAGAAGTAATCTTTTTAATCCTTCCTTATCAAAGGCAATAGTTAGTTCCTTGTCTCCATCTTTTTCCTTTACCTGTACAATGGTTCCCATACCCCATTTTTTATGTTTAACCTTATCTCCTATATTTGCCGACTCATTGCCAACATTTCTCTTCCTACGATTGCTAAGATTGTGATTTATATTTGGTGCAGTAAAGTCCTTTACACGTATAAGTTCCTCATTGTTAGATCTTGAGCTCCTAGCTTTTACATTTACCTGTTTTACTTCTTCTTTTTCTATACTGTCTCCCATTTCATTTATAAACCTGGATGGAAGAGAGTAGTTTGTACTTCCATAGATTGTCCTTCTCTTAGCATTTGTAAGGTAAAGAAGCTCCTCTGCTCGGGTTACAGCTACATAGCACAGCCTTCTTTCCTCTTCTATATCTTCTTCACTCTCTAAACTTCTAAATGTAGGGAAAAGTCCTTCTTCAAGTCCAACTACAAATACAACTTTAAATTCTAGCCCCTTGGCACTATGAACAGTCATAAGAGTTATTAGATTGTTTTCATCTACTGTCTTGTCTACATCTGATAATAGAGACACTGATGCTAGAAAGTCCTCTAGAGTAGCATCTTCATTTTGAGTTTCAAAGTTAAGAGCAACAGATATAAACTCCCTAATGTTTTCTATACGAGTTCTAGCTTCTACAGTATCTTCTTTTTTAAGTTCATCAATATAGCCTATACTATTTATAAGCTCTTCTATAAAGTCTTTTAATTTCATAGTTTCTTTTTTAGCCATTAATATATTCATAGTATCTATAAAGGGTCCTACACTATTTTGAGCTCTTTTATTTAATGTATCTATCTTATCAAGTGAAAGAAGAGCTCCATAGATAGATTCACCATGTTCACTTGCATAATTTTCTATCTTATCTATGGTAGCAAGACCTATTCCTCTTCTAGGAGTATTTATTATTCTCTTTAGAGATATATTGTCATGAGGATTTTGAACAACTTTTAAATAAGCTATAATATCCTTTACTTCTTTTCTATCGTAGAATCTTAGTCCACCTACTATCTTATAGGGAAGTTCTTCCTTCATAAAGCTTTCCTCAAAAGTACGTGACTGTGCATTTGTCCTATATAAAATTGCTATATCACTAGGACGATATCCCTTATATATAAGCTGATGAATCTTATTTGCAACAAAATGTCCTTCTTCTTCTGAATAGTCCAGTTGCTCATAAATTACATCTGCTCCTTCTTCTCTATCAGTCCAAAGTTCTTTAACTGGTCTTTGGTAGTTATTGGCTATAACCTTATTTGCTACATTTAATATATTTGGGGTTGATCTATAGTTTTGCTCCAAGAGTATAACAGTAGAGTTTTCAAAGTCTTTTTCAAAACCTAAAATATTACTAATATCTGCCCCTCTCCAACCGTAAATCGATTGATCAGAATCCCCTA
>CAZBAK010000040.1:0-14841 GCA_964489715.1 uncultured Tissierella sp. | reverse complement strand
AAGCAAAGAGCTATGTTAAATCAAAAAGGAGATAATCCAGATATAATGGTTATGACTGCAACTCCTATACCTAGAACTTTGGCGCTTATTTTATATGGGGACTTAGATATATCTATAATTGATGAATTGCCTCCTGGTAGAAAGGAGATAGAAACATTTGCAGTAGGACCTAATATGATAGATAGGATGAATAACTTTATTAAAAAACAAATATTAGATGGAAGACAAGCCTATATAGTTTGCCCCTTAATAGAGGAGTCGGAAAGCTTAGATTTGAATTCTGCTGAAGAAATATATATTGATCTAAAAGACAATGTATTTAAAGAGTTTAGGGTAGGATTATTGCATGGTAAAATGAAAGCAAAAGAAAAAGATGAGATTATGGAAAGTTTTAAAGATGGAATCTTAGATATTTTAATTTCTACCACTGTTATAGAAGTTGGTGTGAATGTTCCAAATGCAAATATAATGGCTATATATAATTCTGAAAGATTTGGTTTAGCTCAACTTCATCAATTAAGAGGTAGAGTTGGAAGAGGGGAGCATCAATCTTATTGTATATTAATAAACTATAGTCACAATAAAATTGCTCGAGAAAGAATGAGGATCTTGCAAGAATCTACAGATGGATTCAAAATATCTGAAAAAGATTTAGAATTAAGAGGACCAGGTGAATTTTTTGGGACACGACAACATGGAATACCTGAACTTAAAATTGCTAATTTATTTACAGATATAAAAATTTTACAGATTGTTCAAAAAGAAGCTTTAAATATAATGGAAATAGATCCAAAACTAGAAAAAAGTGTACATGAAAATATTAGGAGAGAAATAAAAAAAATGTTTAAGGATTTAGATGAAAGTATAATTCTAAATTAAGTTTTCTAAAAAATAGAAAAATATGATATTATGTATATAATCAAACTTAAAGGAGAATTGTTGTGAGAGTAATATCTGGTTTAAGAAAAGGTCATAAATTAAAATCTCCAAAGGGAAAAGATACAAGGCCCACGGAAGGAAGAATAAAAGAGACTATATTCAATATATTAGCTGGTTTAAAAGAAGATGCATCTGTATTAGATTTATTTGCTGGAACTGGCTCTATAGGAATAGAATTTTTAAGTAGGGGAGCAAAATCAGCATACTTTATAGATAAATCTAGTGAGAGTATAAAAACAATAAAAGAAAACCTAGCTACAACTAGATTTTTAGATGAGTCTTTAGTCTATAAAATGGATAGTATAAATGCAATTAAATTTTTACATGAAAGAAAATTAAAGTTTGATTACATATACATAGATCCTCCCTATAATAAACATACTTTACTGTCTCATGTTTTAAATTCTTTAAATAAGTACCCAATTATTAATAAAAATGCTATTATAATAATTGAGCATGAAAAAAACTTTAAAATAGAAGAAGATTTTAAAGATCTAGAAAGTATTGACTGTAGAAAATATGGTAATAAATTTATAACATTTTTATTCTTTAATTAGGGGGGCGTTTATGAAAGTAATATATCCAGGTAGTTTTGATCCTGTTACATATGGACATTTAGATATAATCCAAAGATGTTCTGAAAAATTTGAACATGTAATTATTGGTGTTTTAAATAATTCGTCAAAAAAGGGACTTTTCACAGTAGAAGAAAGGATAGAGCTTTTAAAAGAAACTACAAAGGGACTTGATAATATTGAAATAGATTCATTTTCAGGACTCTTAGCAGATTATGTTAAGGAAAAAAAATGTAGCATAGTTATAAGGGGTCTAAGGGCGGTATCAGATTATGAATATGAAATGCAAATGGCTTTAGTAAATAGAAAACTAGATGAAAATATAGAAACTCTTTTTATGGTTTCTCGTAGTGAATATGTATATCTAAGTTCAAGTATAGTAAAAGAAGTTGCAACTCATGGAGGAAATATAAGTTCCTTTGTACCTGAATTTGTGGAAAAAAAATTAAAAAATAAAATAAGGGGTGTTTAATAATGGATGTATTGAAGTTAATAGATGAAATTGAAGATATTATTGAAAATGCTGGCTCTATGCCTTTTAGTAAAAAAGTTATAGTTGATTCAGAAGAAATTTTAGAAATAGTCAAGGAATTAAGATTGAGAATTCCTGATGAAATGAAACAGGCAAACTGGATAAATGAAGAAAAAGAAAGAATACTTATGGAAGCACATAATAATGCTGAAAAAATAATGAATAATGCTGAAGGTAAGCTAGAAGAACTTATTGAGGATGAAGTCATAACTAAAAAAGCTGAAGCTAGAGCCCAAGAGCTTATATTAAATGCCCAAAACAGTGCTAAAGAAATAAGACTAGGAGCTATAGATTACGCAGATAGCATGCTTGAAGATACACAAAAAAACATAAAAGAAGTATTTGACTTGATTACTGAAAATAGAAAAGACTTAAGAGGCCAGGACTAGACCTCTTAAGTCTTTATAAAATCATTTTATATAAGGACTAGTATAGAAATCCATATCTGTTAAAGGTTTATCTAGGTCTAGTCCTAAAAAAAAGCTATCAGTAACTTTTTTTTCAAAATCTAAGAACAAATTTATATTATGGTTATTATATCTTTTATAGTTAGAAAACTTTGTAATGATCTCAACTGATGAATTTTCTTTGATTTTATTCAAAATATGAAATCCTTTTTTATTAGAAGCCAATACCCTTATATATTGGGGAGATTCATTATAAGATTTACTGATAGTATCTTTATCTAGATTTAGAAGCATATGAGTTAAAATTCTCTGTATTCTAGTTAGAGGATATCTTTTGGTGGAAATTTGAGAGATTATATCCTCAATATTATTATAATCTTTATTGTATTTTACAATTCGATTTTCTAAACCTTCCTCTACATCCATTAAATTTTGTAGGTAATTTAAATCTCTAGTTAAAATTAAATAACGTATTATGTGATTATAATTGTTTAAGCTGTTAAAATTATTATATCTTTTTATATATTTCTTTAGTAGATTAAAAGTTTCTAAAGGAAGTAAATTTTGTGCAGATTCTAAGTTTTTATTGATTATAACATTTCTTATAGCGGTTGCAGATGAATATGTCGAATGTGTATCCTTATCCTTATAATCTGCTCCAACTCTTTTAATTGTATATGGCCTTATATTTGAATTAGTACTTGATAAAGCTTTTAGATATTCTATTCCCAATATGTTGTTAGATTTTTTTAATAAGTCTTTAATCTTATTTTTATCTAAGGAGCTATTACTATCCAGATAATCTACTAAGGCTAAGCTTCTTGAAACGGGAAACGAATAACCTAAAGATAGATGTCTACTTAGATTTTCCTTAAATCCAACCGGTTCTTCTAAAAGTATGTTACTTATTATTTTTAGTAGCCTTAAATCACCTTCTTCACTTCCGAATGATAGGTAATCGATCACCTTCATGGAGTTTAATATCCTTATAGCCCCTAGTGCAAAAAGTTCTGCACTTTGACAAGAATATAAAGTAGGAAGTTCAATAACTAAATCAACACCGTTATCTACTGCCATTTTTGCTTTAGTCCATTTATCTATAAAAGAAGGCATACCTCTTTGTACAAAAGAACCACTCATTAGAGCAAGTGAATAGTTACAATTAGTTTCTTTTAAAGAGCTTTTTAAATGATGCTTATGTCCATAATGAAATGGATTGTATTCGGCAATTAATCCTAAAACTTTCATAAATACCTCCTATCTATATATTTATATTGATTATAACATAATAAAGCTAAATTAAGCTCTAATGCTTTAATTTAAGTTGTTGATTTTTCTGTGAGAATATAATACTATAACTATATAAGACTATTATATTAGTCAAAGTTAATAGGAGGAATGTAAATGAATATTTTAGTAATTAACTGTGGTAGTTCTTCACTTAAATATCAATTAATTGATATGGGAGATGATAGTGTTTTAGCTAAAGGATTAGTTGAAAGAATCGGAATAGAAGGTTCTGTTATAAAACATGATACTACAGGAAAAGATAGAGTTACAATTCAAGAGCCAATGAAAGATCATAAAAAGGCCTTAGAGTTAGTTTTAGATGCTATAGCAAATAAAGAGTATGGAGCTATAAAATCAATGGATGAAATAGGAGCTGTAGGTCACAGAGTTGTACATGGAGGAGAAAAATTCTCTGAGTCTGTAATTATAGATGATGATGTTATGAAAGCTATTGAAGATTGTATAGAACTTGCACCACTTCATAACCCGCCTAATATTATGGGAATAGAAGCCTGTCAGGAATTAATGCCAAATACTCCAATGGTTGCTGTTTTTGATACTGCTTTTCATCAAACTATACCAATGAAAAATTATATATACCCACTTCCATATGAATATTATGAAGAATATAAAATTAGAAGATATGGTTTCCACGGTACCTCTCATAAATATGTTTCTCAAAGAGCAGCAGATATACTTAATAAAGATATAAAAGATTTAAATATAGTAACTTGTCACTTAGGTAACGGAGCCAGTGTTACAGCTGTAAAAGGTGGAAAATCAATAGATACTAGTATGGGCTTTACACCATTAGCAGGCTTAGCAATGGGAACTCGTTCTGGAGATATAGATCCTGCTATTATACCTTTTATTATGGAAAAAGAAGATGTTGATTTTGATGAAGTAAATGATATTTTAAACAAAAAGTCTGGAGTACTTGGGATTTCAGGAATCTCTAGTGATTTCAGAGATTTAGAAGATGCTATGCTAGATGGTGATAAGAGAGCAAAACTTGCACTTGATATATTTTGCAATAGAGTTACTAAATTCATAGCAGCTTATGCAGCTCAAATGTGTCATATTGATGTATTAGTATTTACTGCAGGTATAGGAGAAAACTCAGATATTATTAGAGCTGGTGTATGTGAAGGTTTGGAATGTTTAAATATAATAATAGATAAAGAATTAAATAAAGTTCGTGGTAAAGAAGCTATAATAAGTAAAAACATAGGTGGAGTTACTATTATGGTAGTTCCTACAAATGAAGAATATATGATAGCTAAAGATACTTTAGAATTAGTAAGTAACAGATAGTTCTTGACAAATTAGCCTCAACTTTATATAATAAACTTTGTTAGTTAAAGAGGTGAAAGACAATGAGCATTGATTTATCTAATTTATTTTCTAAAGATGAAAGCATTTATTCTTTTGAGTCAGAAATAACAAGTAGTGATATAAATTCCGATCTTAAAGAGTTTGAAGTTTTGCACCCTATTAAATATAAAGGTGAGATTTGTAAAATAAATAGAGAGTATATAATGAATATACATATCTATTATACTTTTAAAACTAAATGTGATCGTTGTTTAACTACTACAATAAAGAATAGTAAAACATCTTTATCAGCTAAACTAGAAGATTATAAAAAAATGCAAGAAGAAGAGGATGAAGTAGATACTGATATTATCTATTATGATAATAATGTCATATCTATAGAAGACTATGTCCTCATGGAAGTTCTATCTTCTTTACCTATGAAAACTTTATGTAAAGAAGACTGTAAGGGTCTATGCCCTAAATGTGGAGCAGACTTCAATAAAGAATCTTGCGATTGTATCGTAGAAAACATAGATCCACGATTTGAGAAATTAAGGAATTTTTTTGATAAGGACTAAGGAGGTGTTTTAAATGGCAGTACCAAAGCGAAAAACGTCCAAAGCTAGACGAGATAAAAGAAGAGCTTCTTCTTATACACTAAACAGAAATAATAGTGCGGAATGTCCACAATGTCATGAGCAGAAATTACCTCATAGAGTATGTAGATCATGTGGTTATTACAAAAATAGAGAAGCAATAAGCGTTGAATAGTTAAAAGAAGATAGTGGATATCCACTATCTTCTTTTAATTATATATTGATTTTTCACCTAAGCTCGTATATATTTAATATTAGTATATTAAATTAGTCTTATTAACAATTAGGGGGATAAATTTGAAAATAATTGTAGATGGAATGGGTGGAGATAATGCTCCAAGAGAAATAGTTAAGGGATGCATAGAGGCTATAAAAAAATTTGATGTAGATATTATAATTGTAGGTAATAAAGAACTTATAGAAAAAGAATTAGAATTATATATTTATTCAAAGGGAAAAATTGAAATATTACATTCAGAAGACATAATTACAAATGAAGATGATCCAGTCCTAGCTATTAGAAGGAAAAAAGATTCTTCAATGGTAGTAGGACTAAATGCCTTAAAAGAAGGCAGAGGTGATGGGTTTTTATCTGCTGGGAATACTGGAGCGTTGCTTGCAGGAGGACTTTTTATAATCAAACGTTTAGAAGGTATCGATAGGGCTGCTTTAACATCAGTATATCCTACAAATAAAGGTATATCCATTGTAGTAGATGCTGGAGCCAATGTAGACTCAAAAGCCCAATACCTAAGACAATTTGGGATAATGGGCTCTATTTATATGGAGAACATCCTAGGAAGAAAAAACCCTAAAGTAGGATTAGTTAGTAATGGAACTGAAGTAGGTAAAGGAAATACACTTGTTAAAGATAGCTATCCACTTTTAAGTGAAGCACCGATAAACTTTATAGGAAATATTGAAGCCAGAGAAATACCTACAGGTGATATAGATGTAATTGTAGCAGATGGATTTGTAGGAAATGTAATATTAAAACTAACTGAAGGTGTAGCATCATCGGTATTTGATGAATTAAAAGATGTTTTCAAGTCAAATATGAAATCCAAATTAGCGGCCTTGATGATAAAAGATGGTTTAAAAGAAATTAAAGAAAAAATGGATTACAGACAATATGGAGGCGCGCCTCTACTGGGTATAAAAAAACCTGTTGTAAAAGCTCATGGAAGTTCAGATGCATTAGCAATAGAAAATGGAGTAAGGCAATTAATAGATTTTATTGAAAAAGATGTAATAAATATAATTAAAGACAAGATTTAAAAATTAAATTTTAAATAGGGGGAATAGAAATGGAAGAGAGAGTAAAGGAAATAATTAGTACACAATTCAATATGAGTAATGAAGAAATCCATTTAGATACTAATTTTGAAGAGGATTTAGACGCTGATTCTTTGGATCTAGTCGAACTTATAATGGCATTTGAGGATGAATTTGATCTAGAAATTGATGATGAAGATGTTTATAATATAAAATCTGTATCAGATGCTATAAATGAGATAAAAGGAAATCTAGAAAAAGAAAAGTAAATAAAGTCACTATAACTTTATTTACTTTTTTTAAACTTGGAGGAAGCAACATGAATATTTCGAATAAAGATATGAAATTAGAAGTTTTAGAAAAAAAACTAAATCATAAGTTTAAAAATAAATTATATTTAAAAAATTCTCTAACCCATAGCTCATACGCCAATGAAAACAAACTTGGAGTAATTAATAGTAATGAAAGATTGGAATTTCTAGGTGATGCAATATTAAATTTAATAGTTAGTCAATATCTATATAAAAAATATCCTCACTATACTGAAGGGGAATTAACTAAAATTAGGGCAAAAGTGGTTTGCGAATCTTCCCTGGCATATGTGGCTAGAGAAATGGGTGTTGGAGACTATCTTTTACTAGGAAAAGGTGAAGAATCCACAGGAGGAAGGGAAAGAGAGTCTATACTAGCAGATACTATTGAGGCCATGATAGGTGCAGTTTATATGGATAGTGACTTTCAAACGGCTAATAAACATCTTTTATCAAAATTTGAACACAATATTGTAAAAGCGGTAGAAAAAGGCAAATTATTTTTTGATTATAAAACTGAATTGCAAGAAAAATATCAAAAGCAAACAAATTCAAAAATAGAATATAGAATATTTAAAGAAGAAGGACCTGAACATAATAAGGTGTTTTTTATGGATGTTATATTAAATGGTAAAGTTTTGGGAAGAGGAAAGGGTAAAAATAAAAAAGAAGCTGAGCAGATGGCAGCAAAATCAGCATTGAAACTAGAAGGTGAAGCTCTTGGATAAGCATTATATTATTCCTATCTTCGTACCGCATCTTGGTTGTCCACATGATTGTATTTTTTGTAATCAGAGAAAGATAGCCAGTTCATGTACGAATATAAATGAAAAAGAAATAAGAGAGATAATAGATAGATATTTATCATATTTTAAAAAAGATTGCTTTATTGAAATTGCTTTTTATGGTGGAAGCTTTACTGCTATTGATATTGAGACTCAAAGAAACTTTTTAAAGATAGCCCTTGAATATAAGGAAGAGGGTTTAATAGATGAAATAAGGCTCTCTACTAGGCCAGATAGTATCGATGATTTTATATTGACTCATTTAAAAAAATATAAGGTTGATACTATAGAACTTGGAGTGCAGTCTTTAAGCAATGAAGTTTTATATAAAAGTGGTAGAGGGCATACCAAAGAAGATGTATATAGGGCAGTTGAATTAATAAAGAAATATAATTTCAATCTAGGCCTGCAGATGATGCTAGGATTACCAGGGGATAATCTTGAAAGGTCTTTATATACAGCGAAAAAGTTTATAGACTTAAAACCTCAATGTGTAAGAATATATCCAACTCTCGTTATAAAAGAGACTTATCTCCAAGAAATGGTCCTAGAAAATAAATATAAAGCCCTCAAGTTAGAAGAAGCAGTAGATATATCTACAAAATTATTGATGTTATTTTATATTAATGAGATAAATGTTATAAGGATAGGGCTTCAGCCTACAGAAAATATTCAATTAGGTAAAGATGTAATTGATGGGCCCTTTCATCCTGCTTTTAGGCAATTGGTTGAAGCTAATATTTATAAGCTGGTTTTATCTTCTTTTATAGATGAAAATATACTAGATATTAAAGCTTCTAGGCTCTATATATTTGTAAATTCTAAAAATGTATCTAATATTGCAGGACATAAATCTAAAAATATAAAATATTTAAAAACAAAGTATGGTTTTGGAGATATAAAAATATATAATAGAGATATAGACCAAAAGAATATAATCCTTAGAATTGATGATTATGATTATAAAATAAATGTTAATAAATATATGAAGAAATATTTAAATAAAGTTAATATAATAAATGAAGAAAATAGGAGTGTTTGACTTGTACTTAAAAAAAATTCATATACAGGGATTTAAATCTTTTGCAGATAAAACTGAAATTAAATTTGAAAATAATATCACTGCTATTGTAGGGCCAAATGGAAGTGGTAAAAGTAATATCTCAGATGCTATTAGATGGGTATTGGGAGAGCAAAGTGTAAAAAGTCTTAGGGGTAATAAGATGGAAGATATTATATTTTCTGGGACCAATAAAAGAAGGGCATTAAGTTTTGCCGAAGTTACTATATTCTTTGATAATAGTGATGGTATGATTCCTCTTGAATACAATGAAGTTGCTGTAACTAGAAGAATGTTTCGATCAGGAGAAAGTGAATATTATATAAATAAAAATGCTTGTAGATTGAAAGATATAAGAACACTTTTTATGGATACTGGAATAGGTAAAGATGGTTATTCTATTATAGGTCAAGGCAGAATAGATGAGATCCTTAGTAATAAGCCGGAAGATAGAAGAAATATTTTTGAAGAAGCTGCTGGAATAATAAAGTATAAATCAAGGAAAGAAGAATCAGAAAGAAAGTTGAAAAATACTCAAGAAAATTTAATTAGAATAAATGATTTGATTTCAGAAATAGAAATTCAAAATAAAAGACTAGAAAGTGATTCTTTAAAAGCAAGTAAATTTATTGAAGATTTTAAAGAGCTTAAAGATCTAGAAACCAATCTCTATATTAGAGATATCAGAGATATAGATAATAAAAGTGAGAAAATTAGAAATCAAATAGAGAGTATTGAAAACGAAATAGTTGAAAATGAATCTAAGAAAGATTTAAATCAAGATATTTTTAACATATTAAAGAAAAATATAGAAGTAAAAGAAATAGAAGTTGAAAAACTTAGAGAAAAAAGAGAAGGAATATTAAAAAATAAAGAAGAAGCTAAAAACAATATATCCTTATTAAATGAGAAAGAATCCTATAATAGAAAAGATCTAGAAAGATTAAATAAAGAAATAGATAGACTAAAGGATGAAAATCTTATACTTGATAAAGAAAATAAAGCAAATTTAAAAACAGAAAAAGAGCTTTTGGAAAAACTTAAAGATTTAACTTGTAAATATGAATTTGAAGAAGTAAACTTAAATAAAATCACGGAAACTATTAATCTTTTAGAAAAAGATATGGATTCTAAAAAGAAGGTTATGGATTCTTTATATGAAGGTATAGCAGACAAGAGGGGAAAAATAAACAATATTAATTCTTCCAATATAGATAATGAGAAAGAAAAAGAAAGTCTATATAGGGAAAAAGAAATCCTTTATAAAGATGTATCTAAAATAGAGGCAAAATTACAAGATTTATTGGAGAATAAAGAAAAATTAGAAAAAAAGCTAGAAATATATCTTGAAAAAAATCAAGTAAATAAAGAAGAGCAAGAAATCCTTCAAGTTAATATAGAAACTATTTCCAAGAAGGTAAGGGAATTAGAAATACAAAGGGAGAGGCTAGATTCAAGCTATAAATTATATCAAAATATGCAATATACTTATGAGGGCTATTATAAAAGTGTCAAAAACTTACTTATAGCTATTAAAAATAAGAATATAGACTCATCAGGATTTCACGGAGTAGTAGCAGACCTATTAACTGTAGAAAAAAAGTATGAAACTGCTATAAATATATCTTTAGGTGGAAATGCTCAGAATATAGTAGTTGATAATCAAGAGAAGGCTAAGTACATGATAAATTATTTAAAAAAGAATAAACTAGGTAGAGTAACTTTTCTCCCAATAAATACTATTAGAACAAACAGACAAAATATAAACATAAAGACTTCTAGTGAAAAAGGTATTATAGGTTTAGCCTATGAGCTAATAAAATATGATAAAGAGTATGATAATATCTTTAAATCTTTATTAGGAAGAACAATAATAATGGATAATATAGATAATTCTATTAATTTTGCAAAAAAAACCAATAATATACATAGAATAGTTACATTAGAAGGGGAAGTTTTAAACCCTGGAGGATCTTTAAGTGGCGGAAGCTATAGGAGTAATATAAGTATTATTAATAGGAATACAAGGATAGATGAATTAAAGATAGAGATAGATGAATTAAAAAAAGAGATCAGTTTATATGAGGATAAAAAACAGGCAATAGAAAATGAGTTAGAAATCTATACAAACAATATAGAGACAGAAAAAGTAAACATTGACAACTCAAGGACAAATATTATCAAGCTGGAAAATCAAATTAGAGAATCAGAAAACGAGAAAAAATATTTTTTCCAAGATATAAGTCGGGTTGAAAAACAAATTCAAACAATTATTAAAAGATCACAGGAAACATTAGAAAACTCTACAAAAGATGAAGAAAGTTTAAAGATAGAGCTTAAAGAATTTGAAAAAAACAAAAAATATATAGAGAAAAAAACAGAGGATTTTAAAAGAATTGAATTTGAAAAAGATCATATCAATAAAAAAACAGCAGATATAAAACTTAATATTAAGCTAATAGAAAACAAGTTATTAAATCTAAAGGAAGAAAAGGATAGGAATTTAGATAGAAGAGATTATAATAATAAATTAATAAAAGAAAAAGCAGAAAATACTAGATTGATTGATAAAAGCTTAGAAGAAATTTTTAAAGAGAAAGAAACAAATACTGCTATTCTAAATGAAAAGATAAAAAGAGCTGAAATTATAGATTTAGATATAAAAGACTCATCAAAGGATAAGGAAATTTATATGAAAGAATTCTATAAAGAACAGGATAATTTAAAAGCTATTAATGAAAATATAAGTATCTTATCTAAAGAGAGAAATGATAGAGAGTTAGAAATATCTAAATTAGACTTAAAAAAAGAAAATATAGTTACTAATCTATCAGATCACTATAAGCTAAGCTTAGAAGAGGCTCTAGAGTTAGAAAGACCAATAGATAATATTAAAGATTGTAGAAAGAAAATTAAGGCATTAAAAAACAATATAAAAGAACTAGGAAATGTAAACCTAGCTTCTATAGAAGAATATAAAGAAAACAATGAAAGATATTTATTTATGAAAAATCAACAGGATGATTTAATAGAAAGTAAGGAAAAATTAAAAAATATAATAATAGATATGGAAAGAGAAATGAAAACAAGTTTCATAACAAGTTTTGAAGAAATTAAAATTAATTTTTCACAAGTTTTTTCTGAGCTATTTAATGGTGGAGTTGCGAGCTTAGAATTAGAAGAGGATGAAGATGACATACTTTTAGCAGGTATAGAAATAAAAGTTCAACCTCCTGGAAAAGCATTACAAAGTCTTAGTTTATTATCCGGCGGAGAAAAATCTTTAGTTGCTGTTGCTTTACTATTTGCTATATTAAAGACCAAGCCTGCACCCTTTTGTGTTTTAGATGAAATTGATGCTGCTTTAGATGATGCAAATATTAGTAAATATACATCTTATTTAAAAAAAATAAATAAAGAAAGCCAATTTATATTGATAACCCATAGAAAAACTTCTATGGAGATTGCTAATGTTCTCTATGGAGTTACTATGGAGGAAAAGGGAATAAGTAGAATGATTTCTATGAAGCTAGAAGAAAATAAAAATGAATTAGTAAGTTAGGAGGCAGAAAATGTTTAATTGGTTTAAGAAAAACAAAGATAAAGACAAAGAAGTAATAGAAGAGGATATAGATACAGAAGAAATAAATAATAAAGACATTGAGAAAGAAGATGATATTAAACTTGATGAGGAAGTGAAAGAAGACAGTGCAGTAGAAGAAACAGAAAAACAAGGGATCTTTAATAAAATCTTTGGTGGCTTAAGTAAAACTCGTAAAGAAATGTCTGATAAAATAGGACAGGTCTTATCTTCTTATAAAAAAATTGATGAAGAATTATTTGAAGATCTAGAAGAAATACTTGTTACTGCAGATGTAGGTGTCAATACCACTATGACTTTAATAGATAAGGTTAGGGATCGTGTAAAGCAAGAAAGAATAAATGATCCACAAATGGTTAAGGAAATATTAAAAGATGAAATAAAGACTATGATGAAGGAGTCAGTTATAAGTAATAGTTTAAATATAGAGCCAAGTCCAGCAGTGATGTTAGTAGTTGGGGTAAATGGCGTGGGAAAGACTACTACTATAGGAAAACTAGCTAATAACTTTAGAAAAGATAATAAAAAAGTCCTTATAGCAGCAGCAGATACCTTTAGAGCAGCGGCTATAGAGCAGCTTGAAGAATGGGGTAATAGATCTGGTGTAGATGTTATCTCTCATAAAGAAGGTGCAGATCCAGCTGCAGTAATATTTGATGGTATTCATGCTGCAAAAGCTAGGAAAACTGATATATTGATTTGTGATACAGCTGGTAGGCTTCACAATAAATCAAATTTGATGCAAGAATTAAATAAAATATTTAGAATTGTAGAGAGAGAGTACGGAAATGCTACAAAAGAAGTTTTATTAGTATTAGATGCAACCACTGGGCAAAATGCTATAAATCAAGCTAAAACTTTTAAGGAAGTAGCTAATATAACTGGTATTGCACTTACAAAATTAGATGGAACAGCAAAAGGTGGAGTAGTTATAGCTCTTCAGTCTGAATTAGGTATTCCAGTTAAGCTCGTAGGAGTAGGAGAAGCTATAGATGATTTACAGCCCTTTGATTCCGATGAATTTATAGAAGCTATCTTTCAATAAAAGGCTTGACAAATATAAGGGGTTATAATAATATAAGTAGTGTCAAGGAAAAGACTTGACACTACTATTTAGTTGGTGATATAATGATTGAGAAAGTTGTTGAAATAGGAATACTATATGATTTTTATGGTAAACTTTTAAGTTCTAGACAAATAAGTATAATAGAATTATTTTATCTTCACGATCTATCTTTAGCTGAGATAGGAGAAGAATTAGATATAACAAGACAGGCCGTATATGATACTTTAAAAAGAGCCGAAAAAAAATTATATGATTATGAAGAAAGTTTAGGATTGGTAGAGGAGTTTAAGAAAAATAATATTGCAATAAAATCTATTTTATCAATTTCAAAAGCTATAATAAGAAATATAGAAGAAAAAAACAAAAATAAGTCAGAAAATATATTAGCTAAAATTAAAGAAATCGAAGACATCGGACAAGAAATACTAAAAAATAGTAGGGAGGTCGGTAATTGATGGTATTTGAAAGTTTAGCTGAGAAACTTCAAAATGCACTGGGTAAATTAACAGGAAAAGGAAAACTTTCAGAAAAAGATGTAGACCTAGCTATGAGAGAGGTAAGACTTGCACTTTTAGAAGCTGATGTTAACTTTAAGGTAGTTAAAGATTTTATCAAAAAAGTTAAAGAAAGAGCTATAGGCAATGAAGTAATGGAAAGTTTAACTCCTGGACAACAAGTTATTAAAATAGTAAATGAAGAGCTTACAGCCTTAATGGGTAGAGAAGAAGAAAAAATATTATTTTCTTCAAAACCACCTACTGTTATACTGATGAGTGGTCTACAAGGTGCAGGAAAAACTACAACATCTGGAAAGCTTGCAAATATTTTAATTAAACAGGGTAAAAGGCCACTTTTAGTAGCCTGTGATGTTTATAGACCTGCTGCTATAAAACAATTGGAAGTAGTAGGAGAAAAAGTAGGGGTACCTGTATTTACTATGGGTGATAAACATGATCCTGTAGACATAGCTAAAGCAGCAATGGAACATGCTAGGAAAAATGCTAATGATGTAGTTATTATAGATACTGCTGGTAGACTTCATATAGATGAAGAACTCATGGATGAGATAGAAAACATTCATAAAGCT
>CAZBAK010000039.1:5543-15104 GCA_964489715.1 uncultured Tissierella sp. | reverse complement strand
CTATAATGATAATTGCACCAGTAGCAGTGGCTACAATGGTAGAGCACGTAGGAGACGTTGTTGCTATAGGAGCAACAGTTGAAGAAGACTTCTTAGAGGAGCCAGGACTTCACAGAACAATGTTAGGTGATGGACTTATGACTGCCTTATCAGCAATGGTAGGAGGACCTCCAAATACTACTTACTCAGAAAACACTGGAGTATTGGCATTAACAAGAGTATGGGATCCACTTATAATGAGAATTGGTGCAGTATTTGCAATGATTCTAGGAATTGTTCCTAAGCTTGCATCAATAATCAGTACAATACCAGAATCAGTAGTTGGTGGAATATCCATCGTTCTATTTGGTATGATAGCTGCAGTAGGAGCTAGAACACTAGTTGAAAATGATGTAGACTTTACATCATCAAGAAATCTAATAATAGCAGCAGTTATATTTGTATTAGGACTTGGTGGAGCAGTTATGCCAATCAACTTAGGATTTGTAGAATTTAGTATAGAAGGTATGGCTTTAGCTGCAATAATAGGTATTGCACTAAATAAAATATTACCTCAAGATAAAATATCACCTGAGGAACTTGTTGAGTAATAAAAAAATATAATTGATATAATAAAAAAGAAAGTCTCTTGAGACTTTCTTTTTTTGATGATAAAATTGATATAAATAAGTTGGACTAAATTGTTGAACTAAATTGAGGTGGAGAAATGTTATATGCTTTAGAAATAAGCAGGGAGCTATATAGATGGATACAAGAAAAGGAAAGATCTGGTAAAATTCACTCTATATTTAAAAACACTATAAATATTATCAGTGAAGATGGAAGGTTTATTCCAATATATACAAATGACAAAGCCATGTCTCCTAATTCCATTAAATTAAAGGAGAAGATTGATTTTGAAAATTTACATATAAAAATTGATCAAAGCTGTATTTTTAAGAGAGAATCTTTTAAAACCATGGGAATAGAAGTAAACTATAAAAACTCTTTAATATGGGATAATAGGCTTAAATTGGATTTCCAAACTGACTCAGTTGAAAGCCTTGTAGAAAAAATGAAATTGGTTAAAAGTTTTATATTAGAAAAGGGAAATAAAAATGGTATATTTCCTTTAATGGAATTTTTGCCTGAAAATCTATTTGATTTAGAGGAGAAGAAAACAGAAGATAAAGCTCATTTATTTATAAAAGATAGGTTTATTACTTTTTTAAAATATTTTAAGGATAGGGAGAAGGCTGAAATAAATAATTTTTCAAAAAAGATAATAGGTTTTGGTCCTGGATTAACTCCTTCAATGGATGATTTTTTATCTGGGATGATGACCTCTAATCTCTATATAAGTTATTTGCTAGGCTTGGATAGGGAAGATGCTTATAAACTAAACGAGGAAATAGTAGATGATATAGATGGAATGACAACACTGGTTAGTGAAGAGATGCTAAAATTATCCTCTATAGGAGAAGTAAATGAAGATATCAGGGGTTTTATGGTATCTTTAACAGGAAAGGCCAACAAAGGTAAAATAGAAGAACTTATGGCTAAAGTTATAGAATTTGGCAATTCATCTGGAACAGATATATTGTGTGGTATCTATGTAGGAAGCTACATACTTTTAAATGAAAATTCAATAAAAAAACTATAGATAAGGAGGGATTAGGGCTAATCCCTCCTTATCTATAGTTTAAAGTCTTATTTCCAAATCAATTCAAAACATTCTGGACAGATTTCAGTACAGAGTCCGCAAGCTGTACATAATTCTTCTATAATCACAGGCTTGCCATTTTTTTCAATTATTGCATTGTAATTGCAGGCAGAGTAGCAGATAGAACAGGACTTAAAGTCACAATTGTCTTTTACACTTGCTACTAAATCAAAGACAGGAATATCCTCATAGGACTTTAATGACTTTAAAGCAGAAGCTCTCAAGCTAGAAATACTGGTGTGGGGACTATTTTCAAGCCAAGTTTCTAAATCCTTGAGGGTTTTACTGATTATTCCATATCCATTTAACTGTATAGCTGAAGCCATTTGTACTGTAGTTGAGCCTAGCATAATATATTCTAAAACATGTTTAAAATTAGATATGCCACCAATACCTGAGAGTTGACAACTTGTTAGTTGAGCTAAGGATGCGGTGGTAGCAAGA
The DNA here is from genome assembly GCA_964489715.1 of uncultured Tissierella sp. Classification (GTDB taxonomy): domain Bacteria; phylum Bacillota; class Clostridia; order Tissierellales; family Tissierellaceae; genus Tissierella_A. Next base: position 12,958 of record CAZBAK010000039.1, on the reverse strand, counting down.
GATATGGGCCTTATATGTTCTCCAGAATAGCCACCATAGGTTGGCATAATAGACTCTTGACTTTCTATATCTACACCCTTTAAGGATTTCAAACTATCTATAGCACTTATTCCTAAGGCTCCCGCATTCTTTATGGACTTAACAATTTCTGAATAGGAGCTATTGTTATAGGAAAGCTTAACCATAACTGGTATATCCACTGAGTCTACAACAGCCTTTACAAATTCCCCGATATCATCAGGATAATACATTAATTTTTCGCTTTTAGCCCCAATGGGTGCAGAAATACTTATTTCAATAGCATCAGCACCCATTATTTCTACCTTAGAGGCTATATAGGAAAGTTCTGAAGGTGAAGAACCCCAAATGCTACAAATAAGAAAACTATCTTTTTTATCTATTTTTTCAAGTTCTACTTCCCATTGCTCCAAGGGAGAAGTAGAATAAAGCATAATGTTAAAAAGCTTATCATGATCCTTATATAGTCTAGGACATATATTGCTGCCAGTTTCTAAAGTTATTGTTTCTGTAATAACAGCGCCAGCACCAGCATCTATTGATTTTTGAATAGATTTTGCATCTCTAGACCATGGTCCAGAAGCTGCTATAATAGGATTTTTCAAATTTAAACCTAAAAAATTAGTAATTAAAGACATTTTAACCCTCCTAAAATATTTTGATTATTCATAAATATATTTTTCGTTACCGCAAGATCGTCTAATTTTAATTGTAGATTGTAGTAGTACTTCCTGGGGGCTGTCTATTGAAAATTTTATATCTTCTATAAGATCAAATAACATTCTAGCAGCTACCATTCCTAGCTTTTTTGAAGGCTGGTCTACACTTGTCAACTCAGGTATTACAAGTGTACATATTGGAGAATTGGAAAAGCCAACCACAGCTAGTTCTGATGGAATACTTATTTTCTTTTCCCTGGCGGCTTTCATTACACCGAAGGCAATTTCATCATCGGATGCAAAGATAGCATTAGGAACTTGGTCTAGTTCTATAAGTCTCTTTGTAGCTAGATAGCCTCCCTCTATACTATTGGGAGAAAAATGTATATTTCCCGGCTCCCTTCCATAGTAATTCATAGCATTTTCGTAGCCTTCTATTATATATTTACTTTTTGAATTAGAAGATTCATCCATAATCAAATCAATCTTACTGTGCTTGAGTTCAATCAAGTGTTTTGTCATTTTAAAGGAACTATCTTCAAAGTTTATGTAACAAGAATTTTCATTTTCAAATCTCTTGTCTTTGCCAATAAATATAAAGGGTATCTTATTATCATTTAATAATGAAAGATCCTCTTTTCCTAGAGTAGAACCTGCAAATATAATCCCATCGACTTTTCTTGTAATAATCATATTTAAAAATTCTAATTCTTTTTCTATTTTATTGTGAGTGTTGCAGAGTAAAATAGAAAAACCCTTTTTGTCAGCAACTTGTTCAACACCTGAAGTTATTTTTTGAAACATCTCAACCTCTATATTAGGTATCATTATAGCTAAGGTATTTGTACTGTCTAAATTAAGACTGCGAGCAAACCAATTAGGCTTATAATTATATTCTTCCATGATTTTCAAAACATGTTTTCTAGTATTCTCCTGGACAATATCTGGATGATTTAAGACCCGGGAAATTGTAGCTACTGAAACCCCAGCTAGTTTAGCTATCTCTTTTATATTCACAGTCTTCCCTCCTTCTAGTTTGTTTAAGATTAGGATAACAATAATAGATGGAAATAGCAAGAAGAAAAGTTGAAATATGTAAGTGGTTACAAAAATTATATAATTACATAATAGGCTAGATATAATATTATTAATAAAGTATCAAGGCTAACCGGTGTACTGGCATAGCTTTACTTATTTTTTAAAAAATAGAGAAAATACTGGACAAATAATAAATAAGATGATATAGTTTATTCAATAGGAAATGTAATTAGTTACATAACCAAATATATTTAAGGAGGAATTGATCATGAGTGAAATTAGAGTGGACAAATCAGTAGATACGGAACATTCATTGTCTGCAGTAGATCAGGGAAGTAGGCAAGGTTTTTTTGCAGTACTTGTTGTAATGTTAGGATTTACCTTCTTTTCACCTAGTATGACAGCAGGAGGAAACTTGGGTATAGGACTCAATATGCTTTCATTTTTTGTTGCTATGACTTTAGGTAATGCATTTTTAGGTATTTATACTGGTGTTCTAGGATACATTGGGCAAGCTACAGGACTCACTTTAGACCTATTGGCTAGGTATTCCTTTGGATCAAAGGGTTCATACTTACCATCAGCACTTATAAGTTTTACACAAATTGGATGGTTTGGAGTAGGGGTGGCAATGTTTGCCTTACCAGTGGCTTCCATATTTAATATTAATCCAATAATATTAATATTGATCACTGGAATAGTAATGACTGCAACAGCTTATTTTGGAATCAAAGCTCTAGCTATTTTAGGTTCTATAGCTGTACCACTTATAGCTATACTTGGAATTTATTCAGTAAACTATGGAGTCAATCAAGTTAATGGATTCGCAAACGTTTTCTCAGACACGCCTTCAGCACCAATAACAATGGCAGTAGCGCTATCTATAGTAATAGGAACCTTTATCAGTGGGGGAACAGCAACTCCTAACTTTACTAGATTCTCTAAAACACCTAAAATCGCAGTATCTGCAACTGTTATAGCTTTCTTTATTGGTAACAGTATAATGTTCATATTTGGAGCAGTTGGTGGAGCTGTTACAGGAAATGCTGATATATTTGATATCTTAATTACTCAGGGACTTATGATACCGGCTATACTTGTACTTGGTTTAAATATTTGGACTACAAACAACAATGCACTATACACAGCAGGTCTAGGGCTTGCAAACATACTTAAAATCCAAATGAAACCTATGGTACTAGTAGGCGGAGGAATTGGAACCATAGCTGCAATATGGCTATATAATAACTTTGTAACATACTTAACTATATTAGGAGGAATGATTCCACCTGTTGGGGTTGTTATTATTATTCATTATTTTATGAACAAAGAGATGTATAACAATGAGGAGTATCAATTACCAACAATCAATATTGGAGCAATACTAGCAGTTGTAATAGGATCTCTGGTAGGTATTTTTGTTAGTTGGGGAATTCCACCAGTGAACTCTCTAGTAGTATCTGCAGTAGTATATGTAGTATATGAATTAGTTACTAAAAAAGAAGGAGGAGTAAATAATGTTAATTAAAAATGTGTTTATTGAAAATGGAAGTGAAAAAACTGATATTCTTATTAAGGATGGGAAATTTGAAAAAATTGCCCCAAACATTGAAGCTCCAGAAGGAGTAGAAGTAATAGATTGTGATGGAACTATGGTTTTACCACAATTTATAGAGTCCCATGTTCATCTAGATGCAACTTTAACTGCTGGGGACCCAAGATGGAATATGTCAGGTACATTGTTTGAAGGAATAGCTCTTTGGGCTGAAAGAAAAGAAAAGCTATCTAAAAAAGATGTTATGGATAGAGCTAGAGAAACTATAAGAAAACAAGCATCAAACGGAATAGGTCACGTTCGTACTCATGTGGACGTAACAGATCCAACACTTATAGCAATGGAAGGACTTTTAGAGCTAAAAGAAGAGTTGAAAGATGAAGTAAACTTACAGATTGTGGCATTCCCACAAGATGGAATTTTAAGTTTTCCAAATGGGAAAGAGTTAATGGAAAATGCTGTAAAGATGGGTGCAGATGTAGTAGGTGCTATTCCTCATTTTGAATTTACTCGTGAATATGGTGTTGATAGTATAAATTATATTATGGAATTAGCTGAAAAGTATGATAAACTGGTAGATGTTCACTGCGATGAGATAGATGACGAGCAATCTAGATTTGTAGAAACTCTTGCAACAAGAGCTTATGAGTCAGGCCTTGGAAGTAAAGTAACAGCAAGTCATACAACTGCAATGCATTCATATAACAATGCATATGCACACAAGTTATTTAGAATATTTAAGATGAGTAAAATGAACTTTATTGCAAATCCTTTAGTAAATATCCACCTTCAAGGACGTTTTGATACTTATCCAAAGAGAAGGGGAGTTACAAGGGTAAAAGAACTTCTAGCAGATGGTATAAATGTATCATTTGGTCATGATGATGTACGTGATCCTTGGTATCCATTAGGAGAAGGAAATATGAGAGATGCTCTTCACATGGGATTGCATGTATGTCAAATGCTAGGATATGAAGAAATACTTAATTCTTATAAGATCATTACTCATAATGCAGCGACTACACTTGATCTTGGTGATAGCTACGGAATCAAAGAAGGAAATCCAGCTAGCTTTATAGTTCTTAATGCTGATAACTTCTATAATGCACTTAATGAAAAGAAGGAAGTTTTATATAACTTTACCAAGGGAAAATTAATAGCTAAGTCAGAACCAGCTAAAAAGATAGCCTTATTTTAATTGATTTAAGTTTATAGAATTTCTTGAAAATCTAATAGAATTTTTTATAAAACAAATGAACATAACTTTATGTTCATTTGTTTTATCTTGTTTTAAATCTATAAAATTTTATCTTTTAAAAAAATTTACTTTCAATCAGATAAAATGTGCATAAGAATTAAATATAGAAAAAAGGTTTAAAATTATTCTTTTGGGTAAGTATAATAATAGAGCAAAAGATTGAAAATTATAATCAGTCCATTTTATTGGTGGAATGTCAGATTAGTTAGGGAGTGAAGTATTTGTATAGATACTCTGGGATAACTGTTAAAGAATTATTAGAAATCGATTCTATGAAAGATGCCGTTGTTTTAGCAGGAAGTGAAGGTTTAAAAAGGAATATTACAAAGTTAAATGTAATGGAAGTTCCTGACATTATAAATTGGGTTGAAGAAGGAGAGTTCCTTCTAACTACTGCATACTCTATGAAAGATGATATTGGAGTATTAGACCAGCTAATAACAGATTTAGCTAAAAAAGGAGTAGCAGGATTAGGAATAAAGACTAGAAGGTATATCAAAGAGATCCCTAAAACAAGCTTAGAAAAAGCTGAGTTATTAGAATTTCCATTAATAGAAATTCCATATGATATTTCATATTCTACTATTATTACTGAAAGTTTAACAGAAATAGTAGATGCTCATGCCAATATTTTATATAGAATAAGCAATATACAAAACAGCTTAATAGAAGTAATGCTTGAAGGTGGAAGTCTAAAAGAGATAGCCTCAGTAATTCATGAAAATCTAGATGGCAATGCTATTGTGATTAAAGAGTATATTATGGGTAGCAGTGTTACCTTTTGTGATATTGATAAAAAGGCAGATATAGAAAATGCAGTTAAAAGCGATAATTACAAAAGAAAAGATTCCGGTGAAGATTATTCCTATAAGGATGCATATGTGAAATGTGTAGATAAGCTAAAGGAAGAAAATGTAAATAGAATTAGCATACCTATTTATTCGGAGAATATAGAATACGGCCGCATATATATATGGGAAGATAAAAGAAGCATATCACCTGCAGAAGTAAAAGTAATAGAGTCAGCTACTTCTATAATAGCCTTAGATATTCATAAAAAAATGACCATGCTTGAGATAGAAACTGAGGGAAAAACTGAGTTTTTAAAAGACTTATTTTCAGGTAAAGAAGATAGGGTTAAAAAGGCTATGGAAAAATTATCTTATCTTGACTTTGATATTAATAGTAGCTTTTCAGTAATAGTAATACGAATAAAAGAAAGTGATATTCATGAAAAGTACAAGATAAATATTCCAAACTATATAAACCAGTTAAAAATCAGACTCTTAAGTATAATAGATAGAATTGGCAAGGATGGGAACTATAATGTTATTAGCACTACTAGAAATGACGGAGTAGTAATTTTATTTGGATCAAATCTAGAAGAAAAACCATCTAAGGTAAGAAGAAACATTAAAGATTTTTGTATGGAAATACTAAATTATGCAGAACATGAAGGTTTCAATGACTATATCCATATAGGAATTGGAAGAAACTATGATAGATCTGAAGATATATGGGTAAGTAATAAAGAAGCCATAAGAGTAAATAAATATCAGACAAATAAATTGGAAGACAAGATTTCATATTATGAAGATCTAGGTATATATAAAATCTTATCCTTTGAAGGCTTAAAGCCAGAATTAAATCTCTTCTATAAAGAAGTTCTAGAAACCCTAGTCAATTATGATTTAGAGAAAGGTACAGACTTGATCCTGACTTTAAACAACTACTTTGAGTTTGAAGGTAATTTAAAGAAAATATCGGAAAATATGTTTGTACATTACAATACTGTGGTATATAGACTACAGAGGATAAAAGAAATTACAGGAATGGATTTAAATAATTATGAAGATAGATTGAACCTACAAATCGCATTACAGATACTGGATATGAGTGAAGATCTTCATAGGGACTAGCTTAAATTATAGGCTTAGTAACATATAACAAAGATTTTACAGAGGATTTGTTGATTGTGAATGTAGATAAACACCGAGCAATATGGTAAGATAGTAAGTGTAGAGGCAATTAGGAAGCCTTTTCTACATTTAGACATATTCAAATTTTAAGTATAACTATCAATAAACTCCTATTAAAATATAGTAACAAAAAAGATTTAACTTACTTAGTTTATATACCAATTCGGGTATGTAAACGAATATATACAAAACAGGGGGATATTAACAATGGATATTTTAAAAAATTGGGATAATGTAAAAATGTATGATTTAACACAAAATTTAAGTCACTTAACACCACCTTGGCCAACATATGAGCCATTACAAATTAAATTCTTTAAGAGATTATCACCAAATGGTGCTAATGGTCAACTTATAACTACTTCAAATCACGTAGGTACTCACCTTGATGGACCAATGCACTTTGATACTTCAGGTAGAGACATTGCATCAATGGAACTTGAAAAACTAGTTGGACCAGCAGCTGTTGTTGACTTATCAGATATGACTGAAGACTATGGTGTATACACTCCACAAGATATTATGGATAGAGTGGAAGTTAAAAAAGGTGATATCTTAATAATAAACACTGGATACAACAAGTATGGTTGGGACCAACCAGAAGCAGATGAAAGAAGATATATGCTAAGACACCCAGGACCATCAATGGAATTTGTTGATTGGGTTAAAGAAATGGAAATAAAGTGGATAGGTGTTGACTGTGGATCTGCAGATCACCCAATGAATACTAAGATCCGTGACTGGGAACCAGATGAAGCAAAAGCAGCAGATAAGTATCTTCAAGAAAAATATGGTAAGAGTTTAAATGAATTGTATCCTTGGCCAGAAGATTACCAAGCAATGCATATTCAAGTATTCCCTAGACCACATGAAATAATTCATGCTGAAAACTTAGGTGGACAATTAAA
>CAZBAK010000039.1:0-5533 GCA_964489715.1 uncultured Tissierella sp. | reverse complement strand
CCATGGAAATTCGTAGATGGAGAATCTTCAATCGCAAGAGTAGTTGCATTTGAATCAAAAGAATAATGAATAAAAAATAACAACTATCTTTAATGGTATTTAAAACATTAAATAGAGATATAGTATAAATCATAATAAATAATATGAGAGATCATAGGCATAAGTATTGATCTCTCCTATTATTTAAAATTGTGTCTAGTGGCTTTATTAAGACACAATTTTATTTAAGAATATGGAAAACGCTACCAAGCATGTTTATATATTCATATATTTCAGGGGTTTTAAGTTGACATAATTATATACATAATTAAGCCGTCTTTAAAATTAAAATATATATATGGAGGAGAGTAAATGTGTCAAAGGGTAAAAAGGTAGATCCAAAAACCATGGAATATCCAATTACTGATATCAGTGTGTTGGGTCCAGGTAGAGGGGTTGCCTTAGGTTTACAACATGTTTTTACATTATTTGCTTCAACAGTATTAGTTCCAATATTAACTGGACTTGATGTAGGTGTGGCTTTAATCATGTCTGGTATAGGAACTCTAGTATTTCATTTTATAACTCAAGGAAAAGTACCAGCTTATCTGGGATCTTCATTTTCCTTTATAGCTCCAGTGATTTTGGCAGGAGAGTTATATGGTTTGGACTATGCCCGAGGAGGTATAGTTGTAGCAGGACTTATATACATATTATTTGCATGGTTGATACATTACTTTGGAGTAGAAAAGATAGTTAGATTTTTCCCTCCTATAGTTACTGGGCCAATTATAATAGTAATAAGTATGACTCTTGCACCCAATGCTATTGGTATGGCATCGGAGAATTGGTTGGTATCTATGGTAACCTTGATTGTTATTATAAGTGTATCAATATTTGGAAGAGGATTTATAAAAATTGTGCCTGTAATATTAGGACTTGTAGTAGGATATATCTTATCAGCAGTGTTGGGAATTATAGACTATACACCTATAGTTGAAGCAGCTTGGATAGGTATGCCGAAGTTTTCCCTACCTAAGTTTAATATAGGTGCAATAATGGTAGTGGCTCCTATAGCTTTAACAACAATAGTTGAGCATATAGGTGACGTTTTAGCCATGGGTGGGGTAATAAAGAAAGATCTTATTAAAGATCCTGGCTTAACAAGAACACTTATGGGGGATGGAGTTGCAACTGGTATCTCTGCTATGGTAGGAGGACCAGCAAATACAACCTACTCTCAAAACACAGGTGTTGTGGCACTTACTGGAGTATGGGATCCAAAAGTTATGAGAATAGCTGCTGTGATGACTATACTTATAGGTTTAATACCTAAATTAAATGCATTTACAGGCACTATACCAAAGCCCGTAATAGGTGGAGCTGTAATTGTATTGTTTGGTATGATAGCATCAATTGGATTGAGAACTCTGGTTGACAATAGGATTGACTTTACAGAAAGTAGAAATATGATAATAGCTGCAGTGGTACTAGTATTTGGTTTAGGTGGAGCAGTAATTCCAATTAAAATAGGACTAGTTGAAATACAATTTGTAGGTATGGCTCTTGCTGCTATAATAGGTATTATTTTAAATATATTATTACCAGATGTAAAAGATGATGAAGATATTGATATAGATAAGCTAGAACCAGAAGTAGATCTGAAAGACAAATTTTAATTAACCAAGTTTTAGATAATTATTAAGACAAGATAGCTTTATTGTTTCTATAAAAACTTGTCTTGGTAATATTAAATAAAAAACTAATATGATAATCATATTATTGTTTAATAATTATAAGGGGGAAATTGATTTTATGAGTAAAGTATTATATAGCATAAAGAAAAACACATATTACGATTCCGTTAAATTGATGCTTGTTTCCAAAGATGTAGAAAAAATGGATGGAGTAAAAGAAGCACTTGTTGGAATGGGAACTGATTTAAACAAGGAATTAGCAGAAAATCTTAATATATCAAATGATGAAATTAAGGCAATTGGACCAAATGACTTCTTTATATCAGTACTAGCAGATGGGGATATTAAAATAGAAGATATAGAAGCTGAAGCAGAAAGCTTGCTAAGCGCAAAGGGGAGCGACGGTGATTCTGACTATATGCCACCTAACTTAAACTCAGCTATAGAAAACAATCCTGACTCCAACATGGTAGTTATATCTGTTGCGGGAGAGTATGCAGCTGATGAAGCAAGAAATGCATTAAATAAAGATTTAAATGTTATGATCTTTAGTGACAACGTAAAAGTTGAAGATGAAAAAGAACTTAAAGAATTAGCAGTTAGCAAGGGACTTCTAATGATGGGTCCAGACTGTGGTACAGCTATAATCAACAATACACCTTTAGCCTTTGCAAATGTAATAAAAAAAGGTAAAATTGGTGTTGTAGGTGCTTCAGGTACAGGTATTCAAGAAGCTACAGTATTGATTGACAAGTTAGGACAAGGAGTTTCACAAGTTATAGGTACTGGAGGAAGAGATCTTAGTAAAGAAGTAGGTGGACTAATGATGCTTCAAGGTATAGAAGCTTTAATAGAAGACACTGAAACAGAAGTAATCCTATTAATATCTAAGCCACCAGCAAAAGAAGTAGAAGAAAAGATACTTTCAAAAGTAAAAGAAATAGAGAAGCCTGTAGTAGTATGCTTTATAGGTGGAGAAAAAGATAAAGTTGAAAATTATGGTGCGGTAGCTGCAATCTCACTAGAAGACGCTGCAAGAAAATCTGTAGCATTGGTAAAGGGAGAAGAGGCAAAAGACTTTGACGGATTCTCAATGGATATGGATCAAATAGAAAAAATTGTAGATGAAGAAGTATCTAAATTAGCTGACAATCAAAAATATCTAAGAGGAATGTATACTGGTGGAACATTAGCAGATGAATGTATGATACAATTAACACCTGTTATTGGAGACATGTATTCAAATATTCCACTTAAACCAGAGTATAAACTAGAAGATGTATTTAAGAGTAAGGAACACACATGTATAGACTATGGTGATGATGACTTTACTAAAGGTAGACCTCACCCTATGATAGACCCTACTGTTAGAAATGAGCAGTTAGAAGTAGAAGGAAAAGACGAAGAAGTAGCAGTAATCGTTATGGACTTTGTACTTGGATATGGTGCTCATGAAGACCCAGTAGGAGAAATGTTAGAAACTATCAAAGAAGTTAAGTCACTAAGAGCTTCTGAAGGTGGACATCTATCAATAGTTGCTTCAATATGTGGAACTGAAAATGATCCACAAGATGCAGCAAAGAGCAAGAAAGATTTAGAAGATGCAGGAGTTATAGTAATGCCTTCTAATGCACAAGCTGTTAAATTAGCAGGTCTTATTGTAAATAAAATTGGTAAATAGGAGGACTTATAATAATGTCTAAAGTAAATGAACTTTTCAAAACTGAGTTAAAAGTTGTAAATATAGGTCTTGAATCTTTTTACAGTGATTTAAAGAAACAAGAAGTACCAGTGGTTCATGTTGATTGGAGACCTAGCGCTGGAGGAAATAAAAAACTGGCATCACTCTTATCAAGATTAAAATAAATAAATAATTGAAGGGAGTAATTGTAAATGGTAGCAACAAAAATTGAACAAGCTAATAAAGAAGCAGTAGAAAAATTATTATCAGCAAAGCCAACTTTAGTTGGTATGGGTACAGCAGGTAAAAACTTACCTGGTATGACTAAGAAGACTGTACTACACTCAGGACCTCCTGTTAAATGGGAAGACATGAGTGGACCAATGAGAGGTGCAGTTATTGGAGGACTTATCTATGAAGGATTAGCTTCTAATGACGAAGAGGCAATTAAACTAGCTGAATCTGGAGAAATTACATTTGATTCTTGTCATCATAGAGATGCAGTTGGACCTATGGCAGGAGTAACAACTTATTCAATGCCTGTTTTCATAGTAGAAAATAAAACATTTGGAAACTTTGCTTACTGTACACTTAACGAAGGACTTGGAAAAGTTTTACGTTATGGAGCATATAGTGAAGAAGTTATAGACAGACTTAAGTGGATGGAAAAGACATTAGCACCAGTTCTAGCTGAAGCTTTAAAATTGTCTGGAGACATAGACTTAAAGACTATGACAGCACAAGTAATACAAATGGGTGATGAAGGACACAACAGAAACAAAGCTGGTACATCACTATTTATTAGAGAATTAGCACCACATATAGTAAAAACAAACTTTTCTGATGATATAAAAGCAGAAGTATTAGCGTTTATGCATAGTAATGACCACTTCTATCTAAACCTAACAATGCCAGCTGCTAAATGTTCATTAGAACCAATGAAAGATGTTAAATATAGTACATTAGTTTATACAATGGCAAGAAATGGTACTGAGTTTGGAATTAGAGTAGCAGGACTTGGTGACCAATGGTTTACTGCACCAGCTGAAATAATAGACGGTTTATTCTTCCCTGGATATTCAGCAGATGATGCGAATCCAGATATAGGAGATAGTGCTATAACAGAAACATCAGGTATTGGTGGATTTGCAATGGCAGCAGCTATTCCAATAGTTCAATTCGTTGGTGGAACTCCACAAGATGCTATGAACTATTCAAGATCAATGTATGAAATTACTGAAACTGAAAGTGACGCTTATAAGATTCCAGTTCTAGACTTTAGAGGAACTGCAACAGGTATAGATATTCAAAAGGTAATAGAGACGGGAATTAGACCTATAATAAATACTGGTATAGCTCACAAAGATGCTGGTGTTGGTCAAGTAGGAGCTGGACTTGTTCATCCACCTACAAAGTGTTTCGAAGATGCATTAGAAGCTTTTGTAGCAAAGTTGGAAAAAGAAGGCGACCTTTAATAATTAGTTAATATTAATTTAGTTAGTATTAAATTTTATATAAAAATAGGGGGATATTAAAAACATGAATATTTTAAAAGATTGGAACAATGTAAAAATGTATGATTTAACACAAAACCTAAGTCACTTAACACCACCTTGGCCAACATATGAGCCATTACAAATTAAATTCTTTAAGAGATTATCACCAAATGGTGCTAATGGTCAACTTATAACTACTTCAAATCACGTAGGTACTCACCTTGATGGACCAATGCACTTTGATACTTCAGGTAGAGACATTGCATCAATGGAACTTGAAAAACTAGTTGGACCAGCAGCTGTTGTTGACTTATCAGATATGACTGAAGACTATGGTGTATACACTCCACAAGATATTATGGATAGAGTGGAAGTTAAAAAAGGTGATATCTTAATAATAAACACTGGATACAACAAGTATGGTTGGGACCAACCAGAAGCAGATGAAAGAAGATATATGTTAAGACATCCAGGACCATCACTAGATTTTATGAAGTGGGCGCAAGATTTAGAGCTTAAATGGATTGGTGTTGACTGTGGATCTGCGGATCATCCAATGAATACAAAAATTAGAGATTGGGAACCACAAGAAGCAGAAGCAGCAGATAAATATATGCAAGAAAAATATGGAAAAACATTAAACGAAATATATCCTTGGCCAGAGCAGTATCAGGCTATGC
>CAZBAK010000038.1:9660-16096 GCA_964489715.1 uncultured Tissierella sp. | reverse complement strand
ACTTCCATTGACACCAGAGAAAATTAAAATGAAGCTAATAGAAAAGGGAATGTAAGAGATTAAAAGCTAGCAGCTAAACTAGCTAATGAACAAAAAAGGTACCAGGTACTAAAAAAATGGGAACCCATTTTTTTAGTACCTGGTACCTTTTTCTTATCCAAACAAGTCCTATAACTCAAATATTTGATTCTTATACTCAATGTTAACAATATTTGTACCAGATCCTTCCATTTTGTGGATAAAGGCTTGGACCTTTTCGTAGTTATCCCCAAAGTGCATTGGGAAAAAATATCTAGGCTGCATTTCTTCTATAAAATGCTTTCCACCTAAATAATAATTTTCTTCAAGTCTTGGATCCACTGGGAAGAAAGCTATATCTACTCTTTCTCCTTCCATTCTCTTGATTTTCTTTTTAAATAGATACTCCATAGTATCTTTTTCTTGCTGAGTATCATTGTTCCAATACCACCAATTTAGATCTCCTGCAAAGAAAATATTGACTCCCTCAACTTTTACTAAAAAAGATAGTCCAAGATCCGTAGAACTAAATGATTTTATCTCTAGATCATCAACTTTTAAACTCTTATAGGCCTTCATATGGTGAATATCTTTTTCACTTTCTACATCATCTTTAAAATCATCACTAAAGATATATTCTATATCTCCCTTTAAGTTTAAAATATCCGGATTAAAATGATCATGATGACCATGTGTTACAAAGATATAGGTCTTTTTATCCTTTAATTGTAAATCCCCTTGATAATAGTCAAAGATTAAAAAATGATTTTTAGTCTCTACAGTAAAGCCACTATGAAATATATATTCTACCTTTACTCCTAGATCTTTCATTATTTCACCTCTCTATTTATTTCTATTATAAATACTACCCCATTTTCTATGTTTTGCGCATATATATCTGATTTATGGAGTTTGACAATCTTTTCTACAATAGCTAAACCCAGTCCAAACTCTCCCTTTTCTCCCTTATTGTATTGTTTAAATAGGTTCTTAAAGGTTTCCTCCTCTATGTGAGGGCCATCATTTCCTATTTTCAATAGAATCTTATCTTCTACCTCTAACAGATCTATAAAAATCTTGCTTTCTGCATATCTTAACGCATTATCTAATATATTTTCAATAACTATGCTCCACCTATCCCTATCTCCAATTATATCTATATTCTCAAGATTTAACTGAAAGTTTATACTTTCATCAAATTTGAATTTATTTACATTTTTTACCACTAACTCGTCTAGGGGGAAAAGTGTAAAGTTATTCTTTTCGTAACTTAGATATTCAAGCTTTGAAAAGTAGAGAAGATCCTTGATCTTCTTTTCAAGTCTTTCAGCTTCTTCATCTATTAAATCCAAGCTAGTTTCAAGATCTCCCTTAGGAAATATACCATCTTTTATAGCTTGTAGAAAACTTCTTATAACCATAACAGGAGTCTTTAGATCATGAGATATATTTTGTAGAAAATCTCTTTCCAATTTATCCTGCCTTATAAGTTGAGTTCTTAGATCTTCCAAGGAACTTCCCAGCTTACCTATTTCATCCTTTCTATCTATATGCATAGGTTCCCTCCAATCACGACTAGAGAGTTTTTCAACCTTTTTCTCTAGATCCACCAGGGGTCGAGATAGGTATTTTGCCAAGAGCAGGGCCGGTATCCAACTTAGGATAAATATTACAAGCATGATCTTTATAAGCTTGTTAAATAGGGTTCTAACCAAGTCATCCCTATAGGAGTCCCCTATATAGGAAACTAAGTAATTGTAGTCATCTATGGGACTTCCCTTGTTTATTATATAAAATACATTTTCATCTTCAAAAGAAAACTTATATCTTTTCATAGTATCTTTTTGAGAGTTTATATCTTCTTTTATCTTATTTAAAAATTCATTTGGAACCGGATTATTGATAGCTATCCTGTTATTGCCATAGACCACCATGTGATTTACAAGTCTAATGTCCTCTAAATCAGAGGTATCAAGACTTATATCATTAAAGTCATCTATGGAATATCCATTTAATATTATATTTTGTGCAGATTCCAAGGTAGAGTAGGTTTCCTCAGTAAAGAAGCTTCTAAGGGTGTTGGGGATTATAAAGGATAAAATTATGGCTATAAAGAGGGTTATGGAAGCAAATACAATCCAAATTTGCATGGAAAGAGATTTATTCTTCATCTTTCACCATCCTGTAACCATAGCCATAGAGAGTTTCAATATCTAATTTATCCATTTTTTTTCTCAGCCTTCTTACCAAGTCATCTACTACTCTGTCTGAACCAAAGTAGTTCTCTTCCCAAATCTCCTCTAAAATTTGTTCTCTGGACAGGGCAAGGGAAATGTTTTCAAGAAAGTACAAGAGAAGATTATATTCTTTTGAAGTAAGTTTTATCTGCCTATCTCCCTGGCTAACTATTCGACTTTCAGTATCTATGGAGTAGGGACCTATTTCTTCCTGGGAAAGAGATCTTTTATTATATCTTTCTAAGAGATTTTTGCTTCTGATAACTAGTTCTCTAGGCAAAAAGGGCTTAGGTAGATAGTCGTCACATCCAAGTTCTAAACCTAAAACCCTGTCTATATCAGCATCTCTTGCAGATATAAATATAATGGGTACATTGGGAGTTTCTTTTTTAATTTCCTTTATAAGCCTATAACCGTCTATATCTGGTAGCATTATATCAAGTATCCATAGGTCTGGAGGATTAGCTATATTTTCTTTAGCATCAGAGCCATTTAAAAAAGGAGTAACTAAAAAGTCTTCTTTTTCCAAATAAGAAGTAAGTATTAAATTTAAATTTTCATCATCTTCAACCAAGTATATTTTTTTCATAAGAACCTCCTTGTAACTATTATATCAAAATACAAGTAAAACTCTTAAATAAATCTAAGAGTTTTACTTGTATTATTAAAATGATACTTCAACTGTTTCTTTCTTGTTATTTCTCACAATAGTAAGAGTTGCCTTATCACCTTTATTATATTTGTATAGGGATTTTTTTAAAGAAGATACTGAATCTATCTCTGTATCATCTATCTTTAATATTATATCTCCAGAAGTAAGATTAGCTTTTTCAGCTGGACTTGATTCAAGGGTTTCAAGAATTATAACTCCCTTATCTAGTTTTAAATCAATACCTACCCTAGATTGATATTCTTTTATGTCCATTAGCTGTATACCTAATTGAACAGTTTCAAAAGAACCCTTATCTATTACTTCCTTGACGATCTCCTTAGTGGAATTTATAGGGATAGCAAAGCCTAAGCCTTCACCAGCTTGAGTCTTAGCTGTATTTATTCCTATAACTTCACCATTTGAATTAAGAAGTGGTCCTCCACTATTTCCACGATTTATAGAGGCGTCAGTTTGTATCAAATCTTCTAAAACAGTATTTTGATCTACTGCTATGGATCTGTTAAGACCAGAGATTATACCTGATGTAACAGTTCTTTGAAAGTCAAGGCCCAGTGGATTACCAATAGCTATGGCAAGTTCTCCTACTTTGAGCTGGTCTGAGTCTCCAAGTTCCATAGCAGGCAGTCCTGTTATATCTACCTTTACAATGGCTAAATCCAGTGCTGGATCAAACCATAAAACCCTACCATTTACCTGGTCTCCATTTTCAAATAAAACCTTGATCTCCTTTGCATTTCCATTTGCAATAACATGAGAGTTAGTAAGTATATAGCCATCACTATCAACTATAAATCCAGATCCTACTCCACCTAAATCCTCTGTACCAAAAAAGTTTTCCACAGTTTCAAGAGTAGTAATTCCCACTACAGATTGCATGCTCTTTTGTACTACTGCAGTAACTGCATTTATATCATCATTTGTATTTATGGTTAGAGAATTTGCATTGTTTCTATCATATATAGGAGTAGTATCTTCCTTGCCAAATAAAACTGGACTTAGATAGCTTGCTGTAAAGCCTCCAATCATTGAAGCTACCAAGGCTATAATAATATAGGATAGAAAGCTTCCCTTAAATCCTCTTTTCTTATTAGAGTTTTTTGGCTTTCTCTCTATATATATATCTTCAGGTATAGTGGCATAGGATTTTTCCTCTTCACTTGTTCTATCTTGATCTTCTCTAGTATTATTATCATCATTATAATTCATAATTTTCCCTCCTTAGGAATATTTACATTTATCTATTAGGCTTTTAGAAAGATAATAATGTAATCTTTCTATATACAATATAACTAATAATTGTCAATAGAATATGTATAAAATATGTTTTAATTATGTGATATAAAAAATATATTTAAGTAAAATCCGCCAAGGCGGATCTTACTTAAATATATCTATATAGTCCCCATAGCCTTCTTTTTCTAGATCTTCCTTGGGAATAAATCTAAGTGATGCACCATTTATACAGTATCTCATTCCGCCTTCTTCTTTAGGGCCATCAGGAAATACATGTCCTAGATGAGAGTCTCCAGCCTTGCTTCTTACTTCTATTCTGGACATAAGAAGGGAGTTATCTTTTCTTTCCTTGATATTGTCCTCAATAGGCTTGGTAAAGCTTGGCCAGCCACAGCCTGCATCATACTTGTCCCTAGAAGAAAAAAGTGGCTCTCCAGAAACTATATCTACATAAATACCATCTTTGTAGTTTTCATTGTACTCATGAGTAAAGGGTCTTTCAGTTCCAGATTCTTGAGTGACCTTATATTCCAAGGGACTTAATCTTTCCTTTAATTCTTCCTTGCTGGGTTTTATATATTTTTTATCCATATTCACCACTCCTTAATTTATATAATACCCAATTTACAGAAAGAAATTTACTTATTGGAGATTTATTTTTATAATTCCCCAGCCACACTGGCCTGTCTTGACATAAGTATTTCAAGATTACCATTTCTGCATCTTAAATCATCAATAAAATCCTTTTCCATACTTATATCTGTAAGGGTTAGATCATAGGTTAGTTTAAATAAGCTTCCCATATTTGTAGTCTTAACTGTTAGAAGATCACATTGCTTGGTATAGTCCTCAAATAGATCTTCAAAGGCTTCTGTATAATCTAAATCCTCAGGAATAGTTATTTTAATAATTCTTTGAGTGCTCTTGCCCTCTCCCATATTGCTTGCTGTATAGATCAATATAACTAGATTTACTATTATGGAAAACAAGGCAGCATAGCCTATATAGCCCATACCAGTTGCAAGTCCTATACCCATGGCAATAAATATAGCCCCTATTTCCTTGGCAGTACCAGGTATAGAACGGAATCTGACCAGGCTAAATGCTCCTGCAACTGCCACTCCTACTCCTAGGCTACCATTGACCATTATAATTATCATGCAGACCACTGAAGGCAGTATAGCCAGGGTAACTACAAAGCTTTTTGTATACCTGGTCTTATATGTATAAACTATTGCTATAAACATCCCTATAATAAGTGCGGCTCCTACACACAATAAAAAATCACTTAAGTTAATAACTGCTGTGGCTTCACTATTTATAACTCCTCTAAACAAGTTATTAGATAACATACTTCATTCCCCCATTATTTTCATTTTCTTGTAAATTGTTTTTACGGAAAATACCATCTAGCATATGCTTTTTATAGGCATTGCCATATTTTGAAAAAGATGCCTTGTAAATTTTGTTCTTGCTAAAAAAATCAACCAGCCATTTAGGAATCCCCATAGCTGTTTTTACTTCTAGAATAACTCCCCCCTCTAATAGGTCGCTTTCTCCATAGATTTCTGAGTCTAGTGATAGATCGTAATCTCTAGTAATGATATTTTGATCAAAGGTCATTCTAAAGTTAGGATCTGTTATACTAAAATAAGCTTCACGCTCATAGGATAAAAATATTGAAGGCTGAACTCTTCCATAGACTTTTATCAGGTAATCAATCTCCCTTGAAATCTGTGTTTCATTTTCAAGGGGAATATTTTTAACTAGATAATTTCTTGCTATCTTTTCCTCTAAGCTCATTCTTCTTTTATAGACAATGCCCTTATATTTCTTTTTTATTTCTATGAAAACCTGACTATCTGGTCTTGCCCTTCCATAACTTCTAACTCTTAACTTTTCCTTGTAGATTGGCTTATCTAAAGATCTTCTGATCAATAGCTTGTCAGCTGTATCATAATATATATTTCTGATTGTGCTCTTGCCAAATTCATCTGGCCTAAGATAGTGACTCATGATCTTAGATAGGTCTTTTTTTTCTTCCTTTGTAAGCAGATACTTTAGCTCGTATCTTTTAAATACATTATTTTGACTCATGTAATTCCCCTTTCAGGAGAGAAGTTTTTGTAAAAAAATACTCCCTCTTTTAGTTTTATAATTAGTTAACTAATAGAGAGAGCTTTTTATTGCATAAAAATTAAATTCTTTTATTTTATTTGTAAAGCTATAGAAATTTAACCTTAATCATCCTCATCATCATCTTCGTCGTCATCAT
>CAZBAK010000038.1:1644-9560 GCA_964489715.1 uncultured Tissierella sp. | reverse complement strand
TCGTCATCATCATCCTCATCATCACTATCATCATCTTTATCATCATCGTCCTCATCATCACCAAGATCATGGGATTTTTTCTCTATGGGCTTAGCTTTGGGAATTGCCTTCATATCCTTAGCTTTTTCCTTGGTTGGACTTGGAGCGGGCTTGTTATCAATAGTATTTTCCTTTATTTCTTCTCCTTCATCATCTTTTTCTGTATTATCTTTTTCGATGCTTTCCTTGTCTTCTTCTAGTCTTTGAATGGCTCTTATTCTCTGCATATCTTTAGTCTTTATAATCTTATTTAAATCTATATCCTTTTCTTGACTCAATTTCACTAGTTCTTCTAAAGAAAGTTCTAGAAGATTATTTAACTGGAGATTTGGCTCTTGATCTATAAGCTTTTGTATAAAGCTCATCTTACTTTCTGAGATCTTGTATTTTTGAGCAAGTTTTTCCATATTCTCTCTATCCCTAAAGTTTTGTCCTAAAACTATGGCTTTAATACCCTTAGTTTCTAGATAAGTATGGATAAGGCTATCTAAGTTTTCTCTTTCACTATCTTCTTTTTCCATGTTTTTATTATGGACAGATAGCAAGATAAAGTCATCATTCTCTGACAAATACTCTTCTTCCATCATCCTATCTAAGACCTCTTCTGTTACAAGATCTATACTTTTTCCCTGGAAGTCTATAGATTCAATAATTTTCCTTCCTTCTTGGGTATCTGACTCTAACTCTATAACCTGATCAATTTTATTGCTGGTAAAATAGATACTTGGGTTAACATCAAGATAGATCAAACTATCAGCTGTCCCAGTTTGAAATTGCCAACCTAAGATCACTAGAAAAAACAGGACTGCTACAGAAGCATAGGGCATTACTTTTTTAATCTTTTCACTCCAAGTATCTTGCCTAGTTATGTCGTCATGGCTGATCATCTTTGTTTGCTTTTGAGACTTTATATCATCTAAAATATCAATTGGTGCTGAGTCTATGGTTTTTTTAATTTTACCAAGTATTTCCTTGTCCTTCATCTTATACTCGGACCTCCTCTTCTTGTAAATATGCCCGTAACTTTTTTAAGGATCTATGATACTTAGATAGTACTGTAGAAAGTTTTAAATCTAGGCTCTCTGCTATCTGCTTGTGTTTCATACCAGAAACAGCATATAAAAGTACTATATTTCTTTCCTCTTTTGTTAAAAGTGATAGTACACCTTCTAAAACCAATCTGTCTTCTAGATCCTCAACATATGAAAAATTCATATCACTATACATAATTTCTGGATCTATGGAGAAAATTCTCCGGCTTCTCTGAGTCTTAGTGTAAAAGATATTCTTTGTAATAGTGAACATCCAGGCCAAGGGTTTTCCCTGTGGCTTATAAAGATGTGCCGCAGACAAGACTTTTATGTACATATCCTGCATAAGATCCAAGGCTTCCTGGTGATTCCTTGTAAGTGAAAGTGAAAATGCATACATGGTCCTTTCTGTTAAATGATAGAGCTCATCTAAGGCAGTCATATCATTTCCACCCATTCTCTTAAATAAATTCTCATCTATAAAGATGGCTTTTTCTTTTCTAGGCCTAGGATGAGGATCGGCCTGGACAAAACTAAATATCAACATATTACATACTCCTTTAACTATATAACCATTTAAGGTCTTATTTTATTGCATGTATTTTATAAAATATAATTTATTCTATGCTATAGGGAGAAAGTTTTCAAGTAAAGACCTAAAGTTCTTATTGATTAAGTTTTAGCGGTGTTTGGATTAGGCTTAAAAAGAGTATATATATAACAGGACTGAGAATGATTATTAACTAAGCCAGAAGTAGATTTATAAGAAGGAGGAGGTCTAAAAATGGAATTTAAAGATTACAATCCCCTAGAGGGAAAGATCTATAGTGTAATGGATAAGGATGGAAAAATTACAAAGAAAGAAGATCTTCCTGAGTTTAAAGACGATGAGTTACTTTATTTATATAAGACTATGCTATATACAAGAATTATAGACGAAAAGGCAGTATCCTATCAAAGGCAGGGTAGAATGCTGACATATGCTCCAAATACTGGACAGGAGGCCACCCAGGTAGGAAGTGCCTATGCCATGGAAGAAAGGGACTTTTTAGTACCAGCCTTTAGAGAATTGGGAGCATGGCTAGTAAAGGGTGTACCCCTTAAAAATATCTATCTCTACTGGTATGGAAATGAATGGGGCAGCCATATGCCAGAGGGAGTAAATGTTCTACCAGTTTCAATTCCCATAGCCTCACAATTTTCCCATGCAGCAGGTATTGGCATGGCAAGCAAGATCAAAGGCGAAGATGATGTTGCGGTTGCCTATGTAGGAGATGGCGGAACCAGTCATGGAGACTTTCATGAAGGATTAAACTTTGCAGGAGTATTTAATGCAGCAGTGGTATTTATCATACAGAACAATCAATATGCCATATCCATGCCTAGAAGCAAGCAAACTGCCAGCAAGACTTTGGCCCAAAAGGCCATAGCCTATGGTATTGAAGGAATACAAGTAGATGGCAATGATATATTTGCCATGTATAATGCTACAAAGAAGGCCATAGACAAGGCTAGAAATGGTGGAGGGCCAACTCTTATAGAAGCTTATACCTATAGGCTTGGAGCCCATACCACATCAGATGATCCTAGCAAGTATAGAAAGGATGAAGAAGTAGAGCCTTGGAAGGAAAAAGATCCTCTAGTAAGATTTGAAAAGTATCTAAAGGAAAAAGAGCTTATAGATGACAAGTGGTTAGAAGAAAAGAGAAGAGAACTGGAAAAACAAGTAGTAGCTACTTTTGAAGAAATAGAAGATAAGTCAGATACAGAAGTAGAAGATATATTCCAGTATCACTATAGAGAAATGCCTCCACAATTGCAGGAACAAATGGATGATTATTTAGAATTTTTACAAGGAGGTAAAGATAATGGCTAATAAATTAAACCTAATAGGAGCTGTAACCCAGGCTCTAGACAATGAATTAGAAGTAGATGAGTCTATAGTAGTTTATGGAGAAGATGTAGGTGTTGAAGGAGGAGTATTTAGAGCTACAGTGGGACTTCAAGAGAAGTATGGTGAAGATAGGGTTTTTGATGCTCCCCTGGCAGAATCTGGAATAGTGGGAACAGCCATTGGTATGGCTATAAAGGGATTAAAGCCTGTAGTAGAAATGCAGTTTATGGGATTTTCTTATCCTGCTTTCAATCAAATAATAAATCATCTTGCAAGAATGAGAAATAGATCCCGTGGTAGATTTACTATGCCCATAGTTGTTAGAATGCCCTATGGTGGAGGGATTAGGGCTCTGGAGCATCATTCAGAAAGTACAGAAGCACTCTATGCACAGATACCAGGAATTAAAGTAGTAATTCCATCAACTCCCTATGATGCCAAGGGACTATTAATAGCTGCCATAAGAGATCCAGACCCTGTAATATTCTTAGAACCAAAGAGAATATATAGGGCCTTTAGACAGGACGTACCTGAGGAGGCCTATGAGCTTCCTATAGGCAAGGCCAAGATAGTAAAAGAGGGCAAGGATTTAACCCTGGTGGCCTGGGGAGCTATGATACCTGACAGTCAAGCTGCCATAAAGATGGTGGAAGACAAGGGTATAGATGTGGAACTAATAGACCTAAGGACTATTTCCCCAATTGATAGGGAAACTATAGTAGAATCTGTTAAAAAGACAGGTAGGATTATAATAGTTCATGAAGCTCCAAAAACTCTTGGTCTTGGGGCGGAGATCATGGCCATAGTAAATGAAAAGGCCTTTCTCTATCTAGAAGCACCTCCTACAAGAGTAACTGGTTTTGATACAATATTCCCTCTAGCAAAAGGAGAAAATCACTATATACCAAGCCCAGAGAGAATAGCTAAAACTATAGAAGAAGTAGTTAGATATTAAAGAGGAGGAAGAAAGATGAAATTTGATTTTAAATTTCCAGATGTTGGAGAGGGTATTCACGAAGGAACAATTGTCAAATGGCTAGTAGAAGAGGGACAAGAGATAGAAGAGGGGGACTCTCTGCTAGAAGTTGAAACAGATAAGGTAACTACAGATATTCCTTCACCTAAGGATGGAAAGGTCCTGGAGCTTAAGGGTAAAGAAGGAGATACCATACATGTGGGAAATATATTTGTAGTTTTAGATATAGAAGGAGAAGAGGGTGAAATATCAGCAGCAGGTGGGGGAAGTGGAGATGCCTTTAAGGAAGAAGATAAGGAAGAAAAACTAGGGGAAAAAGAAGAAGAGCTGGAAGAAGAAACAGCAGGAGTAGTAGGAGAAGTTTTGGTTTCATCTCAAGAAATTCCACCAAGTCATGAAGTCTCCAGGCAAAAGAAAGATCCTCAAGAAAGAGAGAAAAAGGTCTTAGCCACACCTGTGGCCAGGGCTATGGCAAAGGATTTAGGAATAGATATAAATAAGCTAGATGGAACAGGGCCAGCAGGAAGAGTTATGAAGGCAGATATTCAAAGGGCCAAAGATCTAGAAAAGGATAAAAAAGAAGAAGTAGAAGAGGTCCAAAGAACAAGCAAGACCCTAGAGCTTTCTCAAGATGAAGATGATGGAAGATATGAAAGAGTTCCTCTGACACGTATAAGAAAGACCATAGCTGAGAAGATGTCAGAATCTAGATTTACAATTCCTCATACAACAGTTATGGATGAAATAGATGTAAGCCAGCTAGACCTTTTTAGAAAGAAATACAAGGATAGTTTAAAGGAAGAGGGAGTAAGCTTGACCTATCTTCCATTTATAATAAAGGCAAGCATAGCAGCCCTAAAGGAACTTAGAGAATTCAATGCATCCCTAGATGAGGAAAATCAAGAGATGGTCTATAAAAATTTCTATAATATAGGAATAGCAACAGATACAGATAGAGGTCTTATGGTACCTGTTATAAGAGATGCAGATAAAAAATCAATAGTAGAGCTAGCAGGGGAAATTGTAGATCTAAGTTCTAGGGCTAGGGAAAACCAACTGGAACTTAGGGAACTTCAAGGTGGAACATTTACCCTTACAAACTATGGATCCATAGGAGGACATTTTGGCATTCCTATTATAAACTATCCAGAATCAGCAATACTAGGGCTTGGAAGAATAGTTAAAAAACCTATAGTAGATAAGGATGAAAATATAGTTGTGGGAAAAATGCTTCCAATATCACTTTCCTATGATCATAGGATTATAGATGGTTCTAGAGGGTCTCAATTTGTAAATATATTAAAAGAATTGCTGGCAGATCCTGATATGCTATTTTTAAAATCATAAAGGAGTAGAGATATGGAAAACTATGATGTAATAATAATAGGAGGAGGACCTGGAGGCTATGTCTCTAGTATAAAGGCAGCACAGCTGGGCTTAAAGGTTGCCCTTATTGAAGATGGAAATCTTGGTGGAGTCTGCTTAAATTGGGGCTGTATACCAACCAAGACACTTTTGACCACTGGGAAATTCTATAAGGATATTCTAGAAGCTGAAAACTTTGCCATAGAGGGAATAGATAAGGAAGACTTAAATGTAGATTGGAAGAAACTTTTAGAGAGAAAAGATGATGTGGTAGGGAAACTTGTAAATGGTATAAGAAACTTATTTAAGAAAAACAAGGTGGAACTCATAGAAGGCTTTGCCAATATAAAAGATAAGAACACAATAGAAGTAAATGGCAAAAACTTTAAGACTAAAAATATTGTTCTAGCTACAGGTGCAAGTGAAGTCTATCCAGAAATAGCTGGCCTAAAAGAAATGACAGAAAAGGGAAAGATACTCTCTAGTAAACTTATATTTGATTTAAAGGAAGTTCCTAAAGAGCTGGTGATAATAGGGGGAAATCACTATAGCGTGGAATTTGCTAATCTCTTTAGCATGCTGGGCTCAAAGGTTGTTTTAGTCCAAGAAGAGGCTAGTATATTGCCCTTTGTAGAAAAAGAAATGACCAAGACCCTGGAGAGACAATTTAAAAAAGATGGAATGAAGATAGTAACAAGGGCCCAGCTCAAGTCCATAAGTGAAGATGGACTGGTTATAGAAGAAAAGGGAAAAGAAAAGATCATCAAGGGAGATAAGTATTTAATATCCTGGAAGAGCAAGGCAAATACTAAGGGTAGCCAGGCTTTAAACTTAAAAAGAGATAAAAGAGGCTTTATAGAGACAGATAGTGAGATGAAGACAAGCATAGATGGAGTATACGCCATAGGAGATGTAAATGGCAAGTATCCTCTGGCCCATGTTGCATCAGCTGAAGGCATTGTAACAGCTGAGGTCATAGCAGGCAAGAAGAGTCAAATGAACTACCAGCTGGTGCCTCTATTGATATATACAAGCCCTGAACTAGCCAGTGTAGGTCTTAGTGAAGAAGAAGCAAAAGATAGGGGATTAGATATAACAGTTAGCAAGTTTCCTCTGGCAGCCAATGGTAAGGCTATGAGTGAGGGAGATCTGGTAGGCTTTATCAAGGTTATTTCAGATAACAAGTATGGAGAAGTAATCGGCACCCATATTATGTCAGATAGTGCAGACAATATGATCTCCAGTGCAGTTTCCATAATGCAGTTGGAAGGAACGATATATGATATGGCAAAGGTAATCCTGCCCCATCCTACAACATCTGAAATATTCATGGAAGCAGCCTTTGGAGCAATAGATAAGCCTATCCACATGTAAAATTAAAGACTTTAAAAATATAGATAAAAATAAGGCTATAGGATCTTAAAAAATCCTATAGCCTTATTTTTCTTTGATTAAATAAGCAACAAGTAATTTAGAGTACTAGAAGATTCTTTAGAATATATTTAGAGGCTTGTGTTACAAATCTTTGACTTCCCTAGAATAATTAGTAAATATTGTGACCCTGGGCTTAAATTAAAGCTCCAACTTCCGATATAGAGAGTAGAAAGTTGAAAAGTGATTAACTAGAATTTTAGTAAGATTTAGTCTAGATAATATTAAATTATCTTATTACTAAGTCTTTTTTTATCAAAATTTTATTAAAGGAGGACCATATGCTTTATATTTCTGGCTTACTTTCCTTGATGTTTTTTCTGGGAACTAGTATATCTATTTTCTGGGGAATTTATATAATCAGACTAAATTCAAAATCAAATATAAATATAACATTTCTACTTAGCTGTATAGCTTTATCCATATGGTCCTTTGGATTTGGTATGGCAAATTTATCTAGTAGTTTAGAAACTGCTGTAATATGGAGGCGTTTTGCCTCTATAGGTATGACTAGTTTATATAGTCTTACCCTGCATTTTTTGATCCTACTTACCAGGCAAAAAGATAAGATAAAACATGAAGGCTATCTATTTTTGCTACACATTCCAGCACTCGTATCTATGTATATCTTCACTTTTTCCAATGAAATGGCAGTGATTCAATATGATCTTTTAAAGACAAACTATGGCTTAAGCAATATAGCCCCTAACTCAATATGGAATTATTTTTATTATACTTATTACATCCTATATATGAGCTATGGAATCTTTATTGTTTGGAGATGGAAAAAAAGCTTACAAGATCCTAACATTATAAGGCAGGCTAGGGCTATTCTGTTTGCTATAGTGGGATCTGGCTTATTTTCAAGCTTAACAGATATAGTGGCCAGCACATTTTTATCAGAACCAAATCCCCAGATAGCACCCTTGTTTATCCTACTGCCTGTCTGGGCTATGTACTATTCAGCTAGACATTATGATTTGATGAGCTATCAAAAAACTTATAGTGATGAATTGATAATCACAGAAAGAGAAAAGGATAATATATTCGCTAATATTTCAATCCTACTTATTATTAGTGCTATATTAAACTTTATATTGGAATATAGTATATATTTAAAAAATACGGGGAGAAGTTTAAGAGCTGGATTCTTAGAAAGTATGGCTCTATTTTTAACTGG
>CAZBAK010000038.1:0-1544 GCA_964489715.1 uncultured Tissierella sp. | reverse complement strand
ACTGGTTAAAGAATAAAGGCAAGCAGGCAGTATATATAGATGATATGGGAAAACTAACCCAAGAAGATATGAAAATTGGAAGATATTTTGAGGAGAGAGGTGTTAAATCAGTAATTTTTGCTCTTCTAGAAGCTGAAGAAAAGCTTAAAGCCTATCTTGCTATTGAATCCATAGAATATTATAGAAAGTGGACAGAGGAAGATAAAAAATTCTTAGATGTTTTCTCAAGCCTTCTATCAGATGGCTTAGAGAAATTGGCTGCTGAAAAGGATATCCAGCATATGGCCTACTATGATAGCCTAACGGGATTAGCAAATAGGTTTTTATTTAAAGAGAGAGTTGAAAAAAGTATAGAGTCATTGGAAAAAGCAGAAGATACTATAAATATAGTCTTTATAGATCTAGATAATTTCAAATCAGTAAATGATACTATTGGCCATGATGGAGGAGACTATCTCCTTGGAGAAATTGCAAGGAGCTTGAAGGAAAGCTTAAGAGAAAGTGATACTGTTGCTAGATTTGCTGGAGATGAATTTATAATAATGCTGGATAATAGGGAGGATCAAAAGCATATAGCTAAAATTCTAGATAAAATTATGAATATATTTTCCCAGCCCTTTAATATATATGGGCAGGACTTTTCTGTAACAGCTAGTGCAGGTATCTCAGTTTATCCTGATGATGGTAGAGAACCTGAAAGCTTGATTAAACATGCAGATACTGCCATGTATGAGGCCAAGTCCCAGGGTAAAAACACATACACATTTTGCACAACTAGCATGAAAGAAGAAATAGAAATGAATATGATCATATCAAATGATCTATACCAAGCTCTAGAAAGAGAAGAGTTTTCTCTCTACTATCAGCCCCAAATGGATTTAGAAAAGAAAGAAATAGAAGGCTTGGAAGCTTTGATCAGATGGAAGCACCCAAAATTTGGCATGATAGCTCCAAATATATTTATTCCCATAGCTGAAAAAAACGGCCTGATAAATGCCATAGGCCACTGGGTACTAAAAACTGCCTGCCTTCAAAATAAAAAGTGGCAGGACATGGGCTTAAAAAAGCTTAAGATGGCAGTGAATCTATCTTCTATAGAATTTATCAACTCTAATATAGCTAGGCAGGTTGAAGAAGTCTTAAAAGAAGTGGGCCTAGATCCTAAATATTTAGAGCTTGAGATTACAGAAAGCATAGCTATAAAGGAGACAGATTTTATTGTAGAAGTTTTGAATAAATTAAAGAAACTAGGCGTATCTATTGCCATAGATGACTTTGGCACAGAATATTCATCTCTTAGTAGGCTAAAGCTTCTGCCAATTGATAGGATCAAGATTGATATGGAATTTATCCATGGTATTGAAAGCAATGAAAAAGACAAGGCCATAACAATTATAATAATAAATCTAGCAAAGAGCCTAGGTTTAAATGTCTTAGCAGAAGGAGTTGAAACTTCTGCCCAGCTAGAGTTTTTAAATCAAAAGATGTGTGACTATGTACAGGGCTTTTACTAGTATAAACCTATGCCAGGGGAAGAGATGGAG
>CAZBAK010000037.1:0-16996 GCA_964489715.1 uncultured Tissierella sp. | reverse complement strand
AGTTTTGCTCCCTTATAGTGGGCAAGAGTTTCTACTTCTCCAACATCTACACCTAGTGCTGCCTTTATAAAGTCTTCACCATAACCGGTTACACAAGCATAGGTTATAGGAATATGAGGCATTTCTCTATATATTTCCTTCACTATGTTTATAGATTGATCTAACGGTTTCCCCTTATTATTTCCATAATAAGAATACAATACTTTTTCATCCTCAGTTATCAATACAGCCTTAGTAGTTGTTGAGCCCGCATCAATGCCTAAATATGCATTCCCAGTATATTCTTTGGGATCTAATTCTTTTATGTCATTGCAGCTATGACGCTTTTTAAATTCTTCATACTCCTGCCTATCCTTAAATAATGGTTTTAATTTTCTTATGGTATTGCTGGACTTATCGTCCTCATTTTCCAGCTTGTCCTTTAAGGCTTTAAAGGATATTGGTTTTTCATCAACGGATCCAATAGCAGCCCCTATAGCCACATATAACTGTGGATCCTCAGGCTTTACTATATCTTCTTCCCCTAGCTCTAAGGTTTTTATAAATCTCTTCTTTAGTTCAGGTAGAAAATGAAGAGGTCCACCTAAAAATGCTACCTTACCTCTTATAGGTCTTCCGCAGGCCAAGTTTGATATGGTCTGATTTACCACAGATTGAAGAACACTAACAGCTATATCTTCTTTTAAGGCACCTTGATTTATAAGGGCCTGTATATCTGTCTTAGCAAATACACCGCATCTAGAAGCAATTGAATAGACCCTCTTATGTGAAGCTGCAAGTGTGTTTAAGCCCTCAGCATCTGTTTCTAATAGAGATGCCATCTGGTCTATAAAGGCTCCTGTTCCTCCTGCACATATACTATTCATTCTCTGCTCTACTGCACCACTTAGATAAGTTATCTTTGCATCTTCTCCACCTAGTTCAATAGCTACATCAGTTTCTGGTATTAAGGTCTGTATACTCTTTGTAGATCCTACCACTTCTTGAATAAAGGAAATATCAAGCCAGTCCTTTACAGATAGACCTCCAGAACCTGTTACCATTATTGTTACCTGATCATTTTTAAACCTTCTATACGCATCCATAAGAATTTCCCTTATGGATTTTTTTATATCAGAAAAATGCCTTTTATAACTGCCATACATGATATCAAACGAACTGTTTAGCACTACTACTTTAACAGTTGTTGAGCCTACATCTAAGCCGATATGAATTTTCGACATAATTCCTTGCCTCCTTAAGTTGCTTATTAATTGAATTAATCTTATTATATCACTATAGTGATATATTGTATTATTTAAAGTTATTATTAAAAATTAATTTTTAATTAATACTCTTCTACTTCATATATATTGTCTGGCATTTCTATAGACAATTTTTTTATTAATTTTAGGTAACTATCCTTCTTATCTGTGGTATAGATTTCAAAAGTAGAGTCTTTCCTATTGTTTAATATATCTCTCTCCTTCATAAGTTTTTTAGCATATAGAGCCTGTTCATAGGCTGGATTTATAAAGTTAATCTCTGGAGCTATTTCTTTGAATTTATCTAAAACTATTGGATAGTGAGTGCAGCCTAAGATTATATCTTTTACCCTTCTCTTTTTCAGTATATTATCCATATGTTTACTTATCTCTCTTGATATCTCCCTATCAGTAAAGTCTCCCCTATCTATTATTTCAGCTAAAAATGGAGAGCTCTCTGTGACTACTTTTATGTCCTTATCTTTTTTATATAGATAGTCTTCATACTTTTTTGAGCTTATAGTAAATTCAGTTGCTATAATACCTATTTCCTTAAAACCCTTTTTTTCAACATATTCCACCACAGGATTTATAATGCTCACTATAGGTAGTTTAGAATCTAAAAAATACTTATCCAAGATAGAAGATATAGTATTACAGGCTACTGCTATTAGTTTAACATCTCTTTCTATTAAAAAATCTATCATCTTTTTTGTAAGCTTGTATATCTCTTCTTCGCTCTTATTTCCATAGGGAACATTTATATTATCTCCCAAATACAGTATATTTTCTTGAGGTAATTGTAGCCTAAACTCTTTGGCAACTGTCAATCCCCCAACTCCAGAATCTATTATTCCAATTTTTCTATTGTCCTTCATGTTTTCTCCAACCTTTGCATCTATATTTTATAACTTGACCATATACTATTGACAGCTTGAATCAACTCTTCATAACTATGATTTCTCTCTCTCATACAAATCCTAGCATCTAGATCACACAATAAACATCTTCTAGGATTTATTCCAAGATCCCCTCTAGCTATCTGCCGGTGTTTACTAGAAAATACATCTATATCAAATAGTCTGCCAAGGGAATGAGTTTCTTCTATATTTACTGCTATTTCTTTTAATCTATATGCATGAGACTTTACTACTATATAAGCTTCCCTTCCACTGATATTTTCTATTTCTTCACTGTATATAGGAGAAAGAGCCTGTTTTTTTAAAGTATCTTTTATTGTCCTTATTCCTTCCTTGTGAATCTCTCTATATGTAAAACTGTCCTTTACTCTTCCAGGTATATTGAGTGTAAGGCATATTAGACTATTCTTATATTTTTCTATTAATTCTCTTTGCCTATGGGCTCTTTTTTCCTTTGAATCCAGTAGATTCATTATTATCTTTTCATCTATCATCATATTATATCACTATTTCCAATCATATACAGCATAAGTGTTAGAGCAAGTAGATCTGCAGAACCACCTGGACTTATTCTCTTCTCTATAAAATCCCTATCTAAATCCTCCAAAAACTCCCTACCTTTCTGACTAAAGCTACCACCTTTTTCTAGAGCCTCTCTAGCCCTAGCTTGAGAATATCTTAAGGTCTCCATATCATGCCTTCCAAGTATATTTGTATCTTCAGTAGCTTTTATTAAATATAGGAGTGTTTGAACTAAGATCTGGTTTATAGGATATTTTTTACTCTCTATAAGCTCTTTAAATACTGGATAAGAGTGTTCCATTACAGTTTTAAATCCACTTTCAGCTTCTCCTCTTATACCCTTTATACCGTATTTTATAAATAGGCTTTCTCCATAGCTTTTATCCTTCTTTTTGTAGCTAGCTTCTAATTCATCACTTATACCCCTAGTTATTTCCTTTACTCGGCTTATTAGAGACTCTATGTTTAAATCTTTTCTTTGAGAATAAATGCTTCCTGCTGCTCCAGCTACTATGCCAGCGGAAAAGATAACGCCCTTATGAGTATTGACTCCCCTAGTGGCTCTAAACATGTCTCTTTCTGCCTCTATTCCCAGGGGCCTTAATTGTGAAAGCAAGTCTCTGTACTCCCTGCCTCTAAAATCTATCCCTAGCCAGGTGCACTTGTAAAAATATGGAGCTAGAACAGAGCTACTATTTAAAAATGTAAAATAATCCATATCACTATGGGCCCCACTATTTACTCTATCTACAAGGCCTGGTTTAGGTGTTGCAGCAAGTTCGTATAGTATGGACTTTATAGCTATATTGCTAATCCTTTGGCAAAATTTATTTTCATCCATCCTATCCCTCTTTTATAAGTTCTTACCTTAATTATATCTTTATATGGCAATTATAACAACTTATTAGTTTATTTAGCTCTCAATATGCCTTATTTTTTATACCCCTTAAAAAAAGTTAATACATAGGGAGAATAGACTAGTCTATTCTCCCTAATTAAATATTTTATCTTTCTTTATATTATATTTTCCCTACAAATTCTTTTCCAAAGTCTATACATTTGTCTATTGCTTCTTCGTCTGGATTCCAAAGAGCCATAGGTCCACCTTCTACTACTTTTAGTTTTGTAATTCCTAATTTCTCCTCTATAATCTTTACTGATTCACCAGACCAGCCATAGGAACCAAAGGCTGCCGTAGTTTTATTCTTAAATCCTATTCCACGTATCATCTCTAGGATTCCTCCTGTAGCATGCATTATACCCTTATTTACAGTTGAAGATCCAAAAAGAAATGCTTTAGATTTAAAAAGCTCTGTTATTATTTCATTTTTATCAGTATTAGAAGCATTAAAGAGCTTAACAGTAACCTCTTCATCTACTTTTTTAATTCCTTCTGCTATGGCCTCTGCCATCTTTCTAGTTGCATTCCACATAGTATCATATACTATTACTATTTGATTTTCTTGATAGGCATCAGCCCACTCCAAGTATTTTTCAACTATCTGTGCTGGATTGTCTCTCCAAATAACTCCATGGCTTGGAGCTATCATATTTAATGGAAGTTCAAAAGAAAGTATTTCCTTTATCTTGTTTGTAACTAAAGGACTAAAAGGTGTTAAAATATTTGCATAATATTTTATAGCCTCTTCAAATAATTCACATTGATCTACTGTATCATTATACATAAGATCTGATGCATAGTGTTGGCCAAAGGCATCATTTGAGAAAAGTATATTGTCCCCACTCATATAGGTCATCATGCTGTCAGGCCAATGAAGCATTCTAGCTTCTACAAATGTAAGTGTAGAGTCTCCAATATCTAAAGTATCTCCTGTCTTTACTACTTTGAAATTCCAATCATGGGCTTGATGAAAATGAGCCTTAATTATCTTTTCTCCATTAGCAGTACAATATATAGGTACATCTGGTATTTCTTTTACTATAAGAGGTAAAGAACCACTGTGATCTATTTCATTGTGCTGAGCTATGATATAGTCTATATCATTTAAGTCAATTTCCTTCTTTAAATTTGCAAGATATTCATCTGCAAAAGGAGCCCAAGCTGTGTCTATAAGTACGTTTTTTTCATCTCTAACTAAGTAGGAATTGTATGAGGAACCCCTGTGTGTAGAATATTCATCTCCATGAAATCTCCTAAGTTCCCAGTCAATCTTTCCTACCCAAGTTACCTTATCTGTCATTTTAAAGCTCATAATTTCTTCCTCCCTTTTCTTATTAGTTAAATTTACACTTAGATTATATATACCCAAAGCAGGGAATAAATATCAATTATAGATATTTACTCTCTAGTTTTTCCAATATATTTATATACTTTTCTTGTAAACCCTTATTCTCTGCTTCTTTTTCTATCTTTCCAGCTTCTTCTTCAATATAGTTTTTATCTTCATCTTCTAGCATTTTTTCTGCAAACTTATACATGGCCATATTTTCCTTTTGAATATGTCTTTCTAGTAGATTGGTATATCCTACAGCATTTGCTATAATATCAAGTCTGGCCTTGTCTTTTCCTTCTTTATAGGCCTCTATAGCCATTTCTAATTCCTGCATATAGAGCCTTCCTAGATCATGTTCTATATACATACCTGTTATGGAGCCTGCTTCCCTAAGTTTATGGATTTTTTCATTCATAGTTTTAAAGAGTATATCTTCTTCCTTACCGTGATGATGCTTATCTGCATAAACTCTTATAAAGTCAATTATCTTTGGCATATCCTCTAGATCAAATTCTCCACCTACCATAACCCTATGGGAGAACTCTCTTACGACTTTTAACATTCTTCTTATATTTTCATGTTCATTTTCCATTATCTCTATAGATTTCATCTTATTCTCCTTTTTTATATTTCCTCTAAGGCAGCTCTATTTAGTATTATTACCTTTCTTTGTCCTACTAGCTTTATAATTCCTAGCTCCTGAAAGGCTGAAAGTTTCCTACTTAGGGTTTCACTGCTCATTCCTATTTGAGATGCTAAGTCCCTCTTACTCATATTTAAATTTATTTCTCCATTCTTATCAACTAATTGTAAGAGTATGTCTGCCAATCTTTTTTCTACTGAATTTAAATTTATATTTTCAATGAGAGCCTCTGCTCTTTCAAGTCTTTGACTCAATTCTTCCATTATCTTAAAAGATATAAGAGGGTACTTCTTTAATATCTTTTTAAAATCTCTTTCATTTATAACACATAACATGGTGTCTGTTAGGGCTTCTGCATTATCCATTAAGGCTGATGATTTAAATATAGAAAGTTCTCCCATAAACTCACCTGCACCCAGTATTCGAATAACCTGCTCCTTGCCAGAACTAGATATTCTTGTGATCTTAACCTTGCCCTCATTTATTACATAAAGGCTACCACCCTTTTCTCCAGCCATATATATAAGTTCATTCTTCTTAAACTTTTTATGGTTTATTATAGATGTTATTTCTTTCATCTCTTCCCTATCTAAATTGCTAAATATAGGTACTCTTTCTACACAGCTTTTCTCTCCACTGCAGCTACAGTCCATAAAATCACCTCTAGTTTTATTTCTATTGTTTTTCTAACTTATCTTATTATAACAGATAATCAAGTCTTTTTTTCCTATTCTTATATTTAAGGAGTGAAAACAAAAAACAAAACTAGGTTTCTATATCTCTATTATATTATACTTACTGGGGATAAAATTGACCTGGGTCAATTTTATAAAATATATATTTTTTCTTTATTTTAGTCTTTTTATAGCTTCTATAAAGCTATCAATATCTTCTAGGCTTGTATCAAAGGATGTTACAAGTCTTACTAAATTGCTTGCTTCATCTATTACATAGAATCCAAATTCCTCTTGAAGATTAGCTATAATCTTTTCAGAGAAGTTTGCAAAGATCATATTTGTCTTGTATCCTTCTTGCACCTTTACTCCCTGGCACTGGCTTAGTTCTTCCTTTAAATAAAGGCCCATTTCATTTGCATTTCTAGCACACTCTTCCCATACTCCATCTTCTATGTATGGAATAAACTGGCAAGAGACAAATCTCATCTTGGAAAGAAGTTGCATGCCCTGCTTTCTATGGTATTTAAAGTTTTTGCTCAATTCCCTATTAAAGGAAACTATGGCCTCTCCTATCATCATGCCATTTTTAGTTCCACCTAGAGATAGAAGGTCCACTCCAGTATCTGTTACCATCTCCTTGAAGGAAGAATCTAGGGCAACTATGGCATTGGCTATTCTAGCTCCGTCTAGATGTAGATACATTCCATTATCATGGGCAAAATCTGCCAGCTCTCTTATTTCTTCTATGGAATAAAGTGTACCAGTTTCCGTTGTCTGAGATATAGATATTACCTTTGGCTGAACTCTGTGTTCATCATCTGGGTGGCTTAAAAACTTCTCTATATCTTTAATCTTGATCTTTCCATCATGTTCTGGAGTATATAGGATTTTACAGCCAGTGAAGTTTTCAAAAGCACCACACTCATCTGTATTTATATGGGCTGACTCTGTACATACTACTCCCTCAAAACTATTTAAAATACCACTTAAACTTATGACATTTGCTGCTGTTCCAAGCAGTGTAAAGTATACATCTACATCACTTTCAAACAAGCCTCTTATACTCTCTATAGCCCTTTTACTATAGCTATCATTTCCATAGGGATTTTCATGCCCAGTATTTGCATCTCCTATGGCTTGCAGGATCTTAGGATGTACTCCTGAAACATTATCTGATTTAAACATTTTCATATTCTTCACCTCTATAATTATTTTACTTAAAATAATTATACCACAATATGAGAATAATCCTCATAAGGCCTGTATTTTATATAATTATCCTATTAAAGGGTATAGATCAATATAAGGGTAAACTCAGAAGATAAATTTTGAAAGGAGTTTTATTATGGACCATAAAGATCATGAAAATCATCAAGACCACCACAAGATGATGATAGAAGATTTTAAGAGAAGGTTTTTTATATCCCTAATTGTTACAATTCCCATATTGATTCTTTCGCCTATGGTGCAAGAATGGACAAATATAGAGATAAGTTTCCCAGGAAGCAATTATGTCTTGTTTGCCTTGGCCACATTTATATTCTTTTACGGAGCTTGGCCATTTTTAACAGGGCTCAAGGATGAATTAAAGGAAAAAACACCAGGCATGATGACTCTTATAGCTATGGCAATAACTGTAGCCTACCTATATAGTACAGCTGTAGTCTTTGGACTTGAGGGAAATGATTTCTTTTGGGAACTTGCAACACTTATTGTTATTATGCTCCTAGGTCATTGGATTGAAATGAGGGCTGTCTTAAGTGCTTCCAGTGCTCTAGAAAAACTAGCTGAACTTATGCCAAACACTGCCCATCTAATTAAAGATGGAGAGATAGTAGAAGTTGACCTAGGTGAATTAAAATCTCAAGATAAAATACTAATAAAACCAGGAGAAAAGGTTCCTGCCGATGGAGTTATAGTCAAGGGAAGCAGCCATATAAATGAATCCATGCTAACTGGAGAATCAAAACCAGTTGAAAAGGGTCCAGGAGATAAGCTTATAGGAGGCTCTATAAATGGAGATGGATCCATAGAAGTCCAGGTAGAAGATATAGGTGAAAACTCCTACCTATCTAAGGTTATTCATATGGTGGAAAAGGCACAAGAATCCAAGTCCAAAACTCAAAATCTAACAGATAGGGCAGCCTTTTGGTTGACTATAGTGGCACTGACTGCAGGATTTGCAACACTCTTTGTCTGGTATGCCATAAGTGGAGATTTTACCTTTGCCCTAGCTAGAATGGTTACAGTAATGGTAATAACATGTCCCCATGCTCTAGGACTTGCAATACCCCTAGTAGTGGCTACATCCACAGCTCAATCAGCTAAAAATGGCTTGCTTATAAGAAATAGAACTCAATTTGAAAATTCAAGGAAAATTGATACTGTAGTATTTGATAAGACAGGAACACTTACCCATGGAGAATTTCAAGTAAACTTTATAGAAGTATTTGACCAGGCCTATAACCAAGAAAAGGTAATAGAATACGCTGCCACACTTGAGCAAAACTCAGAACACCCCATAGCAAGTGGTATTCTAAAGAAACAAGAAGAAATGAGCCTGTCTCTCTTAAAGATGGAAAATTTCCAAGCTATACAGGGTAAGGGAGTAGAGGGAAATATAGAGGGTAAGCATGTTTTAGTAGTAAGTCCTGGCTATTTAAAGGAAAACAATCTAGAAATACCAAGGGATCTGCCAGAGCACGGTGTATCCACAGATGTATTTTTAATTGTAGAAGATAGATTGATTGGGGCCATAGGACTTTCAGATAGAATAAGAGAAGAGTCCTATGGAGCTATAAAGCGTCTCAAGAAAGAAGGCATTAAAACATGGATGCTTACAGGAGATAATGAAAAGACAGCCAAGCAGGTATCTGAAGAACTGGGATTAGATGGATTTTTTGCCCAGGTACTACCTGAAGAAAAACAAGAAAAAATTAATGAATTACAAGATCAGGGAAGATTCGTAGCTATGACCGGAGATGGGGTAAACGATGCTCCAGCACTAGCCCAGGCTGATGTAGGTATAGCCATAGGTTCTGGAACAGATGTAGCAGCAGAAACTGCAGATATTATACTTGTAAACTCCAATCCAGAAGATGTAGTATCCCTTATAGACTTTGGTAAAGCGACCTATAGAAAGATGATCCAAAACCTTATATGGGCTCTAGGCTACAATGTTGTAGCCATACCACTGGCAGCAGGAGTACTTTCTGGTATTGGTATAGTTATTTCTCCCGCAGTAGGAGCTGTATTTATGTCACTTAGTACAGTAATAGTTGCCATAAATGCCAATCTTCTTAAATTAGAGAGATAAACTTGGGGTACCAGGTACCTTTATGTGCTAAAGTGTTTTGCTCCCAATATATAAAGGCCTATCAGTTGATTTAAATCAACTGATAGGCCTTTATATTTAATACCATCCTCTTAATTTCATAACTTGGGCAACTTTTTTTATACTAAACATGTAGGCTGCCTTTCTCATAGGAACCCCATATTCTTCCTTTACAGCCCATACATTTTCAAAGGCCTCCATCATAGCTATTTCTTGTTTTTCTAAAACTTCATCTTCTTCCCAATAGTAGCCATATAGATTTTGAACCCACTCAAAATATGAAACCGTAACTCCACCTGAGTTTGTAAGAATATCAGGAGTTACAAGTATATCTTTTTCTCTTAGAATTTTATCTGCCCTTGGTGTAATAGGTCCATTGGCAGCTTCTGCTACTATCTTTGCCCTTATGCTTCCTGCATTTTCTTCTGTTATTGCATTTTCTATGGCAGATGGAACTAAGACATCTACATCTAAGCTCCAAAACTCTTCTAGAGATATAAGCTCTGCACCTTCAAAGTTTGTAAGATCTTTATTCTTTTCTAGATGTGACTTTAAGATCTTATAGCTAAAACCATTTTCATTGTATATAGCATTGTTTCTAAGTCCTATAGCCACTATTTTTGCTCCAAAGTTTTCCATATGTTTTACAGTAAAGCTTCCCACATTTCCAAAACCTTGGATGCTCATCTTTAAATCCTTAATATCCATATCTAGTTTTTTACATGTCTCTCTTATGGTAAGTGCCACACCAAAACCAGTAGCTTCGTTTCTACCCTTTGATCCACCAAATTCTACAGGCTTTCCAGTTATAACTCCTGGACTATGCTCTCCTGTAAGTTTTATATATTCATCTACCATCCAGGACATTATCTGCCCATTTGTATTTACATCTGGTGCTGGTATATCTATTTTTTCTCCTAAATATTTATACATACCCTGGACATATCCTCTGGAAAGACTTTCTAGCTCTCTAGGGGACAAGGTCTCAGGATCTACAGTAACTCCTCCCTTGCCTCCACCGTAGGGAATCCCTGTAACTCCACATTTAAAAGTCATCCAAATTGAAAGAGCCTTTACTTCTTCTAAGTCTACATTTTCATGGAATCTAACTCCACCCTTACCAGGTCCAACTGCATTGTTGTGTAGTGATCTATAACCCTTAAAGGTCTTTACACTTCCGTCATCCATTTTCACCGGTATAGATATTTCTATAACTCTCTGTGGTTCCTTAAGTAATTCATAAACACTTCCCTCTAAAGCCAATTCATCACAAGCATCTTTTATCTGTGCCTGAGCCGCCATAAGGGGGCTTAAGTTTTCCTTAGCCATAAAAATCACTCCTTTATAATTTTATACTTATATTTGATTATATCATTTAAGCTTGATTTTTCATAAAAAACTTATGATCCTATCTTTAAAGAGCTATTAATAAAAGCTTACCTTATATTATTCAATAAATAAGGGTATAGTAATAGATAGGACTTATGCTATTAATAAAATAAAGCATAGGAAGAAAATATATATTAATCTAGAATAGGAGGATTATATGAAAGTAGTAGCCTTTAATGGTAGTCCTAGAGAAAAAGCTAATACCTATACAGCTATAAAATTGGTGGCTAATAAGCTAGTATCAGCTGGTATCGAAGTTGAAATTATTCATGTCGGAGACAAAATAATTAGGGGATGCAATGCTTGTGGCTATTGCGAAAGAAAAAAGAATGAACGCTGTATTTTTGATGATGAAGTAAACCATTGGATACAATTGATGAAAGAAGCTGACGGGATTATAATAGGCTCACCTACATACTCAAGTGCTATTGCGGGTACAATGAAATCATTTTTAGATAGAGCCTTCCTAGTTAGTCATGTGAATGATAATATGCTTAGATTTAAAGTTGGTGTTTCTGTAGCCGCCGCAAGAAGAGCAGGAGGTGTTGAAACCTTTAATCAATTAAATAATTTTTTAAATTATTCTGAAATGATTATGCCTACTTCTAAATACTGGCACCTTATCTATGGTTCAGAACCAGGAGATGCAATTAAGGATCTAGAAGGTGTACAAATAATGGAGGTTCTTGGTGAAAATATGCTTTTGGCCTTGAAGCAGAGGGAGTTGGGAGTAGAAAGACCTGCTTTTACAAAAAAGGTATTTATGGACTATATAAGATAAGGATTTATATAATATAATCTTTATAGCTTTATGTTATTTTTATTCTTTTAAGGGTATAAGTGCTTTGTAGGCACTCATAAGAATAAATTTTAAAAATATTTAGGAGGAATGTAAATGAAAAACGTAAAAAAAGTAAATGAATATTTATCAAATCTAGCAGTTTTAAATGTTAAACTGCATAACATACACTGGAATGTAGTGGGAAAGCAATTTGTTAGAATCCACAATTTAACAGAAGAGATTTATGATGATTTATTCGCAAAATATGATGAAGTAGCAGAAATGTTAAAGATGAAGGGTGAAAAACCATTAGTTACAATGAAAGACTATTTAGAAAACACTTCTATAAAAGAATCAGACGAAGATGAATTCTCCGTAGAAGACTCTCTTGAAATAGTTAAAGAAGATTTAACATTGATGAAAAAACTAGCTACTGAAATAAGAAATGAATCAGATGAAGAAAATGACTTTGAAGCAGTAGCAATATTTGAAGACCATGTAAGTGAATATAGTAAAAACATATGGTTTGTAAATGCAATGCTTGGATAAAAGCTATAAAGCTAGTGTCAACTTGACACTAGCTTTTTTTATGAAGATTATCATTAAATTTTCATAAAAAAACTTATAACAAGAGTTATAAGTTTTTAATATCATATATATTTATCTTCTTCTAGGATTTGCCACTTCTACTCTTACCTTACTTCCCTTTATTTCTTGATTGTTTAGCTTGTCAATTACTTTTCTAGATTGACTTTTATCTACTTCAACAAAGGAAAACTTATCGTATACATCTATTTTTCCAACTGCTTCTTTATTTATTCCAGCATTTTGGATTATAGCTGCAAGTAGGTGTCTTGGTCTAACTCCTCTTTTATTACCTGTATTTATATGAAGTCTTGCCATATCTCCAGATCTCTTTGCTGGACCTGATGGTTTAGCCCCTTGAGATTTTCTTCCGAAATCTACTGTACTAAGTTCCTGATGCTTGTTGGATTTATCCCCATCCATATGGAATTTCAAAAGTATAGAAGCTATATCTACTGAAGTTAGACCCTCTTCAATAAGATCGTCTACAGTCTTTTTATACTTATTTAAATCTTCATTCTCTATGCCTTCTTTTATCTTATCAAGCATAGTAGTTGTATATGTTTCTTCCATATCTTTTAATGTTGGAACATCTTTTCTCTTTATCTTCATATTAGCATATCTTTGTATATTCCTTAATTTGTTATTGTCTCTGTTTGTTACAAAGCTGATAGCTATACCTTCTCTACCTGCTCTTGCTGTTCTACCTATTCTATGAACATAATATTCCTCATCTTGAGGTATATCATAGTTTATAACAAGATCTATATCATCTACGTCTAGTCCTCTAGCTGCAACATCTGTAGCTACAAGTATGTCTATGGATCCTCTTCTAAACTTATTCATAACTGTATCTCTTTGATTTTGTTTTAAATCTCCATGAAGGCCATCTACTAGATAACCTCTAGCTGAAAGTTCTTCATTTAATGCATCTACTTTTCTCTTTGTATTACAAAATACTATTGAAAGCTTAGGATCATATATATCTATAGCACGACTTAATATTTCAGTCTTCATATGTTCCTTTACTTCATAATAAAATTGTTCTATTTGAGGTATTATAAGCTGCTTATGAGCTACCTTTATAATTTCAGGATTATTTTGGTATCTAGATGCAAAGTTTATTATCTCTCTAGGCATAGTAGCTGAGAAGAATATAGTTTGTCTGTCTTTATGAAGTCTATCCATTACAAGAGCTATGTCATCTCTAAAGCCCATGTCAAACATTTCATCTGCTTCATCTAGTACCATAAATTTCACATTATCAACTTTTACAGTTTTTCTTCTTATATGGTCTATAAGTCTTCCTGGTGTTCCTACTATTACTTGAACTCCTTTTTTAAGAGCTCTTATTTGCCTATCAATTGGTTGACCACCATATACTGGTAATACTTCAACACCTTTTTTAAACTTACCAAGTTTTTTTATCTCTTCTGCAACTTGGATACATAGTTCTCTTGTAGGGCACATTACAAGTGACTGTGTAGACTTGTCCTTGCTATTTACCATTTCTAATATTGGTATCCCAAAGGCTGCAGTTTTACCTGTACCTGTTTGTGCTTGCCCTATAATATCCTTACCACTTAATACGACAGGAATAGCCTTTTCTTGGATTGGAGACATCTCCTCGAATCCCATTTCAGAAATACCTTTTTGCATTTCTTCTGTTAGGTCTATTTCGTTAAATTTTAATTTACTCATTCCGTTCCTCCTTATTGTATATAACCTATAAATTATATCCTTTCTAGCATAAGATAGCAAGTAATATTTGTGTATTAATTTTTTTATATAAAAATATCTAGCCTAAGAAGCTATTTTTTGCTTGAAATTTCTAAGACTATTTCTTTTTAATCCACTAGTATAGCTATAAAACTAGCCTTGACTTTGAGAATGATCCTAGCTTTATGATATAATCAAATATATAAAATAATTGTGAGGTGCTTATATTGAAATGGAATTTAGATAGATTGTATACTAGTTTTGAATCAAAGGAATATAAGGATGATTTTAAAAAAATCAAGGATCTGATCCAGGCTTTTACCCAGTGGTCAAAGGAAGAACTTAAGCTAGACAGAGATAGGGTTAAACTATTAGAGAATTATATAGAGTTTTCCATAGATATTAGGACTACTTTTACTCGCTTGAGGGCTTTTGCCAATCTTTCATCTTCTGTAGATGTAAGGGACCAGGTAGCTTTAAAGGAAATGGATAGATTGAGCTTTTTAATAACAGGTCTTACAGAGCCAGAGGTAAATTTTCAAAACTTTATAAAGGAAATTGAAGATTTAGATGAACTTATAGAAAAATCCTCTCTCTTAAAAGAACACGAATTTTTCTTAAATTTTCTTAAGGAAAATACAAAATACCTTTTAAGTGAAAAAGAAGAGATACTTATATCTAAGATGAAAAATACAGGCTCCAATGCTTGGGAAAATCTTCAAAATACTATTACTTCAACACTTCTTGTAGATATAGTCTTAGAGGGTAAGGAAGAGTCACTTCCCCTATCCCAGGTGAGAAATTTAGCCTATAGTCCTAAGCTGGAAGA
Organism: uncultured Tissierella sp.; assembly: GCA_964489715.1. GTDB lineage: Bacteria > Bacillota > Clostridia > Tissierellales > Tissierellaceae > Tissierella_A. The sequence continues at coordinate 2,119 of CAZBAK010000037.1, read as the reverse complement.
AAGAAAGGCAGCTTATTTTGCAGAACTTAAGGCCTATAAAAAGATAGAAGAATCTTCCAGTGCAGCCCTAAATGCCATAAAGGGCCAAGTAATAACCCTGGCTGAACTTAGGGGCTTTTCTTCACCACTGGAGGAAACTTTAATAAAATCAAGAATGGACAAGGAGACTTTAGATACTATGATCTCTGTTATAGAAGAGTTTCTACCAGTATTTCATAAATACTTTAGGAAAAAAGCTGAAATATTAGGCCACAAGGATGGACTTCCCTTTTATGATCTCTTTGCACCTATAGGATCTGTAGATATGACCTTTAGTTACAAAGAAGCTATGGACTATATTGTAGAAAACTTTAATAGCTTTAATAAAGAACTTGGGAGCTTTGTCCAAGAAGCCTACCAGAAGGACTGGTTAGATGTAGAGCCTAGAGATGGCAAGCGTGGTGGAGCTTTTTGTTCTAATCTACACCCAATAGGTGAAAGTCGAATACTTTCAAATTTTGATGGATCTTTTTCAAGCCTTACAACCCTAGCTCATGAACTGGGACATGCCTACCATGGTTCCAAGCTTGTAGATGAATCCATCTTAAATAGCAGCTATCCTATGCCTATAGCTGAGACTGCCTCCATATTTTGTGAAGGCCTAGTTGTAAATGCAGCTCTTGAAGAAGCGAGCAAGGAAGAAGCCCTAAGCATACTAGAGAACTCTATCTCAGATGCAGCCCAGGTAATAGTTGATATATATAGTAGATTTGTATTTGAAAGTTCCTTATTTAAATCAAGAAAAAACTCACCCCTATCTGTAGGTGAGCTAAAGGAAACCATGATGCAGGCTCAAAGAAAGGCCTATGGTAATGGTCTAGATGAAAACTTTCTTCATCCCTATATGTGGTTAAATAAGCCTCATTACTATTCTGCAAATCTTAACTTTTATAACTTTCCCTATGCCTTTGGACTACTTTTCTCTAAGGGTTTCTATGGGGAATATTTAAAAGCTGGACCAGGCTTTATAGAGGAATATGACAATCTATTAAGAGCTACAGGTAAAAACAATATAAAGGATCTGGCCCTTAAGATGGATATAGATATAGGGGATCCAGACTTTTTTAGAAATTCATTAAAATTAATAGAAAAAGATATAGATAAATTTATATCCCTAGCATAGGAAAAACCAGCTATAGACTATAGCTGGTTTTTTTATATTTTTATTTTCCACTTATAACTAGATTATCTGGATAGGATCTCCTATCTTTATGTTTCCTTCTTTTATAATCCTTGTAAATATACCTTCCTTAGGCATAACACATTTTCCTACTTTTTTAGATATTTCACATCCACTATGGCATTTTTTACCTATTTGAGTTACTTCATGAATAGTTTCTCCTATTTTAAAACGTGTCCCAATTGGCAGTGAGAAGAGTTCTATTCCCTCAGTGGTTATATTTTCTGCAAATATTCCAGGAACCAGTCCTTCTGCACCTGCATCTATCATCTTTTGAAAACTTTCTATGGCAAGTAAGGATACCTGCCTATGCCATTTTCCAGAGTGAGCATCTCCCTCTAGTCCAAAATCTTCTAAAAACTTTCCCTCTTCTAGAGGATTTTTTACTACTCCTTTTTCTTTTGAAATATTTATAGATACTACCTTAGCCTTATTTTCTTTCATAGGTCCCCGATTTGCCTCCTCTTTTTTCTAATAGTCTTATATCTCCTATTTCCATGGACTTATCTACTGCTTTGCACATATCATATATGGTAAGTAAACTGGTAGAAACAGCTGTTAAAGCTTCCATCTCTATACCTGTTTTCCCTTCAGTCTTAGCTGTAGCTATAACCTTTACTCCATCATCTAAGAATTCAAAATCTATATCTACACCTGTAATAAATATATTGTGGCACATGGGAATAATATCACTGGTCTTTTTAGCTCCCATTATTCCTGCAACTTGAGCTACGGAAAGTACATCTCCCTTTTTCATAGAACCCTCCTTTATCATAGAAAGAGTCTTTTGAGTCATGCTTATTCTTCCTTCAGCCTTGGCAAGTCTCTTAGTATCATCCTTATCGCCTACCTCTACCATATATGCTCTACCTTCATCATTAAAATGAGTAAATTCCAATT
>CAZBAK010000036.1:0-17196 GCA_964489715.1 uncultured Tissierella sp. | reverse complement strand
AGAGAATATTCTCTACCATAATTTTATCTTCTTTAGCTCTTATTAATGATCTTGTCTTTTTACTCTACCATTTTCATCTAGATACATCTCAGTTATCTTAACAAGTTTTGGAAGATCATTTTCTTTATCACACTCAAGTGTTTGAATTCTCTTGCCCATACCTGTCCCATTTTTAAAGTTTTGTCTTAATACTTTCATAAGTGAAACTGGATGCTCTGGCTCTTTTAATGATACAAAAGCTGTATCTTCTTTGGCGATAGCTTCTGAAATAAGTTTTTCAAAGTCTAAATTATCCAAGCCTGGAATGAGGAAGAACTCAACATCTTTTTCAAGATCCTCAAAGCCCTTAACCTGTACACTTGTAAAATTAGATTTTGCAACAGCCATAAGTGTAGCCATCAAGGGTCTAATTCCTGCTGACCTATGACCTGAAACTACTATGGACTCTTTTCTCATAATAGCTTCTTCAATAAACTTCCCCTGTTCTTCAGTCATCATTTCTGAATCTACAAACTTTTTAATCATTGGATTCATATTATCACTCCTATTTTATTTCGTTACTAATAGTATATCATTCCTTCCCTACTTAATATAGTTAAGTTAAATACTTGTCAAACTTAAGCCTTTATCTCACTTGTTTTAATATTTCTCCCCCTCCAAATTCTTTTCTATTGACAAGGACTTTTTTATAAGCTATTATTTTGTCAAAGGAGATGAAAAATATGGAGATTGATATGCTAAATATTGAATATGGATCCAAAGAATATTTTGATTCACTTGATCTTAGAAATGAAGTTTTTCGTAAGCCTTGGGGACTTGATATAAAAGATGATGATTTAGAAATAGATAAGAAAATGGATATGTATGGTGCATTTGTAGGTGGCCAGCTTATAGGAACAGTATTTTTATTACATAAAGACGAGAAGACTGCTCAAATAAAAACTTTAGCCATCTATGAAAAATTTAGAGGCATTGGCCTGGGACATTATCTTATGAAATTTATAGAAGAAGTAGCTAAAGAAAAAGGTTACAAAAAAGCCTATTTAACAGGCAGAGAATATGCTGAAAACTTCTATAAAGGTCTAGGATACAGGCCTATGGGAAAACCTTTTCTCTATAAGACAATAGATCATATAGAAATGGAGAAAGACTTATAGAGAATTTCAACGTGCATATATTTTATTAATTAAAAAAGATAAGGAAGTGATAGGGTGCTTACTAGAAATATTGTAGTAGTAAAGGAAGATGTAAAATATAAGGTTCTTTTTACATATTCAATGATTATATTGGTTTCAGCCTTTTTATTTAATAGCCCCAGTGAAATATTGACAGGTATGAAAAAGATAATACTTTCACCAAGTATTTTGTTATCTGGATATATCTCTATAGGTAATTTAGGGTCTGCATTTTTCAATAGTGGACTTATACTTTTGATTGGCTTATTTATTTCCAAGTTAAATAAGGTAAGTATAAGCGGTCCCATAGTTGCCAGCATATTTACAATGGGTGGTTTTGCATTCTTCGGAAAAAACATCTACAATATTTGGAGTATAATTTTAGGAGTATATATCTATTCCCTAACTCAAAAAGAGAGTTTTAATAAATTTATCATAGTGGCCTTCTTTGGTACTGCCCTGGCTCCTATGATCAGTCAAATATCCTTTGGTTATGATTTTAATCCTATTATAGCCATTGTAGTGAGTAATCTAATAGGAATTATAAGTGGTTTCTTTTTCCCACCTCTTGCCAACCATTTTATAAATTTCCATCAAGGTTTCAACCTATACAATATGGGCTTTACAGCAGGAGTGGTTGGAACTATATTGATGTCCTTTTTTAGGTCTCTAGGACTCAATAGTAGCAATCCAAATATACTATCCAGCGGAAACAATACTGTTTTAAGTATTTACTTTATCTGCTTATTTATAAGTATGATAGTATTGGGTTTCTTTTTAAATAACAAGAGCTTTAAAGGCTATAAAAAACTCCTTGGCTTTTCTGGTAGAACTGTATCAGACTTTATAGGACTAAGTGGTTTTGGAGTATCTTTAATAAATATGGGTATATTAGGTATAATGGCAGTGCTCTATGTATTATTAGTTAAGGGGGATCTAAACGGTCCTATTATAGGTGGTATCTTTACAATTGTAGGTTTTGGAGCATTTGGAAAGCATGCTAGAAATGTTGTTTTTATAGTTTTTGGAGTTTATCTAGCAACATTATTTAATATTTGGGATCCAAGCTCCACATCTGTAATACTAGCAGCACTATTTGGAACTTCATTAGCTCCAATCTCAGGTAAATTTGGATGGAAATATGGTATCTTAACAGGTTTCATGCATCTTTCTTTAGTTATGAATGTAGGATATTTACATGGAGGCATGAATTTATACAATAACGGTTTTTCAGCTGGACTTTTAGCTGCTGTTTTAGTACCAATTATAGATTCTTTTAGGAAAGGATAATCGACAATGAAAGATGAAAGAGATAAATTAGTTAAGGTTTTAGATGAACTTATGAATTTTTGTTTTAGTCTAGATATGAATGATCTAGATATAAAATTTAATATTGATAAAACAAAAGCTACCATCAACATAGAAGGCCCTTGTAAGGATGCTCCACTTGATAAGCTACAATCCTTAGAAGATGCCTTTAACGACACAAGACAACCTGAATTCGAAGAATACTATTGGCCCTTAATGGGTGGGGAACATGGCTACCCAGAAATTGAGCTTCTTGGTACCTTTATAGATTGGGGAAAGATAAGCTACGAAGACAATTATTTGAAAATGTGTATTATAAGAAAGATATAGAATTTTTTCAAATATTATCCTAAAGACAAAAACATATACCTAGACTCCCCTGGGAGTTAGATATATGTTTTTGTCTTTTATATTTTAGTTTTAAGAGATGATTTTTCTACCTAACTCCACCACCTCCCCCTCCAAAGGAACCGCCGCCTCCTCCACCACTGGAGAATCCCCCGCCTCCAGCACTTCTGGTGCTGGATGGTGGAGCTGCAGCTCTTGCAACATTCCTTGTAAGAATATGAGCAAGATATATGGAGTTTCCACTATAGACAGTTTCTGCTTCATATCTTGGGTAGAGCTTTATAAATTGTTTTCTTACTACTTCAGTAAGACCTAAGATAGCTGCCCACACCATGATATTATCCCATATTTTTACATTTATAGCTTCATGTTCATTTAGCAGGGAAAAATCATAGAGATAGTTTATATACTTGTATATCTTTTCTTCTAAGTCTTCTCCCTTTGGAGTTAGTATGAGCTCATGGCTTTTAAAGAACAATATCTTCTTTTCTTCTAATCTTAAATAACCTAGATCTTGGAGTTTCATGGATGATCTTTTCTTGATCTTTTCTTCCCAATTTTCAATCTTATTTCTATTCTTTCCTGCCCATTTTGTAAATTCTTTTTCTTCTAGCACATTATTCTTTCCTGCTGCTTGTAGGATCATAAAGAAAAGCTGGCCTTCTAAGCTATCTTTATCCATATCCTTATTTAAAAATCTAAGATTGGTTTCTTCTTTTTTAAATATAAATCCAGCTTCATCAGTTTCAGTTATTAACTTTTCTTCATTTATCCACTTTAGTATAAAGCTGGTAAGAAGGTTTTCAAAGTTACCAAGACCCATCTTGTACAGGATATGATATATATCTAGTATATTGCCTTCATAGGGATAATCCCGATAATATTCTTCCTTGTATTTTCTCTTAAATTTCCCTGGTCTACTGCCCTTATTTTTATTGGCAAAGAGGCCTAAGGCTACAAAAATAGTAATAATGAGGGGAAATAAATTTCTAAAAATTAAAGAAAGTATACTATTTGGAGATACTCCATTACCTGAACTCTCACCTTTTTCGCCTCCATAGTCACTACCTTGGAAAGCTTGATCTTGTATTTCTTCAAATGTCTTATCTATATAGTCAGAAGTAGCAAAGGCTCCTTCAGGAAACTTTATAAGAACTGTAAAGTAATCTTGGCTAGTTAAAGCCTCATTGTTTTCAGCTATTATCTTTCCATCTACAAAGTTAATTTCCCCGCTATAACCAAAGGAATATATCTTTTGAGAATCCTGGTTAAACTCCATATCACTCTCTATAGTCAGGCTTATATTCTCAACTGGCATATTTTCTAGAAATCTCCAAAAGACTATCTGACTATCTTGGAGTTCTTTTATGAAATTTGTTATGGTATATTCTAGCTTGTAATCATGAGCTCCATAATCTCCTACTCCCCAAACCAACTCATAGCCATCATCCTTCTCTAGAATTCCATTTTTAAATTTCTTTTCTTCTCTTGAATCATTTATATCCCAATCTTCTACATATTCATAGCTTACATCATCTTCTTCTACTGTAAAATCTTTTATTGTAGATCTACCTAGATTGTTTCTCTCTAAATAATTTTCTGTACCTTCATTTATTTCCATCTTTCTTCTTTCTCTTATTCTTGCACTACCATCTTCATTTATAAATACATTTATTTCTAAGTCTTCCAAGATAAAATTATCTGCAAATACATCCCTAGTAGTAAATATGCTTATAAATAAAGTTAAGATTATTAGACTTATTAAGATAGGGTGTTTTCTTTTAGGCATAAAAGACACCTCCTACTAGTTCCAGCTTGGCATATCTTGCTTTGTTTCTGTTCCTTGGAAATATTCTCTTGCTTGGAAATTAAAAACTCCTGCCACTATACTTGAAGGAAATACTTTTAATTTTCTATTGTATCTTGTCACTATATCGTTATATATCATTCTAGAATTTCTTACATTGTCTTCAAATTTATTTATACTGGCCATAGTATCCTTATAAACAGCACTTGCCTTTAGGTCTGGATAGGCTTCTGATACTGCAATAAGTCTAGCCACCATACTTTCAAGTTGGCTTTGATCTTCTTCTATATCCTTTATAGAACTTCCCCTACCTATGGAGGCTCTGCTTTCAGTTACCTTTTCTAAGACTTCTGCTTCATGGGTTGAGTATTGCTTAGTGGCTTCTATAAGACTTTTAATAGCATCCCATCTAGATTCAATCTGAGTTGCAATCTGAGCCTTGGCATTGTCTACTCTTTCCCTTAGGGTTACAAGTGAATTATAAATAGATACTACCCAGGCTAAAACTATTACTAAGAGTATAATTAATCCAATTATAAATACCATAATAGATTCCTCCTTTTATTCTTCCTCCTATATATTTTACCCTTTTAAAGTGTTAATAAACGCTATAAGATTAGAAAAACAAAAAAACAAAACCTTTAGGTTTTGCTTTTTATCTATTATATTTAAAATTTTTTATCTTTAAATTACCTCTTCTACAAAGGATCTCTTTTTAGATATCCTACCCTTTCTTGCCAGTAAATGCATCTCAGCTATTGTAAGCCCCTCAAGTCCTAGTCTATCAGCTGTTCTTCCAAGTTCTCTAAAGTCCTGGCCTGTTACACATTCAGCTATATCTATTATAGATGATATGGCCGGAGTCTTTATACCAAGTAAGATGGCTATAGATTCCATGGGGACTAGACTATAGGGAACATCTTCATGAATGTATCTGGTTTCCAGTGATCCAGGTGCTCTAAGTCCTCTATAGGCTGGTGTGTTTTGGATAACTTCATATAGATTGTTTCCACGAGCTCCATAGCTATCTTCTAACCAAGTGCTTGCAGAGACTGTATCTATTTGAAGCATTTTACCAATTTCCATTCTCTCTTTATCAATTTTTACTAAAACATTGGCCACAGATGGAGTTATTCCCTCTATATAATAGTCAAAGGGGATATTTCTTTCTATATGTCCACTGTTTAGTAGAGTTGGAGCTGGATGAAATATAGCACCATAGTTATTTATACTGGTTTCTAATATATCTTTTGCTGCTATAAATTGTGGATATACAGGATTTATAAGTTCTAACACATGATCTGTTTTAGTAGCAGGTATTGCTGCTAGAGATACTTCCTTTTTAGACTTATAAATATGAGCATTTGTTGACTCTTCTGCCCTAACTGCATATATAAATGTTTGAGCTTCAGCTACTACTATATTGTTTCTCTTTCTTTCCCTTAATAGGGTTTCATAAACTTCTAAGGCTCCTCCGGTTCTTCCAGGATTTAAAATGATAATCTGTCCGTCTTTTAAGTAGGGTGCCATCTCCTTAGCTATTTCTGAATGCCCCATAGCAGGGATTGTGACCATTATTACATCCATATCTTCTACTGCTTCTTTTATATCAGATGTTACTTTATTTAAAATACCAAAGCCTTCTACTTCTCCTGTAAGTGAGATGGTTTTTTCCTTCATCAGGGGAAATAGTCTTTCAGGCGTTCTATTATATAGATTAACACTATAACCCATCATAGATAAATATCCAGCCATTGCAATTCCGCCATTTCCTGCGCCAATTATACAATAGCTAAGTTCTTTTTTCATTATGATCATCCTCCCTAAAAAAATATTTACTTGATTTGCCTGTAAATAGAAATTTGGGGTAAAAAAAATAACCCTGGAGTTCCACGAGTTTGCCCTTAGAGTATTTGACTCCCCTTTTTATTCGCATACGAGGTTAGCTGTCGGATTAGGATCAAAGGGATTGTATTAGTCCTTCCAATATTGGATTCACCCCAAAAAAAAATGGTTCCCCCGCTTCTTATGAGAATTAAGCATATATTTAATTTACAGTCTTTTTAGAGTATAACTCTTCTCTATAATTATAACATAGTTAACTTGGCTTTGTAAAGGATTTCCCAGCAAGTATATTCTATGAATTATTTTATCCATTTTAGGGTATCAGTTTATAAGGAGGGATTTCATTGAAAATATTTAAAAATTACAAGATAAAGGATTTAAGTTTAAAAAATAGAATTGTAATGCCACCTATGTGTACCTATTCCGCTGATAGAGAGGGATTTGTAAAAGATTTTCATAGAATGCATTATGCTTCTCGTGCCATTGGAGCTACAGGACTTATAATATTAGAGGCTACTGCAGTAGTTCCTAATGGTAGGATTTCTTCAAGAGATCTAGGTATCTGGGAAGATGACCATGTAAAAGGCTTAAGATCTATTGTAGAAAATGTCCGTCCCTATGGTGCTAAGATTGGAATACAACTGGCTCATGCAGGCAGAAAGAGTGAAAGTGGAGATGAATTTATAGTAGCTCCTTCAGCTATAGCCCATAGTGATAAATATCAATCTCCCCGCCAGCTAGAGACTGCAGATATAGATAATTTAGTATATAGCTTTAAAAATGCTGCTAAAAGATCTCTAGATGCTGGCTTTGATGTTATAGAAGTCCATGCAGCCCATGGTTATCTAATTCATCAGTTTCTTTCACCGCTTACCAACAAAAGAGAGGATAAGTATGGTGGAAGTTTTGAAAATAGGATCAGATTCTTAAGAGAGATACTTCTAGCCCTGAGAGAAGTTTGGCCTGGAGAAAAACCTATCTTTGTAAGATTTTCTGCCAGTGATTATAAAGAGGCCGGTATTGATCTTGAGGAAACTATAAAAATTATCAATGAATTAAAGGATCTTTTTGACATGGCCCATATAAGTTCAGGAGGCCTAGTTGACACTTATATAGAGACCTATCCTGGCTATCAGGTTGATTTTTCAGATAGGATTAGGAGAGAGTGCAATATACCAACTATAGCTGTGGGACTTATAGAGAACTTTAATCAAATAGAAGAAATACTTTCCAATGAAAGAGCTGATCTTGTAGCTCTTGGAAGAAAACTGCTCCGTGACCCTTATGCAGCACTTCATATGGCAGTTGAAAAAGATATAGAAATAGATATTCCAGAACAGTATAAAAGAGCCTTTTAAGGAAAGTATAATTCATAGATAAAATAGGAGACAAAGAGATCAGGTGTAAAGCCTAGGCTTTACACCTGATCTCTTTCTTATATTATAGAGCTAGTCTTATCTTATTAATTCTAGCATTAAATTTTTATCTATATTGCCCCCTGTAAGAACTGCAGCCACTTTCTTTCCCCTAAAGATTTCAGGGTTTTTCTTTATAGCACCAACTCCTATGGCTCCTGCAGGTTCTGCTATTATCTTTTCTTCTAGGATCAAATGCCTAACAGCTTCAGCTATATCTTCTTCTTCAACTACTATTATGCTATCTATATAGTCCTTAGCCATTTTATAGGGAATATAGCCTACCCCACCAACTAAGGCATCACATATGGATTCTTTACTTTCATAGGCTTCATAATACTTCTCATCTTTTAAAGAGGCCACCATTGCAGGGCAAGCTCCTGTTTGAAGTCCTATAATCTCTATATCTTTTTTTATAGCCTTGGCTGCCACACTTATACCAGTTATTATGCCTCCCCCACCAATGGGAACCATTATAGTATCTATATCTGGATTTTCTCTTAATATCTCTATAGCTATTGTGCCTTGACCTGCTATAACTGTTGGATCAGAACAAGGATCTATAAATGTTGCCCCACTTTTTTCTACTTCCTTTAATCCTTTTTCGTGAACCTCATCATAGTTCTTTCCCAGTTTTACTACATTGGCTCCATAGTATTGGATTTTTTCCACCTTGCTAAGAGGAGTAGTCTCTGGTACATATATACTTGTATTTTTTATTCCCAAGAGATTGGAAGCATAGCTTACAGCTGCCCCATGGTTACCAGAGGAGATAGCCACTACTCCTCTCTCTCTTTCTTCTGGAGTTAGACTTGTCATCTTGCTCAATGCTCCTCTTATCTTGGCACATCTCATCTTTTGCTGGTTTTCTAGTTTTAAGTATATATCCCTATCCCCACAGCTTAAATTTATGGAGTGCTCTAGAGGTGTTTCATAAATATACTCTTTTATTCTCTCATTGGCAGCTATTACATCTTTGAAATCAATCATTTTTACATCTCCTCGTATAGGTTAAAATATTAAATGTGCTGCAAATACTATTATTGGCAATGTTATAAGTGTTCTTTGAATAAATATAAGGAATAGATCTAGTGGAGAGATCTTTATCTTTGAACCCAGGATAACTGCCCCTGCTTCAGATAGGTAGACCAGTTGGGTTACTGAGAGAGTTGCCACAATAAATCTAGTCATTTCACTTGGAATACTTGCCCCTATTACTGAAGGCAGAAACATATCTGCAAATCCTACCATAATTGTTTGGGAAGCTTCTAGGGCATAGGGTACTCTTAGCAATTTCAATATAGGAATAAATGGCATTCCAAGCCAGGCAAATATTGGTGTGTTTTCTGCAATTATAAGAGCTATGGTTCCAAATGCCATAATAACTGGAAGAACTCCTAGCCACATATCTAAAACTGTCTTGCTTCCATTTTTAATAAAATTTTTTATATTCCCACTTTCTTCTGCCTTTTGAATAGCTAGATTTACTCCCCATTCTGCATTTGTATATCCAGCAGGAACATTTTCTCCCATATCTTTTTTTCTTCCCTTATAGTAGACTTGCTTTTTTCTAGAAAGAGGTGGAAGCTTTGGCATTATTATAGCTGCCATAAGTCCAGAAACTATTATGGTCAAGTAATAAGGAGCAAAATATTTTGTAAGACCTACTTGACTTAGTACAACCAAACAAAAGGTAATAGATACTGCTGAAAATGTAGTTGAAATAACTGCAGATTCCTTTTCAGTATAGTAACCTTCTTCATATTGCTTGTTTGTAAGGGCAACCCCTATAGTTCCATCTCCCACCCAAGAAGCTATACAGTCTATGGAAGATCTTCCTGGTAGCCCAAAAAGCGGTCTCATAATAGGAGTAAATAGGGCTCCTACAAATTCTAAAAGTCCAAAATCTGTTAGAAAGGGCAATAAAAAGCCTGCAAATAAAAACATTGTAAAAAGAGTTAAGATCAAATCGTTAAGTATAAGTCCACCAGTATTTTCTGACCATATCCACTCTGGCCCTATTTGAAAATAGACCATGCTGGCAAGAACTAAGCCTATAAGTCTAATAACTAGCCATACATTGGAAACATCAAATAGTCCTTCTAGAAATTTATTGGTCTCTTTTATACTTGGTTTAGCTAGTTTATAGACTAAAGTGGCCACTCCTGTAAAATTGATAAATACTAGAACTACAGCTGGCAAGATCTTGCTTAAGCCGCTGGTCATCTTTCCTGCAAGTAGTGCCACTACAATAGTTGTATCTCCTTCATATTGAAAGGGAAACATTAAAAGTAATATCCCTATCAATGAAGGAACTATAAATTTTAAATAATCCCCTATTCTATATTTTTGTTTTATACTGCTTTCCATCTAAATACCTCCATTTATATTTCTTAATTTTAAAAATAAAAAGCTCTCATTCCTAGAAATAAATCCTAGGAACGAGAGCTAAAATCTTCGCGTTGCCATCCTAATTTGCCTGTATTTCGCAATACAAGCCTTAACAGGTACAAATTCTATACCCAGTCAATATAACGGTTGAATCCGTTGTAGCCTCAATCTATAAGATCTCGGTACAAAACTCAAAGGTCCTCTTCATATATAAAGATCCTGTTCTCTTTCACCAATATAGAACTCGCTGTAAGGTTACTTTAAATATTACTAGTCTTTTCTAAGTCTTTTATCTTTTTAACACTAGTAGTATATAATACTTTTCCTAGTTTGTAAAGAAATTTTAAGATTAGAATTTGATTTATCCTTGAAAGAACTAAAGTTAATAATTAACATTTAGATAAAAGAAACAGAATAGGCTGGCCTATTCTGTTTCTTTTATTTTCTCTTCTAGTATCCTCTTACTCAGTTCTGCATTTGCCCTACCTTTGGTTTCTCTCATTAGCTTTCCTATTATGGATTGAAGGGCCTTTTCCTTACCTTCTTTATATTCTTTTACAGCTTTTTCACTTGTCAGTAGGACCTTGTCTATTATAGGTTCAAGCTCTTTTCTAGTTCCTATCTGTTCTAATCCCTTTTCTTTTATGATCTTTTCAGGATTATCTCCTGTTTCATTCATTATCTTTATGATCTGCTTGGCACTACTATTGTTTATCAGGTCATCTTCTAAAAAGCCTACCATCTTCCCTAAGTTTTCTGGTGATATATTTATTTGGAAATCATCAGGTGAAGCCATACTAAATATTTCACTTATCATAATATTAGCTAGGCTTTTTGGAGTCTTAACAAATCCTACAGCTTCTTCAAAGAATTCTGCTACTTCCCTTGAGCTTATAAGTTGTTCTGCATCATAGGAGCTCAAGTCATATTTTTCCATATACATGTTCTTTCTCTCATGGGGTAGTTCTGGAAGATTTTCTTTTATCTCTCTAACAGTTTCTTCTTCTACCACTATAGGCATAAGATCTGGGTCTGGAAAATACCTGTAGTCTGTTGCATCTGCCTTTTCTCTCATAGAATGAGTACTTCTTTTGTCATCATCATAACCACGAGTTTCTTGAACTATGGTTTCTCCATTTTTAATAGCCTTGATCTGCCTCTTTCTTTCAAAATCAATAGCACGGCTTATGGAGTTAAATGAGTTCAAGTTCTTTATCTCTGCTCTGGTTCCAAGCTTTTCAGCTCCTTTTTCTCTTATGGATAGGTTAACATCACATCTAAAGGAACCTTCATTCATTTTAGCATCAGACACATCTATATAGATCATTATATTTCTAAGTTTTTGAAGAAAAGCTATAACTTCTTCTTCACTTCTAAAGTCTGGTCTAGTTACTATTTCAATCAAGGGTACTCCTGCTCTATTGTAGTCTACCAGCGTTCCAAGTTCATCGTCATGAATGAGCTTTCCTGCATCTTCTTCAATGTGAATTCTCTCTATGCCTATTCTCTTTTGTCCTTCTTCAGTTTCTATATCTAAATATCCGTCATGACATATTGGAAGTTCATCTTGAGATATTTGATATGCCTTGCCAGAGTCTGGATAAAAGTAATTCTTACGATCCTGTTTTCCCCTGGCCGTAATCTGGCAGTTAGTACTAACTCCAGCTTTTATAGCATACTCTACTACTTTTTCATTTAAGACTGGAAGTGCTCCAGGCAGGCCTAAACAAGTTGGACAACAATGAGTATTAGGGTCTCCACCAAAGGCTACTTGGCAGGAGCAAAATATCTTTGTAGCTGTTTTAAGTTCCACATGGACCTCAAGTCCTATTACCATTTCATATTCCTTACTCATTATTTCTCCTCCTTATCTTTGTTTTTTAAAACTTTTTCTTCATATTCTTTAGCTATCTTAAACAATAGCTTTTCACTAAATTTATCACCCATTACTTGCAGAGACAAGTCCTTATCTTCTCTTCTAGGCAAGCTTAGAGCAGGACAACCAACTAGATTTGCAAGAAGAGTATATTTTATATCTTCTCCCTCTATAGGGCTTAAGATAATATGGTATTTTTTAAATTCTTCTCTCACTTCTTCTGCTATAAGACTCCTAATCCTCTGGCTCTTTTCATAAAAATCCTTGTAATTTTCTTCACTTAAGACAAAATTACCAAACATGATCTTCTTTTTTACCTCTTCGGAAAATCCTCTTGTCCTATTTTGAATGAAAAAGTCTTCATTGTCCTCATATTCTTCTACATTAAAACCATATAGGAGGCCATCAAACTTACCCATATCAGAAGAAAACTCTGCACTTTGCAGTATATTGTAAACTGCTGGAGCATATTTTAGTGAAGCTATGCTTATATATTCCAGCTCTCCACCTAGATCTTTAAATTTTTCTATTTCTTTTTCGAGGCTTTCTCTAGCCTCTCCATCTAGATCATCCATATACTCTTTTATAATAGCAATCTTTAAATCTTTAAGATGGACATCTTCTATCTCCTCCACAACTAGGGAAGTAGAGTCTTTCTCATCTTTCCCAGAAATACTCTCAAATATAAGTTTTAAGACTTCTATATCCTCTGATATTATTCCCACCTGCTCTAGGGAGGGTCCGCTTCCTATAAGCCCATATCTTGATATGCTTCCATAGGTGGGCTTTAGACCGTATAGGTTTGAAGCTGCTGCTAGATTTCTCACTTCTCCTCCTACATCTAGACCAATAGAAGCTTTAATGTCTCCAGCCCTTACAAGCTCTCCCATCTTAGAATCTATTTTTTCTCCAACTCCAAATTCCCTTGTAGCTATTTTAGTTTTTATTATTGCATCTTGCTCTAATATCCTTTCAACTATACTTGCATTGAAAGGAGGAATATATCCCTCCAACATCTTTGAACCCACTTCTGTCTTTATTCCCTTGGTTGAAATATTATCTTCCAACCCTATATCTATATTAAAGAGTCTTCCTAGCTCCTGGCCACTGTCTTTTTTTTCTTTAAGCTCTTCTCTTCTCTTGTCTGTATTTATCAACTTTCTTCCTCCTCCCTATTTACTTTCTAAAAGTATATATCCCTCATGAGTTTTATTTGCATTTTTTAAAAGTTCTTCTCGAGTAAATTCTTCCTCTATCTTGTCTTGTCTAAAACTATTGTCTCGAGGATGAATATTTACTGTTGGACTATAGTCACTTACATCTATTTCTTTTATAACTTCTGTCTTCTTTATCATGTCCAATATATATTCTTCATAAACTGCCTCTTTATCTTCTAGATCTATATAGGAATTTATAGCTAGATTTTCCAGCTTTAACTTTTCTCCATCTATCTCGTCTTTTTCTGAAGCAGAGACTTCTATAGTAGGCATAAAGTCCAGGGCCTTTAATTGATCCCTATCAACAAAACTAGGTGCCCCACTTAAAGGACATACTCCTTCACGAGTCTTTGGAAAAGCTATAACTTCACGAATAGTATCTTCACCAGCCATCATCATAACCAGCCTATCAAGGCCAAAGGCAAAACCTCCATGAGGCGGAGTACCATAGGAGAAAGCTTCTAATATAAATCCAAATCTCTCTTCTATATCCTCTTGACTTAAGCCTAGGACTTCAAACATTTTCTTTTGAATATGGCTTTCATGGATACGAAGACTTCCACTACCAAGTTCTACTCCATTTAAAACTACGTCATAGGACTTAGCCCTAACCTTGGCTGGATCTGTATCCAGTAGTGGAATATCTTCCTTGTTCATCATGGTAAAAGGATGGTGCATAGATACAAGTCTATTTTGTTCCTTGCTCCATTCAAAGAGTGGGAAGTCAGTTACTATTAAAAACTTAAACTCTTCCTTCTTTCTAAGTCCCAGCTTATCTGCCACATCTAGCCTCAATCCCCCTAGGGTCTTGTTTACTATATCTATAGTATCTGCTGAAAATACGATCAAGTCTCCAGCCTTGGCCTCCATCTTTTCTAGGAGATCCTTCATAGTTTCTTGGCTAAAGTACTTAGTAAGTATAGATCTTATTTCCCCATCATTATCTAAAGCTATCCAGGCCATTCCCTTGGCTCCATACTCTATAGCTCTTTCTGTTAGATCATCTATTTCAGCCCTTGAAAAAGAATTTCCCCCTTCTATGTTTATAGCCTTAACTTTTCCCTTTTTAAGCGCATCTTTAAATACCTTAAAGTCAGTGTCAGCTAGAATATCACTTAAGTCTACCATTTCCATGCCAAATCTTATATCCGGTTTATCACTTCCATAGAGATCCATGGCATCCCTATATGTTATTCTTCTAAAGTCTTCCTTTATATCTATATCTAGGACATCTTTAAATATTTCCTTAAACATCTCTTCTAGGTAGACTAGTATTTCTTCCTCAGTAGTAAAGGAAAGCTCCAGATCTACCTGGGTAAATTCTGGCTGCCTATCACTTCTTAAATCCTCATCTCTAAAACATTTAGCAACTTGATAGTATCTATCTATACCAGAAGTCATTAAGAGCTGCTTAAATATTTGAGGCGATTGAGGTAGTGCATAGAAAGATCCCTTATGAAGCCTGCTAGGAACTAAAAAATCTCTTGCACCTTCAGGAGTTGACTTTGTTAGGATTGGTGTTTCTACTTCTAGAAACTCCCTTTCCTCTAAAAAACTTCTAATAGACTTTAAGGTGCTGTGTCTGAGCACAAGATTGTTATATAAGGAAGGCTTCCTAAGATCTAAATACCTATGTTTTAATCTTAGTTCCTCTCTTAAATTTATATTTTCTTCTATTTGAAAAGGTAGGGTCTTTGCCTTAGAAAGTATTTCAACCTCCATTGCCTTTAATTCTATGGTTCCTGTAGGAAGCTTATCATTGTATGTATCTACATCTCTTTTTCTTATATCTCCCTTTACAGCTATAACATATTCGTTTCTTATGGCTTCAACATCCTTAAAACTTTGAGAATCTAAATTTTCAGCATCACATACAACCTGTAGTATTCCTGTTTTATCTCTTAAATCTAAAAATATTATTCCGCCCATATCTCTTATATTTTGAACCCATCCCATAAAACATAAGTTTTTATCTATATCTTCTTCTGTAACTCTGCCACAATATCTATCTCTTTCCATTATCTTTCCTCCTATTTTAAAAAAACAATATAAAAAAACCCTTCAATCCCTATAAAGGGACGAAAGGTTTAAGCTTCGCGGTACCACCCAATTTGATTATAAATAATCCAAATCTTAATTCAATACGGGCTTTAGTCAAGCCGATATCTACTGATTTAACGCATCAGATACGTCGCACCTACTGGAAAATATTTCTTTCAGATTGAAACTCATAGAGGTTTTTCATTTAAAGCCTCCATATCTGTTTCCCACTAGCACAGACTCACTTTTACTTCGCCTTTAAATTACTCTTCTATTCTAAGTTTGATTTATATAGATATCACTTTACATCTTTAGAGCGCTTTTGTCAAGTTTTTATTTTAGATTAAGTATGTTTTTTATAATTCTCTCTTTAAGATATTGGTCTTCATAAGTGCCTTAAAGAGAATAATAGAAACCACAGCTCCCAGAGCTCCCTGGCTTAAATTTGCTGGCACTGAAAGCAAGGCTCCCTTTGCTCCATATAAAAATATTTCAAATATATAATAGCCTAAAGCCATCCATATTCCAGCTACTATGCTTGCAAATAGTGGATATTTTTTGCCAATTCCCTTTCTCATTAAACTTCCAGCTATAAATCCTTCCAAGCCTTTTATTATAAAGCTTGCTGGAGCATATATACCATAACCCAGGATTATATCTGCTAAAAAGGATCCTAATCCTCCCACTATAAAGGCTGACCTTCTACCCAATAGCATGGCAGATAAAAATATAACCATATCTCCTAGATTTACATAGCCATTTCCACCTACTATGGGTATGCTGACCACTGCTGTCATAAGAACTGTAATAGCTACTAATATACTTAGTTTTGTAATAGTCTTTGTGTCAATTCTATTGGCCATAAATTACATCCATCCCTTCTTTTTGAAAAATCTTATCATATAGATAGTTATTATTATACTTATAATCCAGAAGGAAGCATAGGAATATTTCCAGTATAATTCCGGCATATATTTAAAATTCATTCCATATACTCCTGCAATAAATGTTAGGGGAATAAATATAGTAGAGTAAATTGTCAACACCTTCATAACATCATTTGTCTTATTTCCTATGCTTGAAAGATATATCTCAAGCATGGAGGAGGCTATTTCTCTGTAAGTTTCATTTATATCTATAATTTGAATTATATGATCATATATATCCCTAAAATAATATATGGTATTGCCATTTATAATATCATATTCATTTTTTGAAATACTGCTTATGGTGTTTCTCATGGGCCAAAGTATATTTCTTATGGTTATAAGCTCCCTCTTGAGAAGATATACTTTTTCAAGTATAGATTTATCTGGATTTTCCAAGGTTTCATCTTCTAGATCATCTAGCTTATTTCCTATATCTTCCATAATTATAAAATACTTATCTACTATTATATCCATTAGGGCATAGAGAAGATCATCAGGATTGTTCTTTCTAAGGGCGGTTCCATCTCTTAATCTACCCTTTATCTCATCAAATATACCTGTCTCCTTAAATCTAAAAGAAATGAGTTTATCCTTATATATCATAAATGAAATCTGTTCTTGACTTAAGCCATCCTCTTCTAAGATTATATTTTTAGCTACAACAAATAAGCTATTTTCATAGTCCTCCACCTTGGGAACTTGATCGATATTCAATATATCCTCTATTACAAGAGGATGTATGTGGAATTTATCGCATATATCTGTCAAAACTTTTTCATCAGAAAGCCCAATAACATCTAGCCATCTTACATACTTTCCATCTTCATCTTCTATAAATTCCTCTA
>CAZBAK010000035.1:16521-17605 GCA_964489715.1 uncultured Tissierella sp. | reverse complement strand
TAGCACCCTTAATAGAGAGAATAGCTGTAGAAACTGATAAACTTGCAGGTGTTTATGTAGCTATTGATTCTAGATATTCAGGAAGAACAGAAGGAATTTGGGCAGCAGTAGATGAAGATGGAAAGCTAATAAGTTCAATACCTACAAATCTGGCAGGAGTAGCAGAAGATGATCCAGCAGGATCATTTTACTATGATGCTATAAAGACAGGAGAAGCAAGTTGGAGTAATTTTTATATAAATAATGCAGATCAAAATGTAATGACCTATTCTACCCCTTTAGTTGTGAATGGTGAAACCATAGGCGTTGTAGGAATAGATATGAATGTAAATAGCCTAGTAGAAATGGTTGAAGATATAGAAGCATATGATACAGGCTATGCCTTTATGCTTAGTGAAGATTATGACTATCTTATTCATCCTAGTTTAGATGAAAGCAGCAATCTTAGAACAGTTGCAGATGGATCTTTTGCTAAAATAGCAGATGAATTAGATTCAAATGAATCTGGTGTTCTTGAAACTAACTTTGAAAATGAAGATAAGATTATGGGCTATTCTAAAATGCAAGATGGTAAAGTACTTATGATGACAGTTCCAAAGCCAGAAGTATTGGCAGAAATGTATACTACAGTATATTTTATAATTGCAATTATAATTATAGCTTCACTATTGGCAGTAGCTTTAGCAGTAATATTGAGTAGAAGAATATCTAAGCCAATTATAGCAGTAACAGGTATATTGGAGAAGACAGCAAAATTAGACTTAACAGCTATAGAAGAAACAAAGGAAATAGAAAACCTAGCTAAAAGCAAGGACGAAACAGGAATCATATATAATGCTACTATGGTCCTAAGAGAAGAAATCAGAGAGATAATAGGAGCAATAAATGATACTACAGAAAACATAGTAGAAAACACCGAAAACCTAACAATAGCTACCAGTGAAACAACTGAGGCTATAAATGAAGTTTCCAAGACTGTGGAAGAACTGGCACATGCTTCTATGGAGCAGGCCCTAGATACAGAAAATGGTTCAAATAAATTGAATGTTCTTTCTGAAGAAATAATAGAGGCTGTAAGAAATGG
>CAZBAK010000035.1:6482-16421 GCA_964489715.1 uncultured Tissierella sp. | reverse complement strand
TTTGCAGTTGTAGCTGAAGAGATAAGAAAGCTATCTGAACAAACAGGAGAAGCTACTGGTAATATAGAAAAAATATTAGAAAATGTTAAAAATGAAGTAGATGCTACAAGAGGCAATATGGATATCTCAGAAGAAGCCTTAGGAGAAGCAAATGAATCTTTAGTTCAATCTAAGGAAGCTTTTGAAGAAATCTATGAAGCCATGTCAACTTCAATAGAAGCAATCACTGATTTGGAAGAAAGATTAACTCGTGTAGACAAGGGCAAGGAAGAAGTAACCATGTCTATTGAAAATATATCTTCTATATCAGAAGAAACAGCTGCATCCACAGAAGAGCTTTCAGCTTCCATGGAAGAGCAAGCTGCAACTATAGAAGTTATCTCTGGAAACACAGACAATCTAAGTAGTATAATTCACAGACTAGAAGATCTAGTAAATAGATTCAAATTATAAATTTATAAGAAATATAGGGCTTCCAATTCTAAAACTAGAATTGGAGCCTTGTTTTCTAACTAGGACTTGTATAATACAAATGCCAAGTGATATGATAGAAGGATAATACTATACTGGGGAATCATATATGGACTATAAAAAAATATATAAAACTATAGAAAAGAGATATGTCATATGGATGCTTATATTGGCCACACTCTTTATGACTAGGCAGGCTGTTATTCAATATCAAATCAGCCTGGGCAGGGACATGTCTAAATTGATAAATGCTTCAGGTAGACAGAGAATGAGAAGCCAAAAAATAAGTAAGGATATATTTAGGATATATACAAGTGAAAATAGGGATGAAAAGAAGGAATACTTAAAAGAATTGGAATCAACAACAAATAATTTAGAAAGAACACAAGTAGATCTTACAAATGTAGATGAAAAAGCTAGTTTAAGAGGAAGAAACAGTGGAGAGATAAGGGAAAAATACATAGAAGCAGAGCCTTACTTTCAAAATATCTTAGCTTCAGCTAGAAGGGTTTTAGAAATAACTAGGGAAGATAAGTATAATAAGAATCTTATAGTGGAAGAAATTAAGACTATAAATGAGAATGAAAAAGTTTTTTTAGAAATAATGGATGATATAGTATGCCAATATGACTTTGAATCTCAGGAGACCATATCCCTTATAGAGAGAACAGAGTGGTTTTTGTTTTTTGCTATTATACTTACCATAATAATGATAACCTCCTTTAGCTTTTATCCCCTAAGTAAAGCTATGAAATATGCACTTAGGGAAATAGACATAAGCAGTGATAATATTAAAAAGTTATTTTATTCTATGAAGGGGATCTTGTTTTTAGTCCATGAAAATGGAGATATTATGATGATGAACTCTGATGCAGAAGAGATGATAAAATTAGATGAGAGACAGGATAGAAAGCTCAATATAAAAGAGGATGTTGATTGGATAGATCTAGACATAATAAAAGTTATAGACCAGGCTGAAATGGATAAGGCTTCTGAAAGAATAGAAACTATGATCCGAGATAAAGAAGAAAATATAATTAATATTTTACTTTCTGTAACAGCAGGACTATACAATGGAAAACAAACAGTATTAATAAGTGCAGCTGATATAAGCATGCAAAAAGAGGCGGAAAAGCTTTTAAAGGATAAGTCAAATAGAGATGAGCTGAGTGGTCTTTATAACAGAAGGTATTTAGAAAGTATAATAGACTCAGAATTTAAGAGGGCGGAAAGATATAATTACTCCATATCTGCAGCTATACTAGATATTGATAATTTTAAAGATATAAATGATAAGTGGGGACATCCAGTAGGAGACCTTGTTATAAAAGAAATATCAGATATATTAAGAGCCAATGCAAGACAGTCAGACAGCTTAGTGAGAATAGGTGGAGAGGAATTTGTCATTATAATGCCTCATACAGATCTAGAAGGAGCCTATAGTGCCGCAGAAAAGTTTAGAAAGAGTATAGAAGAAGCAAATAACCCTGTAGTTGGAAGCTATACTGCCAGCTTTGGAGTGGGAGAAAGAAAGGCTTCTGAAAGCTATGATGAACTTTATTTCCGCATAGATCAAGCTCTCTACAAGGCCAAGGATTTGGGAAAAAACCAAACATGGAAATCCTACTAGCTTTTTATAGTAAATATGGAATCACACTTTACGAAATTAGCATAATAAAGTATACTGGTATAATAAAGTAAAATTAAAAGTATTCTTAAAATAGATAGCTATATTGGAGGAGAAGGGATGATTTATCTTAAAGGGGCTGTTGAGGAAACAGTTGAAGAAATACAAGAATTAGAAGATGGTGTAAGAGATATTATTTGGGATGTAAGAAAAAATAAGGATCAGGCAATTTTAAAATACAATGAAAAATTTGATGGCTGCCATAGAAAAGAACTCTTGGTGGAAAAAGAAGAGATTCAAGAAGCCTATAGGGAGCTGGATCCCCAATTGATAGAGGACATAAAAAAGTCAGCTGAAAATGTGAGAAAATTTGCCATAGAACAAAAAAACTCATCTAAGGAAATCCATGACTTTGAAGTAGTTCCAGGAGTTTTCTTAGGTCATAAGATCTTACCTATTGAAAATGTAGGATGCTATGTACCAGGAGGAGGCTATCCCCTATATTCAACAGCTATTATGCTTGTAGTTCCAGCAAAGGTAGCAAGGGTAAATCGTATAGTGGCCTGCTCACCTCCAATGCATTCAACCAATAAGATCCATCCTGCTACACTAGTAGCTATGGATATAGCAGGTGCTGATGAAATATATGTTATGGGTGGAGCTCATTCCATAGCTGCCATGGCCTATGGAATAGAACAAATGGATCCAGTGGATAAAATAGTAGGTCCAGGCAATCAATTTGTTACAGAGGCAAAGAGGCAGTGCTTTGGACAAATAGGTATAGACTTTTTAGCAGGTCCTAGTGAAGTCTTGATAATAGGGGATAGGGATGCCAAGCCTGAATATATAGCAGCAGATATACTTGCCCAGTGTGAACACGATAAAAAAGCCAAGGGAATCTTAATCACTGATGATGAAAAACTTGGACAAGAGGTTATAAGGGAAGTTGAAAGGCAACTAGAGGATTTGCCAACCAAGGAAATAGCTAAGATTTCCTGGGAAAAGAATGGAGAAGTTATCCTGGTGGATTCTCTAGAAGAAGCCTATGAAATATCAAATAAGTATGCACCAGAACACTTGGAACTTCACCTAAGGGATGAAAAAGCAGCTATAGATAAGTTGATAAACTATGGCTCTCTATTTATAGGTGAAAATGCAGCTGAAGTCTTTGGTGACTATATTTCCGGCACCAACCACACTCTGCCAACTGTTAAGGCAGCCAGATATACAGGTGGGGTTTCAGTAGCTATGTTTACAAAGACAGCTACCAATCAAAGGATAGATAAAAGAGGTCTAGAAAACATAGGAGAAATAGCAGCTAGGATGGCAAGGGGAGAAGGTTTAATAGGCCATGCTAGATCAGCTGAAAAAAGATTAAAAGATTAAGAGATTGTGTTAAATAGCTATTTGATTTTAGGCTGAAATGTGATAGCCTATAGCTATAGGGAGGTAATTATATGGAAGAAAAAATATTCCAGGTAGTTGATTCTTCAGGAGGATTATCACAGGACTTTCTCAAAGAATATAGTATTGCTGAAGTCCCATTTTATTTTAAATTTGAAAATACAGATTACTTAAAGGAAAACATTGACTATACTGCTATTGAGTTTTTTGAACACATGGAGTTAATGCCAGAAGATGTTCCAAAGACCTCTGTTCCAAATCCTTATGATTGGCTTTCTGCATTTGAAAGGCAATATTCTAAAGGTGCTAGAAAATTTATAGTGACAACTATATCTTCAAAACTATCCACTAGCTTTGAAGCAGCCAATTTAGGAAAGCAGATGCTAGAAGAAAAATATGATGATATTGAAATGGAGATAATTGATTCCAAGACCTGTGCCAGTGGACAGGCAGCCTTAGAAATATGGATTGCAGGCATGATAAAAGAGGATAAGGCCTTTGATGAAATTGTGAAAAGAGCAAGAGAGATGATTCCAAACTTAAATACTATATTTGTAGTAGATAGTTTAAAATACATGAATGCTGGGGGCAGAATAGGTGGAGCAGCTGCTTTTCTAGGCAAGCTGATCAATATCAAGCCAATAAGTGAGTTTGTAGATGGTGAGGTAAAGGTAGTTAAACCCATAATCGGAAGGAAAAAGTCACTGGAAGCTATGGTAGATGTAGCCCTAGGAAGAATAGATAATATCCATAATGCTATAATAACCATCCAAAATGCCCTAGCCCAAGAAGATGGAGACTATGTATATGATTATTTAAGAGAAAATGCAAGCAATAAAACCAAGATAATAAGCAGTGATCTAGGTATTACAGTAGGAGCCCACTCAGGTCCAGGAACTGTAGGTATAGGATTTTTAGAAGATTAAATAGATAAAATATAGGATACTTTCAAGTAGAACTCTACATGAAAGTATCCTTTTTATATTAGGAGGCTGGAACTTTTATATGAAAAAGTTTGGGCTCTTTAAATCTGACAAGGCTGTAGCTTTATATATGAAAAAAGTAGGGGAGCTCTTTGAGCTCCCGATTTTCTTAAAGCAATTTTTATAGTCTGGTCATGGTAGATGAGAAGAATTTAACTGCATCTATAAGCTTTTCTAGGGGTATTCTTTCATTGTTTCCATGGATCAGCTTTCTTTCTTCTGAACTAAGCTCCATGGCTGAAAACCTAAATACATTTTCGCTTATCTTTGTATAGGATCTGGAATCACTACAGGCTATCATTAGGTAGGGAGAAACTATAACCTGGGGCCAAATAGAGTGAATACTTTCCTTTAAAATATACCAGGCTTCAGTGTTTATATCTGAAAATGGATGTACTGGTATATAGTCCAAGGCTTCAACTATTATATCCTCATCATTTATCTTGCTTTTAATTTCCCTGATTATAGATTCCTTTGTATCTCCCTCCATAACTCTTATATCTCCTTCAATGCTGGCAAAGGGAGGCATAACATTTATGGTGTCACTTCCCCTCATCTTAGTAAAGGCAACAGTTGTCCTAACTAGGGCATTTAGCTCTCCACCTACTCGTCTTGTCAGTAAATTTAAGAGGGGGGCGAAGAAGGATAGATTTGCAAATACCATCCTAAGTCCAAAAGAAGAATAGGGGCCTGTGGTCCTAAAGAGATCCTTTACTGGTTGAGATAGATAGAAGGAAAAGGGACTCTTTTCTATCTTGTTTACTGCCCTTCCAAGCTTTCCAATTTGACTTATAGGAGGTGGAGTTGAGCCATGGCCTCCTCCACTTTTAATAGAAAGTCTCAAATGCATCTTTCCCTTTTCTCCAGTTCCAACTAGAGCTGCCTTTTCCTTAACTCCAGGTATAACTCCCTCAACTATGGCTCCACCTTCATCTAGAACCATAAAGGGCTTTACTCCCTTATCTTCTAAAAAGGCTACAATATCCTTGGCACTGGCACCGTTGGTCTCTTCATCACCAGAAAAGGAAAGATAAATATCATTTTCCGGTACAAAGCCATCCTCTATTAGATGCTCAGCTGCTTCCATAATTCCGCAAAGGGTGGCCTTGGTGTCTAAAGTACCTCTACCCCAAAGCACACCATCTTCTATTATGCCTGCAAAAGCCTCCTTATCCCATTGATCCTTATTTACTGGAACTACGTCATAGTGGGACATAAAGACAGCTGGCTTTCTGGAAGATTTGCCCTTCCAATGATAGAGAAGTCCACTTCTACCTATGTGCTCAAGATGACAATGTTGATTTACCCTAGGATAGCTAGCCCTTAGCAAGGCCCTAAATTTATGAAATTCCTCCTCGTCTTCAAGGCTAGTGTCCTTATAGGAAACTGTCTTACATCGAATCATTTCTTGAAATCTTTCCACTATGGCATCTTCATCTAAATCCATTTCAAAAGCTTCCACAGGCTTTTCTTCCGAGGGCTTAAATTTCAAAGTATTGAAAATAAGTATGGCTATAATTATTAATAGAAGTAAAACAAGCCCTGCAATAATATATTTTAACATTTAGATACCTCCTTTATGCTTTTAAAGTAATCCTTTTTTATAGAGAATTCTTGCAACTCCTATAGCTATAATAGCTCCAACTGGTACCATTATACTAACTGAACTAGCCAGTGAAGGAATGGCTACAAATAAAACTATCATAAAGATCATAGGAGCAGCTGCAATCTTCCAATCCTTAGAAATAAAGACCACTGCCAGGGCACCAAAAAGTGCAGGCAATATATTGTCGAAGGCAGGAGCCAGTAGTGGAGATTCCAATATAGGTTGTAATCTTGAAAGAAGCAAGATTCCAATAAAGATAATCAGAGTTGTAACTATGGAAGAAACAGCTATGGCTATGGTTGAAACAACCTCAGCTTCTTCACTTCCTGGCTTTATATCATTTGCTTCTAGGGCGTTCATAGCACAGGGAACCTTAAGACTAGTTAAATTTCCAGTTACAAAACCTAAATAAGTACCACCTGAACCCAGCATAGGGGCAAAGGTAAAGACCTCTATTATACTAACTGTCCAAAAGATCGGGGCCACACCCAGCAGTCCCTTGAACAAACCACTGGCACTAGGCCAAGCAGAATAATAAATACTAGCAGCAAGGGGAAAAGATATAAACATCAAGATTGCCAGTGAACACCATATCCTTCCCCATACATGTATCTTTTCACTATATGCCTTATTTTTCATAAATTTTCCTCCTATCCTATTAAGTGAGTAATTGGTATGGAAAGAGCCATGGCACCCAGCATGCTTATAGGCAGAGCATAGTCTTCCAACCATTTGACCTTATGAACCTTTACAAAATATCCACATATTATCATTATTATAGATGAGACAATCATTATAAAAACTGGTATCCAGCCAACTAAACCCAGTCTAATGTCTGAAAAGATCATGCCTAAAAAGGCTGATATCATACCCAAGAAAATTGCCGTAAGAAAGATCTCTCCCCACTTTTTATCACGTTTTTGTATCTTGTCTATTCCACCCTGGATTCTTTTTAAAAATAGGGTGATGACAACTATTCCAGACAGGATACCTAGGGTCATAACCCAGGCAATAGTTGAGTAAACTACTGGATCTGTAACATCATTTGCAATAGAAACTCCAAGAGCTGCAGCAGTGGATGTAGCCGCAGGTAATTCATAGGTAAGGGCACCTAAAACACTAAGTCTAAGCCAGGGTAGTGGAAGTCCAAGAAACTTAGATAGGGTAATAACACCTAGAATTATGGAAATAGCAGGTGCCACAGTAAAGAAAGCACTACTTCTTGCAATTCTCTTTAAGGTCTTGCTTTCCATACCTAACTCCCTAGCCCTTCTCCAGGCCTTGACCAAGAAAAACAAGGACTGGGCTATAACAAAAGCTATTACCAGGCCTGCAATGGTGAATAAAAAAAGACTGTTAGAATTAAATTCTCTCATAAATCTCCCTCCTCTTATATTTAATCCCAGTATATCATAAAAAAATATAAAGGCTGGCAGGAAATAGAGCTTTAGAAGAGAAATATTTTTAAATTATCTAGAGGATTGCAAATATTAAATATATGATATAATATCTAGTAATCTAAGAAATATCCTAGTTTAAACTAAAATAAAATACATAAAAAATATTATATATTACAGGAGAGAGAAAATGACTAAAATAATAATTGGCAGTACAACAGATCTACCAGAGGAGCTTATAGAAAAATATGGGATAGATGTATTACCTCTTAGGGTAAATTTAAATTCTAAAGAGTATTTAGATAAGATAGATATAGATACAGATAAGCTATATGAAGAGATGAAAAAAGGTATAAGGCCATTGACTTCATCTCCCTTTCCCAAGGAGATATATAAATTATTCGAAAAATACCTTTCCCAGGGAGAAGATATAATCTACTATGCCTTCTCCTCAGAACTATCAGGAACCTATGGTATTGCCTATTTGGTAATTGAAGAATTAAAGACTCTCTATCCCCAGAGAAAGATAAAGGTTATAGATACTAAGTCAGGAGCCTTGGCAACTGGTTTAATAGTCCACCAAGGAGCTAAACTTGCTGAAATGGGTAAGAGCTTTGAAGAAATAGTTGAGATATCCAAAGAAAATGTAAAAAATATTGAGCACCTATTTACCATAGATGACCTAACTTGGCTATCTCAAGGTGGTAGAATAAGTAAGAGCCAGGCAATAATAGGTGGAGCCTTAAATATTAAGCCCTTAGTTGATTTAAAGGAGGGCAAGGTATTTGCTATTGACAAGGTTAGAGGAAGAAAGAAATCCCTCAAGCGACTTATAGATATTATGAATGAACGCATAAAGGAATTTCCAGATCAAATAATAGCAATAAGTCACGCAGGAGATATAGAGGCTGTGGAGTATGTAAAGAATATGGTAATAAAAAATATAAATCCTAAAAACATTATAATAGAAAGAATAGGAAGTGTTGTAGCTACCCATGTGGGTATAGGTGGAGTAGGAGTATTCTTTTTCAACAAAAAACCAGCAATCTACATAGAAGAATTATAGGATAATAGCTTAGGAGGACCCTGATGGATTACTCAATATTAGAATATGCATGGATATTTATAATCTATTCTTTTTTAGGATGGTGTGTAGAAGTTTCCTTCCATGCTGTAACAAGTGGTAAATTTGTAAATAGAGGTTTCTTAAATGGACCTGTAACTCCCATATATGGCTTTGGCATGTCCATACTTATATTTTTCCTAGGCTCCCTAGTAGATAACTTTATAATATTATTTCTAGGTTCTTTTATACTTACATCAATTTTAGAGTATATTACTGGTTATATCTTAGAAAAAATATTTAATACCAGATGGTGGGACTATAGCCATATGCCCTTTAATCTTAAGGGCTATATAAGCTTATCCTTTTCCATAGCCTGGGGGCTTGGAGCTGTATTTATGCTAAATATAGTCCATCCCTCTATAGATAGATTTATATCCCTATTTGATAATCTAGTAGGCAATATCCTGCTAGCTGTATTTTTATTATACTTTCTAGCAGACTTTATTGTAACTGTTCTAGGGATTATAAATATAAACAGACATATAGGTATACTAGATGAAATGGCAGCAAGCCTAAGAACTTATTCAGATGATATTGGAGAAAATATATATAAGGGAATGGCTACGGCAGTTAAGACAAGAAGGACTATACACAGTAAAATTGAAGATAGCAAGGCTGAATTGGAGTCCACTAGAGAAAAGAGAAGAGAGGAAATACTTAAACTAGAGGAAGAATACAATAAGCTAAGAAAAAACAGAGGTTATGTTCATAGACGTCTAGAAAAAGCCTTCCCTAGAATCAGAGAAAGAGTAACTGAGTTCAAAGAAGAAAAGAAAGAGAAATAAAGTAAAGGAGCTATTAAGGAGGGATTTATCTTGAAGAAAGCTAAAATAACCATAGAAGAAAGAATAGTAGACCTTATGGAGCAGGATGGCTTGACAAAAGAGGAAAGTTTAGAGCTTATAGAAGAACTATACTGGGCAGATTGGACTATCTTAAGAAAAAAGCCAGACTATATAGAGAAAATATTCAATTATTTAAAGAAGGATAACTTTTCTAAAGAAGAAATCTCCAAGATCTTTAAACTATACAACAATCTAGATGGAGCCTATATTGAAGACTTCTCCAGGATAATTTTAGATATATACAGAAGGGATAAGAGTAAATTTATAAGATCACTAAATATAGAAAGAGAAGAAATCCAAAATCTAGTATATCTATTTAGAAATCATCTTATAGATTTAGATAAGGATAAAGAACTAGATAAGCTAATAGGCTCAGATAAATTAACTGAGGAAGAAAAAGAAACAGGAAAGGCTCTTATAAAAGCCTACGAACACGCTTGTAGCACCTGAGTATAGCTAGCAGGGAGAGTTTCTCCTTTT
>CAZBAK010000035.1:0-6382 GCA_964489715.1 uncultured Tissierella sp. | reverse complement strand
CTCTTAACTACTAATAAAAGTTTATCTCCTATAACCAATCAATATATAAAATCTAATTCACAACATTCTTATCTATTAGGTGGAGATACTGTAGTTACAAAAGAAGTATATGATAATATTAAATTAGCCAATCAAATGACAGAAGATACAAAATATATAGGTAATAATAACACAAAAGTATTCCATGGCTTAATTTGTAGGGTACATCCAAATGAAGAAAACAGAGTGTTTTTTGATAGCAAAGAAGAAGCTATAGCCTCAGGATATAGGGCTTGTAAAGTATGTAAACCATAAAAAATCTATCTCATATATTAAGCCTACTAAAATTTTAGTAGGCTTAATATATGAGATTAGCTAAAGAAAATATCTAATTTTAAAAAACTTTAGGATTTATAGTGGTAGCTTCCAATTAATGTGTTATAATAATGACAAAGAAGTAGATTTAAATATAATCATAAAACTACATAGAGGAGGGGTTATTATTTATCTTTATAATCTTAATATATATCGTGTGATCAATATTGAAGAAAAATCTAAAATTGTAAGAGAAGTAATCTTAGACTTACCAGATTGGATTCAAGTATCAGATGAGATGGAGAAATATATTGAAGATGCAAAGGAATTACCGCTATGGGTAGCAAAAAATGATGAAGAGACAATAGGATTTTTAACTCTAAGGGAAACAAGCAAGGATACTTGTGAGATACATGCTGTAGGAGTTAAAGAGGTTTACCAGGACCTAGGTGTTGGTAAAAAACTATACTATGCTTGTGAAGATTATGCTAAGGAAAATTATGAATATATGCAAGTAAAGCTACTAAAGGAAGATTTCCAAGAAAAGCCTGATGCAAATGTAGGATTTTTTAAAAGTTTAGGCTTTAAAAAGTTAGAAACATTTAAAACTATTTGGGATAGTTGGAATCCAGTTTTAATTATGGTGAAAAAGATTTAAAAAATTAAATTTAACTATATTCTTAAGGTCTTGAAAGCTCCTATGAGTTTTTAGGACTTTTTTTATTAAATAGAAAAAATCAGGGTATAATAGCTAGGGAAGGAGGAAGAAAATGGAAAATATTTTGATAAACAATCTTATACCATTGGCAAAGAGTTTAGCCCTGGCAATAATTGTAGCAATTGTAGGACTTTTACTTATTAAAAAACTTGTAAAGATAATAGGAAGGCAAGTTGAAAAGTCAAAGCTTGATAATACACTTAAGCCCTTCGTAATGTCACTGGTAAGTGGAATACTTAAGGTGCTCTTGGCCATAAGCGTAGTTGGCATACTGGGAGTTGAGACATCATCCTTTGTGGCTGTGCTAGCTGCTGGAAGCTTTGCCATAGGCCTTGCCTTTCAAGGATCCCTTGCAAACTTTGCCGGTGGAATACTCTTACTTATAGTTAGGCCTATAGATGTTGGAGACTATATAGAAGCAGACGGTTACAGTGGAAGTGTTGAGGCTATAAATATACTTAACACAAGCCTGGTAACCCCTGATAACAAGGTAATCTACATTCCCAACTCAAACCTATCCAATACAAATATTACCAACTATTCGGTAAAGGAAACTAGAAGGGTAGATTGGACAATTGGAGTTGCCTATGAAGAAGATGAGGAAAGAGTTAAGGCTCTTTTAAAAGACATAATAAATGCTCATCCCCTGGTATTTAAAGATCCAGAGCCCTTTGTTAGAATGTCTAACCATGGAGATAGCTCTGTAGACTTTACCCTTAGAGCCTGGACCAAAGCTGAAGACTACTGGACTTTATACTA
This sequence comes from uncultured Tissierella sp., assembly GCA_964489715.1. Classification (GTDB taxonomy): domain Bacteria; phylum Bacillota; class Clostridia; order Tissierellales; family Tissierellaceae; genus Tissierella_A. The sequence goes on along the minus strand of CAZBAK010000035.1, from coordinate 4,611 downwards.
TGATATATTGGAAGAGGTTAAAAAGAGATTTGATCAGGAAGAAATATCCATGCCCTATCCTCAGATGGATATACACATGGAAAAATAAATATGGGAATAAAATCATAAAGAAATGCTCTTGTAGAGAAATCTATAGGAGCATTTTTTATTATTTTATATAGATATATATAATTCAAAATAAAAACTTGACCATTGGTCATTATAGTACTATAATATAATTTATATTAAATGACTGATGGTCATTAATACTTTTCAAATTATTGGAGGTGTATATAAATGCTAACAAAAGCAGAAATAAATAAGATAAAAAAAGAAAATTCACTTTACTCTGCCGCCTATGATCTATTTACTGAAAAGGGAATAAATGATACCGCTATAAATGACATAGTAAAAAGAGCAGGAGTTGCTAAGGGAACTTTTTACCTTTACTTTAAAGACAAGTATGATGTTTTGGATAAAATAATTTTAAATAAAAGTACTAAGGTTCTCAGAGATGGTATAAAGGCAACAAAAACAAAGACTTTTGAAAATTTTAGTCAAGAGCTTTTATATTTTATAGACTATATTATTAACTTTTTTGAAGAGGAAAAGTTGATGCTTAAACTCATCCATAAAAACTTATCTTGGGCTGTTTATAAAAAAGCTCGTAAAGATTATAAGGAAATAGATGATCTTTATTTAATGTTTGAAAATGAATACAAAGATACAGACATGAAGAAAGAAGATATAGAAAAACTATTATTTATTATTGTAGACTTAGTTGGATCAGTATCTTATAGCTCTATAGTTTTAAATGAACCAGCCAGTATAGATGAAATGAAAGTAGTTTTATTTGACACAATAAGGAAGATTATATAGGAGTTGACAATATGAATGAATTTGGAAGTTTTATAGCAAAGCATAGAAAATTGGTATTGATAATTGCTACCTTGTTATTGATACCAGCTATATATGGCAATATAATGACTAAAATTAACTATGAGATTTTAGATTATTTGCCAGAAGAATTGGAATCAGTTAAAGGGAAAAATATATTGAGTAAGGAATTTAATGATGCAGCCAGTGGTATGCTGATCATAGAAAATATGGAAGCCAAGGACGTCCTAAAGACAAAAGAAAAACTTTTAGATATAGAAGGAGTAGATGGGATAACCTGGGTAGATGATTTTGTAGATATTACTGTTCCCAAGGATATGTTACCAGATGAATTAAAGGAAATGTTTTATAGGGATAATTCCACCCTGCTAATGATTGATTTTACGGCTGAATCTTCATCTCCAGTAACTCAAGAAGCCATAGGTGAGATAAGGGGAGAACTAGATAGGCAAAGTTTTTTAAGTGGAATGTCAGTAGTTTTAAAAGATACTAGAGAGTTGGCAGATAAACAGACACCTATTTACATTGGCATAGCAGTAGTATTGGCAACAATAATATTGATGTTGACCCTGGAATCTACAATAGTACCTTTTATAATATTAATAAGTATAGGCTATTCCATAATATATAATATGGGAACTAATATATTACTTGGAGAAATATCCTATATCACTCAATCTCTGGCAGCAGTGCTACAATTAGGAGTAACTTTAGACTACTCCATATTTTTACTTCATAGATATGAAGAAGAATCAAGTAAGCTAGAGGATAAGGAAGAAGCTATGGGAAAGGCTATAGCTAAAACTGCATCTTCTATATTTGGTAGTTCTCTAACAACTATAGCAGGTTTCTTAGCCATAGCCTTTATGGAACTAAGCATAGGTAAAGATATAGGTTTTGTAATGGCTAAGGGTGTAATATTTGGAGTTGTTTCTGTACTAGTGGTCTTACCTTCATTTCTCCTAGTATTTGATAGATTAATCCATAAATTCAGCCATGGAACCATATTGCCAGAGTTTAACGGTCTAGCAAATTTAGTTACTAAGCACTATCGAGTATTTATAGTAATTGGAATAATCTTGTTTCTACCAGCTTTTTATGGTCAAAGAAATAATGATGTATATTACAATCTAGATGAATCCTTACCTGAAGATATGGATTCCATAGTAGCCTTTAGAAAACTTAAAGATGACTATAACATGATGACAACTCATATGATTGTACTATCTAAGGATCTTAAAAATTATGAAGTTAAAAATATGATAGATGAAATTGAAAAAGTAGAGGGTATAGAAAATACTTTAAGCTATCAAAAATTAATAGGTCCTGGAGTACCAGAAAGCTTTCTTCCTGATCAGGTAAAAGAAAAGTTTGAAAAAGGTGATTATAAGCAGGTCCTTGTAAACTCTAAGTTTAAGGCAGCTACAGAAGAGGAAAATGCACAAATAGAAAAAATAGATAAGATAGTAAAAAAATATGATGAAAATGGCCTTATAACAGGAGAAGGGGCCTTAACTAAAGACTTAGTTGGAATAGCAGATAGAGATTTCAAAAAGGTAAATGTTATATCATTTATGGCAGTATTTGGAATTATATTAATAGTATTTAAATCCTTAGCTATACCTCTATTTTTAATTTTATCTATAATGTTAGCTATTTTTATAAATATGAGTGTTCCGTTTTATCTGGGAAATTCAATACCATTTATAGCTGGAATAGTTATTGGTTCTATTCAACTAGGAGCAACGGTGGATTATGCCATATTATTGACTACTAGATTTAAAGAAGAATTAGAAAATGGCCATGACAAATTTAAAGCTATGAATATATCTGTTAAGGAATCAGCAAAATCTATTATTACCAGTGGATTAGCCTTCTTTGCTTCTACAGTTGGGGTAGCAGTTATCTCTAAGATGGAGCTAGTAAAGAGTCTAAGTGGGATGATAGCCAGAGGAGCCTTGATAAGTACAGTACTGATACTATTTGTCTTGCCAGGAATATTGATAGCTGGAGAAGGGCTCATAGGTGCAACAACTATGGGATGGAATAAGAAGAAAGAAAAAACTAATAAGGAAAAACATACAGAGGAGAGAGTGGCATATGAAAGCAAATAAATTGGGGGCTAGAATCCTAGCATCTATAATGATCTTAAGTTTAGTATTTCAAAGTGTAGCTTATGCGGATAGCCAAGTCTACAAAGAAGAAACGGTTTATGTAAATTTAGATAATGAAGGAAAAGATACAGAGAGATATTCTAGTATATGGTTACATTCAGATACTCCTTTAAATAAAGTAGAAGATAGGAGCATCTTAAAAGAAATAATAAATGTTAAAGGTGATGAAGAGCCAAAATTAATAAACAATAAAATGGTTTGGGAAACTGAAGAAAAAGATATATACTATCAAGGGAAAATCGATAAAAAACTACCAATTAAGACACAAGTTAAATACTATTTAGATGGGAATGAAGTTAGAGCAGAAGACATAGCTGGAGAATCTGGAGAATTAAAAATTCATATAGATATTATAAATACAGACAGCCGATCTATCAGTTTGAAAAATGGAGAAAAGAAAACTGCATATGCAGCATATATAGTAGCTACAGCAGTTATATTACCTATGGATAAATTTGATAATATAGAGATGAATACAGGAAAACTTATATCAGATGGAAGCAACCAAATTTTAAGCTTTGTATCCCTACCGGGGCTAGAGGAGAGTTTAAACTTAGGAGAAGATATAATAGATCTACCAAGTTATTTAGAAATAAAGGCGGATGTAGTAGACTTTGAAATGTTACCAATAGCATTTACTGCTACTTCTGAAATACCAGAAATGGAAAGTTTGGATATGGCAGAAGATCTAGATGATTTGCTAAAAGGTATAGATAGTATAGTAGAAGCTAGTGATAAATTAAATGATGCTACAGGTAAATTATATGATGGTCAAGGACAACTGGATAATGGAATAGATGAATTAGTAAATGGTATAGATAAGCTAAAAGATGGATCAAATCCTTTGCTAGAGGGTTCTTCAAAGTTAAAAGGAGGAATGGACGGCGCCTATAGGGGGAGCTTAGATATAAGTCAAGGAACAAACAGCCTATCTAAAGGAGCTGATGAACTAGGAGATGGATTTCTAGCTTTAGGAGATGGAACTGTTGAATATGGTAATAAGGCCAGAGAATTTTCTCAAGGAGCAAATAAAGTTGCCAAAGGCATAGAAAAGATTCCAGAAAGTACTAGTACTTTAAATGAAGGTATGGAGGAGTTAATAAAGGGAACAGAAACAGTTAAAAATGGACAGGATGATTTAAGTAATGGATTAAATCAGAGTTTAGAAGCCTTAGTAAAAATAAAGGCAGGAAAAGAAAAGGAAGCAAAGCTTATAGAACTCTTGTTAAAAGATGTGGATGGATTTGACAATGTGATAAATCAACTAGCAGCTCTAGTTGGCGGAGAAGAAGCAGCTAAGACTATGGCAGAAGGATTAAGCAAACAAAAAATTATTTTACAAGGGCTAAAAGATTCAAGTGATGAATTAATAGCTGGTCTATCATAGTTAGAAGAAGGATTGAAACAAGCAGAAAGCTCATCTAACGAACTATCTTCAGGTGTTGAAAATATAAATAAAGGTCAAAAAGAAGTTAAATATGGCTTAAATGAACTCCATAAAGGAACAAAGGAGCTAGGACTTGCCTCAAAGCAATTAGAAGAAGGAAGTCTAGGATTAAAA
>CAZBAK010000034.1:0-18274 GCA_964489715.1 uncultured Tissierella sp. | reverse complement strand
ATATTAAATATAAGCAAAAAAAATATATGGTTCAAACCTACGGTTGTCAAATGAATGAACATGATTCTGAAAAAATTTCCTGGGTCTTGGAAGAAATGGGATATATATTAACAGATAAGATAAAAGATTGTGATTTAGTAATATATAATACTTGCGCCATAAGGAAATCAGCTGAAGATAAGGTTTTTGGGAAATTAGGTGAATTAAAAAGAGAAAAGAGAGAGAATCCTGATTTGATACTTGCTGTTTGTGGTTGTATGATGCAAAGGAAAGAAGTAGTTGATATAGTAAAGTCTAAATATAGTCAAGTGGACATTATATTTGGAACCAACAATATACAAAAACTACCTCAATTAATAAATAATTATTTAAAGACAGGATCAACAGTTATAGATATAGTTGAAGACACCAGGGAAATAGATGAAAGTATAGATGCTAATAGAAAGTATAGTTTTAAAGCATATGTAAACATAATACATGGATGTAACAATTTTTGCACTTACTGTATAGTGCCTTATACTAGAGGAAGAGAATCTAGTAGGGAACCTTCTAATATATTAGAAGAAATAGAAGCTTTAGCAAAAAATGGTTGTAAGGAGATTACTTTGCTTGGACAAAATGTAAATTCTTATGGAAAAACATTGGAAGAAGATTATAGCTTTCCAGATTTATTAAAAGATATAAATGATATAGAGGGAATAGAAAGAATTCGATTTATGACTTCTCATCCTAAGGACATATCAGATGATTTAATAGATTGTTATGGTAATTTAGATAAGTTGTGTGATCATCTTCACCTACCTATTCAATCGGGTAGTAATAGATTGTTAAAACTTATGAATAGAAAATATACAAAAGAAGATTATTTAAATGCAATTGAAAAGGTTAGGAAAATAAATCCTAATATAAGTATTACTACAGATATAATAGTAGGATTCCCAGGAGAAACAGAAGAAGATTTTGAAGAAACTTTAGATTTAGTTAGAAGAGTAAGATTTGATTCGGCATATACCTTTATCTACTCTGTTAGGGAAGGTACACCAGCTGCGAAAATGGAAGATCAAATTCCAGATAAATTAAAGCATAAAAGATTTCAAAAATTGATAGATTTACTTAATGAAATAGGATTAGAAAAAAATGAAAGTCTATTAGATAAAACAGTATCAGTGTTAGTTGAAGATAAGAGCAAAAATGATGAAGACAGATTTAATGGAAGAACAACAAGTGCTAAACTTGTTCACTTTAAAGGTAAAGAAGACTTAATTGGAAAGATAGTAAACGTCAAAATAGATAGTGTTAAAACCTTTACTCTAGAAGGAACAATAACTTAAAATATTGGAGGTTTAATTTTGAAAAAGTTAACACCTATGATGAAACAATATATGGAAGTAAAAGAAAGAAATCCTGATTCTATATTATTCTTTAGATTAGGTGATTTTTATGAAATGTTTTTTGAAGATGCTATTACTGCATCTAAAGAATTAGAAATAACTTTGACTCAAAGAGGTATTGGCAGGACAGAAAAAGCTCCTATGTGTGGGGTGCCTCATCATGTTGCAGAGACCTATATAGGTAGATTAGTGGAAAAAGGCTATAAGGTTGCGATTTGTGAGCAATTAGAAGATCCTTCAGTAGCAGATGGGATAGTAAAAAGAGATGTAGTTAGAATAGTAACACCTGGTACCATCACCGATTCAAATATATTAGATGATAAAACAAACAATTATTTAGCTTCTATATATATTGATGAGAATGGTGTAGGCTTAAGCTATGTAGATAATTCTACAGGTGAAATGTATACCACTGAATTTTTAAGTTCTATTGATGAAGAGCTTTATAAATTTATTATAGATGAACTTGGAAAGATCTCTCCAAGAGAGATAATATGTAATGAAGAATTATTTAAAAATAATAAATATATTAAAATAATTAAAAATAGTTTAGACCCTTACTTTAATAGATATAAAGATATTAATATTGAAGAAGAAGATTTTAAAAAGCCAATAGTCGATTTATTCCATAAATCACTGGATAAATTAGATATATCCCAAAAGATGTATTCTATAATCTCTAGCTCTAGACTTATAGAATACTTAAATGAAACTCAAAGATATAGTTTAGATCATATAAATGATTTGTTTTTTTATGAAGCAAAAGATTATATGATCTTAGATATAAATACTAGAATAAATTTAGAAATTCATGAAACTATACTTTCTAGACAGAAAAAAGGAGCTTTAATCTATGTATTAGATAAAACTAATACTTCTATGGGAGGAAGACTTTTAAAAAAATGGTTAGAAGAACCTTTAATAAATATTGACCATATAAATAAAAGGCTAGATATGCTTGAATATTTTGTATCGAATCTCCCCTTATTGGGTAGTGTTCGAGATCTATTAAAAGAAGTATATGATTTAGAAAGACTTTCAGGCAAAATTTCAAGTGGGAGTTCCAATGGTAGAGACTTGATAGCATTAAAGAACTCTTTAGAAATATTGCCAAAATTAAAGGAAAAACTAATAGATACCAATGATAATAGTCTTGTAGATATTGGGAAAACAATGAATGATTTAAAAGATATATATAATCTTATAGATAATTCTATTGTTGATGAGCCACCTATAACTATAAAGGAAGGAAGTTTAATTAAAATAGGCTTTAATGAAGAACTAGATAAAATAAAAGAAGCTAACACTCAAGGTAAACAGTGGTTGGCAAACTTAGAAGCAAAAGAAAAGCAAAAAACAGGTATTAAAAATTTAAAGATAGGTTATAATAAGGTGGCTGGATATTATTTTGAGATTACTAAATCTAATATTTCTCAAGCTCCTGATTATTTTATTCGAAAACAGACTCTTAAAAACTCTGAAAGATACTATACAGAGGAATTAAAAGACATGGAAGATACCATTTTGAATTCTAAAGAAAAATCTTTAAACTTAGAATATAAGATTTTTCAAGAAATTAGAGATGTTATAAAAGAAGAAATACCTAGAATACAAAGCTCAAGTAAGATAGTTGCTTTAATAGATGTAGTGTGTTCTTTGGCTAAAATTTCCTATGAAAATAATTATACTAGGCCTAAATTAAACAATAAAGGATATACTAATATTATAGATGGTCGTCATGCTGTTGTGGAGTCTCTAATTAGTAATAGTCTATTTGTAGCTAATGATACTTATTTAGATAACAAGGATGAAATGATTCATATAATTACAGGCCCTAATATGGCCGGGAAATCTACTTATATGAGACAAGTAGCTATTATAACTCTCTTGGCTCAGATGGGGTGTTTTGTGCCTGCAAATGAAGCTGATATATCAATAGTAGATAGAATTTTCACTAGGATTGGGGCTTCTGATAATCTCTCGGAAGGTGATAGTACTTTTATGGTAGAGATGAATGAGGTATCTAACATTATAGATAATGCTACTGAAGATAGCTTGATTATTTTAGATGAAGTTGGTAGAGGTACTAGTACTTATGATGGTCTCAGTATAGCTTGGGCGGTAGTTGATTATATAGCAAATAATATAAAAGCTAAAACTTTATTCGCAACACACTACCATGAACTAACTCAATTGCAAGATAAATTTAAAAATATAAGGAATCTTACTATGTCTGCAAAAGAAGATGGAGATGATATAATATTTTTAAGAAAGATAATTAAAGGAAGTACAAATAAGAGTTATGGTATTCAAGTAGCAAGACTTGCAGGTATAGATAAGATTATAATAGATAAAGCAAATGAGATACTTAATACTATAGAGAATATTCACCAAATTAATATTAACGATAACTCAAAAAAAGTTAAAAAAGAAAGTCATCAATTAGATATATCTAGTTATAAAAAAGACTACTTTATAGAAGAGATTAGAAGCATAGATATAAATGAATTAACACCGATTGAATCATTAAATATATTAAGTAAACTCATTAAAGATGCTGAAAATTTAAAGGAGAATTAAAATGAGTAAAATCCAAGTGTTAGATGAAGCTACAATACAACAAATCGCTGCTGGAGAAGTTATTGAAAGACCAGCTTCAATAGTTAAAGAGTTAGTTGAAAACTCTATAGATGCTGGATCTAATAATATTATAATAGAGATTAAAGATGGTGGTAAATCCTTTATAAGAGTAACAGATGATGGAGAAGGAATGAGTAAAGAAGATATAAAATTAGCTTTCAAACGACACTCTACATCTAAGCTTAAAACTATAGAAGATATTTATAATGTATTATCTCTAGGGTTTAGGGGGGAAGCTTTGCCTAGTATATCTAGTGTTTCTAAAGTTGAGGTTTTAAGTAAAACCAAAGATTCAAATGTAGGTATACAAGTATTTATAAAAAATGGTGAAATAATAAAATCTAATAATATTGGATGTCCAAAAGGAACAACAATAATAATAAGAGATATATTTTATAATCTTCCAGTGAGAGAAAAATTTTTAAAAAGTATAAATATAGAATCGAATCATGTAGGAGATATAATAAATAAACTTGCACTAGGCAATCCAGGACTTTCCTTTAACTTTATTAAAGATGCTAATAGTATTACAAAGACACCTTTAAAAGGTGATTTATTAGATACTATATATAGTGTGTTAGGCAAGGAATATTATAAAAACCTTATACCATTAGAGTATAGTAGTGAAAATTTTAAAATAAATGGATATATATCAAATAATAAGCTTTATAGATCGAATAGAAATCATCAATATCTATATATAAATGGAAGATATATATCGAATTTAAATATATCCAAGGTAATAGAGAAAGAATATAGAACTTTAATCCCCTTGAATCGCTTACCAGTTTTTATATTAAATATGTTTTTAACTCCTAATGAAGTAGATGTGAACATTCATCCAACTAAACAAGAAGTTAAGTTTGTAAACCCAGAATATATATATGATATTATTTCAGAATTAATAAAAGAAAATCTTATGCCTTCAATAGCTATGCCTAAAATGAAAATTATTGATAAAACAGATAAAAAATCTGATACTATGCCTAGCTTGTTTGAGCCTTTAAATAGAGCGGATAATGAATATAAAGAAAAAGAAAGAGAAGATATAATTATAAAAGATTTTACTAAAGATGATTATACAAATTTTAATAGTAATATTAATAAAAATATTGAGAGTAATTCTTATATAGATAATTCTAGCTATGCTGAAGTCTCAAAAGATTTAGAAAATAACTCTAGTCACATAAATAAAGACTATATTGATAATGAATTAGTAACAGAGCAGAAGATAGAAGATATATTATTAGATATACAGCCTATAGGAAGAGTGTTTAATACCTATATAATAGCTGAGAGTAAAGATGAGAAAAAACTATATTTTATTGACCAACACGCAGCTCATGAAAGAGTAATGTATGAAAAATATAAAAAAGAGTATAAAGATGAAGAAATCATAACTCAACAACTTTTATATCCTGTTATAATTGAATTAACCAATGAAGAAATTAATATGACAAATGAAAATATAGATATATTTGAAAACCTAGGATTTATACTAGAAGATTTTGGGGATAATACTATAGCTTTAAGAGGAGTACCAATCTTGTTTGGTGAACCCAAAATAAAAGATTTATTCTTGGATATATTAGATGGGCTTTATACTAATATTAAGAGTAGTTATGAGACCAAGTTAGATAAAATAATGAAAATATCCTGTACAAATGCTATTAAAAGTGGAGATAAAATTGGAAATTTAGAAATGATGGCTTTATTTGATAGTTTAAAAAAATGTGATAATCCATATACTTGCCCCCATGGTAGACCGACTATAATAGAGTTAACTAAAAAAGATATAGAAAAACAATTCTTAAGAATTGTTTAAAAGGGTGATTAAATGAAAGAAAATTTATGTGTTATAAGTGGACCTACTGGCATAGGTAAAACAAAATTATCTTTAGAATTAGCTAAAAGTTTAAAAGGAGAAATCATATCTGCGGATTCTATGCAAATATACAAACATATGGATATAGGTACTGCAAAGATATTAAAAAAAGATATGGAAGGAGTACCACATCATTTGATTGATGAAATCTATCCGGATGAAGATTTTACTGTTTCAAATTTTAAAACTAAAGCTAAAGAATTGATAAGTAAAATTAATTTGCGAAAAAAGCTACCAATAGTGGTTGGAGGAACAGGGCTTTATATCAATTCTTTAGTATATGATTTAAACTTCACTAAAGTATCTTATGATGAGAAGATAAGATTTAAATATGAAAAAATTGCTTGTGATAAGGGCTTAGATTATCTTCATTCATTATTGGTAGATGTTGATCCTAAAAGCTCTAAAAAGATAAATATGAACGATAAAAAAAGAGTTATAAGAGCCTTAGAAATATATGATATAACTGGAAAGACTATGTCTGAATATAATAAAGATTTCCGCAAGGAAAATAAAGACTATAATTTATCTATTATATGTTTAAATATGGATAGAAGCAAATTGTATGATAGGATTAATAGTAGGGTAGATAAGATGATTGAAAAAGGTCTTATAGAAGAAGTAAATAATCTTTTAGAGATGGGTTATAATAAGAATTCTGTAGCTTTACAAGGGATTGGATATAAGGAAATAATAATGTATTTTGATAAAAAACTAACTCTAGAAGATTCCATAAATCTTATTAAACAGAAGAGTCGGAATTATGCTAAAAGACAAATTACATGGTTTAGAAGAGATAATAGAGTAAAGTGGATATCTATAGATGATTTTGAAGATTTTGATTCGCTTAAAGATTATACTGAAAGGTATATAATAGAAAAAATGTTATAAGCTATATATTAAGCAATGGGAGGTATTATGGATGACTAATACAATTAATCTACAAGAAAAATTTTTAAATATTTCTAGGGAAAACAATATTAATCTTACGGTATTTCTTATAAATGGATATCAAATCAAAGGTAGTGTCATTGGATTTGACAATTATACTATAATTTTAAAAAGTGACGAAAAACATCAACTTATTTACAAACATGCTATTTCTACTATAATTCCCAATGAAAATATTGAATTAAAGTTTTAAGATTAAACAATAGAAAGGTGATTTAATGCTAAAAGATGAAATTAAAAAGTTTTTAAATGAAGAATTTAATATAAGTAATGGTGTGATTGATTATGTTGAAGATAAGGAGAAGCTTATAAAAGATAAGTTTGAAAGCATTGAGAATATTAAAGAAATAAATCAATATAAAGTTATTAAAGCAATGCAAAATGCTAATCTTTCCTCTACAGATTTTCATTGGACTACTGGATATGGATACGGGGATGTAGGAAGAGAAAAAGTAGAAAAAATATATGCAGAAGTTTTCAATACTGAAGATGCTTTGGTTAGGCCTACAATTGCTTCAGGAACTCATGCTCTAAGTCTTACTTTGTCAGGCATACTAAGACCAGGAGATGGACTTTTATCTATTACAGGAACACCTTACGACACCTTACAGACCGTAATAGGTATAACTGGAGATGAAAAAGGTAATTTGCTAGAATTTGGAATAGATTATAAAGAAGTTGATCTGCTAGATAATAAAATTAATATAAAGAAATCTATAGAATCAATAAATGAGAATACTAAAATTGTTATGATACAAAGATCTACAGGATATAGCGATAGAAGGGCTTTAACTATTAAGGAAATAGAAGATGCTATTATTAAAATTAAAGAATATAATAAGGATCTTATTATTATGGTAGATAATTGTTATGGTGAGTTTCTAGATTTAAAAGAACCTACAGATGTAGGAGCAGATATTATGGCTGGTTCCTTAATAAAGAATCCAGGAGGAGGTATAGCATTATCTGGGGGCTATATAGTAGGTAAAAAAGAATTGGTTGAACTAATAGCTAATAGAAGCACCGCTCCAGGACTTGGTAAAGATAGTGGTTTAACATTTGGCACCACTAGAACTACCCTGCAAGGTTTGTTTTTAGCACCTCACATAGTATCTGAAGCTGTAAAAGGAGCACTTTTAGTTGCGGTGGTATATAAGAATTTAGGTTTTAGAATAGTTCCAGATTTAGAAGATGAAAGAAGCGATATAATACAAGCGGTTGAATTATTAAATGGTGATAGAGTTGTGGCCTTTTGCAAAGGAATACAGAGTGCATCTGCTGTAGATTCTTATATAAGTCCAGAACCCTGGGAAATGCCTGGATACGATAATAAAGTTATTATGGCCGCAGGCGGATTTATAGAAGGCTCTTCTATAGAGTTAAGTGCAGATGGACCCATGAAAGAACCTTATTTTGCATATTATCAGGGTGGCCTTACTTATGAACATTGTAAGCTTGGAGTATACAGATCATTAAATAACTTATTAGAAGGGAATTTGATTGAAATATAGTACTATAGACTACAAAATATAGACTACTTTAGTAGTCTATATTTTTATATTGTCCTAAATAATCCTATAGCTTTACCTAAAACCTGAACATCTCTGGAATATATAGGCTCCATAAATTGGTTTTCAGGTTGAAGTCTGATGGTATCTTTCTCTTTAAAAAAACGTTTTACAGTAGCTTCGTCATCTAATAATGCTACAATAATATCACCATTTTTAGCTGTTGATTGTTCTTGAACTAATATTAAATCTCCATCTATTATACCGGCATCTATCATACTCTCACCACGTACTTTTAACATAAATACATCATGACCTTCAACTAATTCTAAAGCCACAGGATAGGTATCTTCTATATTCTCTACTGCTAGAATAGGTGTTCCTGCAGTAACTTTTCCTAATATAGGAATGTCTACGGTTTTCTTTTTAATCAATAAAAAGTCATCATTCTTATCTAATATTTCTATAGCCCTTGGTTTTGTTGGATCTTTTCTTATATATCCCTTTGATTCTAATTTTTCTAAATGACCATGGACAGTAGATGTTGACTTTAAATTTACACCCTTACATATTTCTCTTACAGCTGGAGGATAGCCTTGTCTTTGTAGTTCACTTTTTATATATAATAATATTTCTATTTGCTTTTGAGACAAATCTTCATACATAAAATGCACCTCTTTCTAATAAAATTTTATAAAACTTATAGTACTCATATATTGTTTATAATTATAACACATATGAAAAAATATTTCAAACAAAGGTTCTTTTTTTATAAAACTATTGACAAAGAACAAAGGTTTGTGATAATATATGTATATAAAGAACTTCCGTTCAGAACAATTGTGCGAGGTGGATAATATGAGAAAATATAAGATTGTTAACAAAACAAGGTTTATAGGAAGCTTAGTAATAACTTTATTTATGGGTATTTTAATATTATTATTTTTTAAAAATTTTGTAAATGGACAAAATCTTACTTCAGAAATAGAATACAAGGAGATTTATATAAGACCAGGAGATACAGTTTGGAATATTTCTTTAAAGTATAAACCAAACAGATTAGATGTAAGAGATATGGTTGCAAATATAAGAGAATTTAATAATTTAGAAGATCTTTCATTAAAGCCAGGAGATATTATAAAAGTACCTTTAAAGAAATAAAAAAATAGTCTATGTAGACTATTTTTTTCTGCTTGCTAAAGGATTACTTTTAACAGCATCTTTTAATCTTTCGTTATCTATGTGGGTATATATTTGAGTGGTAGCTACTGATTCGTGCCCTAGGATCTCTTGTAAGGCACGTATATCTACATTGCCATACTTATACATGAGAGTGGCGGCTGTATGTCTTAATTTGTGAGTTGAATATATACTAGTGTCTAAGCCAATTTGTCCTAGGTATTTATCTATCATATGTTGAATTGCTCTATTGCTTAATCTGTTTTTTTGTTTACTAATAAACAATGCTTTTGGATCATTTACTTTTGTAGGCCTTATTTTTAAATAATCCTTTATAGCTTGACTACAAGCCTCGTTTAAAAAAATAGTTCTTTCTTTGTTTCCTTTACCGATAACTGTTATTGTATCATCATCTTTTATTTTATCTATGTCTATACTAGATAATTCGGATAATCTTAATCCACAGTTTAAAAAAATCATAATTATAGCATAATCTCTTTTACTATATTCTTCATTTTTATTTGCAAGTGCTGCATCAAGTAGATCGTTAGATTGCTCAAGTGTAAGATAGACCGGAAGTCTTGAATTGGACTTAGGAGATTCCAATTGGAGGGCAGGGTTAGAATCTATTAAATTGAGCTTGGAATGGAGATAATCGAAAAATGACCTGAGGGAGGCAACTTTTCTCGATTTAGTAAGATTTGAATTAGAACGACTTTTATCTACATAAGATATATAGGCGTGGAGATCTTGTAAATTTACTTTTCTTATAAAATTAATATCTACATCATGGATAGGAATATCATTAAAGCTAATATTATCATCTATTAAATTGTATCTTAATTTCAAAAACTTTAAAAACACTCTTAAATCAAAAAAATATTCTTTTATGGTACTAGGAGATATTCCTTTGATAGTTTCCATATAATTTAGATAATCTTCAAGTATAATTGGAATTTCTAACATAATAATCACTCTTTTCAATTTTTGTCTTAACATTAGTCACAAAATAACTATTTTGTGACTAATGTTACATATTTGTATTTTCCCATGTATAATTATATAAAACATGGGTTGTTTTTACCTGTATAATAACGACTCCCTCTTAAAGCTGTTAAATAGACCTGTAATGCTTTGAGTACTCTTTAGCTACAAAAGCTATGGTTACAAGGATAAAAACCCCTCAAAAGCCAATCTAAAGATCAGTTTTTCTAAATATCCTTTATTTTAATACTTCTCGCCATAAATATCTTCCAAAACTCTTTTTATTATTGTAAGAGAATCATTAAAGGAGGATCTATATTTTAAAACAATATTATTATAATATTTTATTCCTGAATCTGTAATCTTATATCTTCTTATAGATCTTTTAGTAGGCTCTTCCCACCATCCTTCTATATAGCTAGATGATTCAAGTTCTCTTAAAAGTGGATAAATCATACCTGGACTTGGAGTCCATTTAAAATCCACCCTTTTACTTATCTCATCTTTTAATTCATTGCCATAATAATGTTTTTCATTTAGCAAATGTAAAATATAAATTCTTACAAAAGTAGTTGTACCAATAGTAGTAGGAAACTGTCTTTGTCTTTTATTTTTTTCTATATCCATTTATATCGACTCCTCGATTTTTAGCATTTCTTTTTCATCTATATAAAACTTGCCTAACAACAACTCATTGTTAAATAATTGGCCATGACAATCAGAACCGCCAGTTATTAATAAATCATTTTTTCTAGCTAAATTTTTAAAAAATTCAACATCTTCTTTAGAATGTTTTGAATGGATGGATTCAATACCTTGTATACCACTTTTTATACAATAGTTTATTATATTTTTTTTGTTTTTCAAAATCCCAGGATGAGCTAATACTGCTATTCCGTTATTTCTATTAATTAAATCTATAGATTCCTTTATAGTTAAAGTTTTTTTAGGAACATAAGCTGGTGCATCTATATTTAAATATTTTTCAAAAGCTTCTGGGATATTTGAAACATATTGTTTTTCTACCATAAGTTTAGCTATATGAAATCTACCTATAAAATCCTCTCTAGTTAAGCTCTGTATTTCTTCTTTATTTATATCTATATTTAGCCTTTTAAGTTTTTCTATAATTTTATAGCCTCGTAAATTTCTATTTTCTTTTAGTATTTTTATGGTTTCTAATAATTCTTTAGAAGTATAATCTATAAAATAACCTAGTATATGGACTTCTTCCTTATTGTATATACAGCCTAATTCTATACCAGGAATTATTTTAAAATTATCATGCTTTTTATTATAGTCTACAGCTTCTTCTATACCTGACACAGTATCATGATCGGTTATAGCTACTCCATCCAAACCTCTTTCTAAAGCTAAATCTATAATTTCACTTGGATTAAATTTTCCATCTGAAAAATTTGTATGAACATGTAAATCGTATTTCATATTACCACCTTTTCTGAAAAATTAATATAAAAGAAACCTGCCTAGGCAGGTTTCTTTTATATTAAAAAATTATATATTTTTATTCATTTTATTTAGCATACTCAATAGATCTAGTTTCTCTAATGACATTTACTTTTATTTGACCTGGATAATCAAGTTCACTTTCTATTCTTTTTACAATTTCTCTTGCTGTATGAATAGTATTAGCTTCATTGACCTCTTCTGGTTTTACCATTATTCTTATTTCTCTACCCGCTTGTATTGCATAGCATTTTTCTACACCGTCAATTGAATTTGCTATATTTTCAAGATTTTCTAATCTTTTAACATAATTCTCCAGTGATTCTCTTCTAGCACCTGGTCTCGCAGCTGATATAGCATCAGATGCTTGAACTAGTATAGCCTCTACAGTAGTAGCTTCTAAATCGCCATGATGTGCTGCTATACCATGTATCACTTCCTTAGACTCTCTATATTTTTTAGCTAAGTCTACACCAATATCAACATGTGGTCCTTCAACTTCATGATCTACAGCTTTACCGAGATCGTGTAAAAGACCTGCTCTTCTTGCTATTTTAACATCAGCACCTAATTCAGCAGCCATAATTCCAGCTAAATGAGATACCTCAATAGAATGATTTAAAACATTTTGTCCATAACTAGTTCTATATTTCAATCGTCCTAATAATTTTATTATTTCCGGGTGAAGTCCATGTATACCTGTATCAAAAGCTGCTTGTTCTCCGACATCTCTTATAATGCCGTCAACCTCTTTCTTTGCTTTATCTACCATTTCTTCAATTCTAGCTGGATGTATTCTCCCATCCACTATTAATTTTTCTAAAGCAATCCTTGCTACTTCTCTTCTAATAGGGTCAAATCCAGATAAAACTACAGCTTCTGGAGTATCATCAATAATTAAATCAATTCCAGTCAATGTTTCAAGTGTTCTAATATTTCTACCTTCTCTACCTATTATTCTACCTTTCATTTCATCATTTGGTAGTGAAACCACAGTTACAGTAGTCTCAGCCACATGATCAGCAGCATATCTTTGAATCGCTCTAGAGATTACTTCCTTAGACCTCTTTTCTGCTTCTTCTTTAGCTTCATTTTCAATTTCTTTAATCATCATTGCAGATTCATGAGAGACTTCTTTTTCAATATCATCAAAAAGAATTTGCTTAGCATCTTCTGTACTAAGACCAGATATTCTTTCTAGTTCTAGTATTTGCTTATCATATAAATTATCAATAGCAGTTTCTTTCTCATCTAATTGCTTGTTTCTTTTAATTAGCTGTTCTTCTTTCTTTTCGATATTTTCAGATTTTCTATCCAAATTTTCCTCTTTATTTAAAACTCTTTTTTCGAGTTTTTGGATTTCATTTCTTCTTTCACGCGTCTCTTTTTCTGATTCCATTCTCAGCCTATGGATTTCATCTTTAGCTTCTAACAATAATTCTTTTTTATGAGCTTCAGCATCTTTATCAGCATCTTCTAATATTTTCTTTGCTAAATCTTCAGCAACACCTATTTTTCCTTCGCCAATATTTTTTCTTACAAAATATCCAATTATTAGGCCAATTATTACTCCTAATATTCCATATAAAGCTTCAATAATTAACACCTCCTATAATATTAAATTTTCAAGTTCCATACTACCTTCTCAATTTTTAATTTAATTTTAAAATGAAACAATTAGCATAGAAAACTATAAAACTTTTGTATAGTTATACAACTTTATTTTATTACTTATGCCTCTATATGTCAAGTAGTTATTCTTCTTGTATTTTCTTAACAATACTTATAGTATCAACTAAATCTACTCTATAGCTTATGTCACTCAATGAAGATAGATAGTTATCATGAGTTATTATTATTATTTGACGATTAAATATATCGGAAGTCTGCTTTAAAAATTCTGCTACATTATTTATATACTCTTGGCTTACATGCTTAGCAGGTTCATCTAATATTAATGGTCCTTCTATCTTAGGCTTGTTGATCTGTAGAAAAGCTATTCTAAGAGCTAAAGATACTATATCGACTACCCCTCCCCCTCGAGACAACTCTGGCTTAGTTTTTATCTGTAAATCCTCAGTTTCATCTATTACATAGAATTCAGCATTAGCTTTATTTCTTAAATCTTCAATCTCTATAGCAAACTTAACATTTGATTCAAATATATATTGAAGACATTTGGTTACAAGATTTTCAATTTGTGTTTTAGCTTGATTCCTAGCAAACTCAGATGTTTTTTGAAATAAGGTAACAACTTTTTCTAACAATTCAATTTCTAAACTTAGATCTTCATAATTTTTCAAAGAAAAATTTAATTGTTCCTTAAGTTTTTCTTTTTTCCCTAATTCTCTAGAAGTAAAGTTTTTCAACTTTTCTATGTGAATATTTAATTGGTCAATATCATTTATCATAAAATCACTTCTTTTCTAATATATCTTTAGGTAGTAAATTATTTGATTTTTTAAATAATATATCTATTTCTTCTGTTAATTTATTTATTTCATCCTCTAAATTCTCAGGACTAACCTTAAGTTCTTCAAGTTCTTTTATCAATATTTCTTCTTGTTTTTTCAATTGCTCTAATCTAGCTTCAGCTTTATATTTTAAAGTTTTAGCTTTTTCTAAATTGTTTTTTAAAACTCCTAATTCTTTTTCATATTCCATATCAGTAATCTCCTTTTAACTATAATGTTCTGTAATATGCTCTATTTTATCTTTATTTATTACACTCAAACAAAATGGACAAATTTTATTTTCAATAAGTATTTCTTCATATTTTTCTAAATTACTTTCTATATCATTCTTAGCAATAATTAATGCTTTATTTTGCATTCTCATATCTTTATTAAATTCTTTTAATTTTATAGAAATTTGACTTAATAGAGACAATTTATTTATACAATTATATAAATTGTCAAATATTAGGCCTATTTCGTCTAAGTTATATAATTTACTGAGATAATCTTCACCAATATATATACTTTTATTTATAGAATCCATTTCTTTTTTTAATAATAATAGATTTTTTAATCTATCTATTTTTTCTTCTATAATAGTAGTATTGTTAACAACTGATTTTAATCCCTTTAATTTATCATTTATTTCAATAATACTTAATTTTTCAAGTTTTTGCTTTTTGATTTCTTTCTTAAATTTATTTAATAAATTCAATCTATCTTTTAAGCTTATTATTTTATCTAATATTTTGTCTACATTTTGAATATTATTTAATCCATTTAACAATATTTCATTATAAGTAATTTGATCTTTTGTTTGATATAAATTTTTGTTAATTCTCTTATATAGAGATAGCTTTTTAAATTTATTTTCAATATATAGAATATTTTTTTCTAATACCTCTATCTTATCTAAATTATTTATTGTTTCATTTAAATAATTAATTTCTTTAATAATATAATTATAATCATTCAAATTTTTGCTTAGTAGTTCTTTAAGATGGACTTTTTTACTTATAAGTTCCTTTAATTTTTCTAATTCTATTATATTTTCTTGTAATTTGTTAAGGTAAGAATAATCCTCTAGTTCAATTTTAGTCTTATCAATATTATTTTCTATTGTTTTTTTTTGAATAGAAAGATTTCTTATATCTCTTAAGCTCTCTTTCAAAGCATCATCTATAAGATTTACTCCAACAAGCCTACCTATCGCACTTGCTCGAGTGCTTCCTTTCTCAGACAATAAAAATGCACCTTCTAGTTGCTCTCCTATATTGATAGAGTTCGTTTCATTACTATCTAAGGGTATTTTTTTAATTGAAAGTAAATCTATTATTTCTTGAGGTACCTTATTTCCAAAACCTTCATAAACTATTTCTTCTCCTTCTCTATTATAGAGTATATAAGAATTTTTAGATTTACTTCTAAATCTTTTAACTTTTATATTATTACTAAACTCAAGCATAACAGAAGCTTCTGTTTCTCCTTCTCTTATAAAATAATCTCCTGAAGGTTCATTATATAATACCCATTTTATTCCTCTTATAATAGCAGACTTGCCAGTATCAGAAGGGCCTACTATTATGTTTAATCCTTTATCAAACTCAACTACACTGTACTTATGAGATTGAAAATTTTCTAATATAACTTTTTTTAAATATTTCATATTATTCACCTGTCATATTCATCATTTGTATTAATCCTATTCTTCTTAAAGCTTCTTTTTTTACCTTTTCATCTACTTCTTCAGAGTTGGATACTTCTAACAATAAATCATTTATATCCATCTTTTCAAAATTCATTGCATTATTTATAGTTTGTTCAAACTCAAACATTCTTTCATTTTTATATATACTGTTTTCTATTTCTTTTCTATCTAGTATTTTTTCTCCATCTAAAGCCGATACCAAGTATTTATAAGAAATAGATATATCTTCTTTTAAATCTAAAATTAATACTTTAGGTCTTCTCTTTATCTCTCTAAGACTATTTGTTATCCTAACAATGCTACCAGGATTCAAAAAAAGTTTGTCTCTTATTTTAATTTCTTCAAATCCTGAATGATAGTGTCCTGATAATGTAATATCAGCTAATGTTTCCTTTATATCATCTACTAGAGTATAAGGAATACCCTTTATAAAAGGTTTATCTAGTAACATACCATGAACCACATGGATAGAATAATCTACATCTTTCTCTATTTCTCTTACAATATAAGAAGACTTATCATTAGGATCGTCAATGTTGTATGTATATGGTTGACCAGTTAATTGAACTTTCATATTATCTTTATTTAAAATAATTTTGTCACCTATATTAATAATATTTAGAACTTTTAGCTCTGAAATCAAACCTAACATAGTTCTATTTAAGGTTTTAGGATTATGCCCAAATATATCATGATTACCACTCACTATATAAAAAGGAACCTTTATTTTATTTATTATTTTAGAAAATTTACCTACTAGAGAAATAGAAACGTCAGGTCTATCAAATAAGTCCCCACCATGAACAACATAATCTATATTATCTTTTTCAATAATTTCAACTATTTCATTAAATTTTTTCTCTAGGGTTTTTGTAAAATCATCTTTTCTATTTCTTGGTGTAGTCCCCCGTATATGAGAATCTGTAAAAAATAATATTCTCAAAAAAATTCCTCCCTAAAATAAAACCTCCTATTATAGGAGGTTTATTTTGTTTTATCTGTTTCTTTATTTTCAGTTTTATTTTCATTAGCTTGTTCAGAAGAATCATCTTCTATCAAATCATTTTCTTTTCTAATTAATAATTCTATTTCATTGCAGATCTCAGGATTATCTCTTAAAAAATCTTTTGAATTTTCTCTTCCTTGACCTAGTCTATCTTCTCCATAACTATACCAAGAACCTGCTTTTTTGATAATCTCTGAGTCTACACCTACGTCTAATATATTGCCTTCTTTAGAGATACCTAATCCATACATAATATCGAATTCAGCTTGTTTAAATGGTGCAGCAACTTTATTTTTAACAACTTTTACTCTTGTTCTATTTCCTACAATTTGATCGCCTAATTTTAAAGATTCTATTCTTCTTATGTCTAATCTAACGCTTGAATAGAATTTTAAAGCTCTACCACCAGAAGTAGTTTCTGGACTTCCAAACATAACTCCTATTTTCTCTCTAAGTTGATTAATAAATATACAAGTAGTATTAGATTTGCTAACAGATCCTGCTAATTTCCTGAGTGCTTGGGACATAAGTCTAGCTTGAAGCCCCATATGAGAGTCACCCATTTCTCCTTCTATCTCTGCTTTAGGAACCAAAGCAGCTACTGAATCTATTACAACTATATCTACAGCTCCACTACGGACTAAAGCTTCTGTTATTTCCAGTGCTTGCTCACCTGTATCTGGTTGTGAAATAATTAAATTGTCTATATCTACTCCTAATTTCTGTGAATATGATGGATCAAGAGCATGTTCAGCATCTATAAATGCTGCTATTCCTCCAGTTTTTTGAGCCTCTGCTATTACATGAAGGGCCAAAGTTGTTTTTCCTGAGGATTCTGGTCCATAAATTTCAATTATACGACCACGAGGTATCCCTCCCAATCCAAGTGCAATATCAAGGCTTAAAGCACCTGTTGGTATAACATCTAGATTCATTTTTATACCCTCGCCAAGACGCATAATAGAACCTTTACCAAATTGTTTTTCAATTTGATTTAATGCTACATCTAAAGCTTTCTTTTTTTCAGTATTATCAGTCATATTTCTCCAGTTAAACTGGAATCACCCCTTTCATTTTAGGAACATTAGTTCTAGATACA
>CAZBAK010000033.1:0-18532 GCA_964489715.1 uncultured Tissierella sp. | reverse complement strand
CTAGGTAACTATTTCGGAATATTCGTAGGAACTGTATTGGGTTAAGGAGGATATTAAAATGAATGATTATTCAAATTTACAACCAAAAGAAGTTTTTAAATGGTTCAATGAAATTTCTATGATTCCAAGATGTTCAGGAGATGAAAAGAGAATATCGGACTTCCTAGTAAATTTTGCTAAAGAGAGAAATTTAGAATGTCATCAAGATAAAGAATTAAATGTTATAATTAAAAAAGATGCTTCAGAAGGCTATGAAGATGCACCAGGAGTAATAATTCAAGGCCATATGGATATGGTTTGTGAAAAAGCTCCAGATAGTGATCATGACTTTTCAAGAGATCCTATAAAGTGGAAGATTGATGGAGATCTTTTATATGCAGATGGAACAACCTTAGGTGGAGATGATGGAATAGCTATAGCCTTTGGTCTAGCTCTACTAGATGATGATAGCTTAAAGCATCCGAAGCTTGAAATATTAATAACTACAAATGAAGAAACTGGTATGGATGGAGCTAATGCTATAGATGGAGACCTTTTAAATGGTGAAATATTATTTAATATAGATGCTGAAGAAGAAGGGGTAATCTTAGCAAGTTGTTCTGGAGGAGCCAATTCCTTTGTAGAGTTTAAAAAAGAGTATGAAGATTATAAGGCAGCCGGAGTTAATATAGATATAAGTGGTTTATTAGGTGGACACTCTGGTATGGAAATCCATAATCAAAGGGCAAACTCTATTAAACTTATGGGTAGGATCTTAAATCATGTTGGAAGAGACTTCCAATATAGGATAGCAGAACTAGAAGGTGGTTCTAAACATAATGCTATAGCTATAAATGCAAATGCTACAATAGCAGTAGATAGAAAAGATCTTGAAGCTGTAGTAGAAAAAATATCAGATTTTGCAAAGGATATGAAGCTAGAGTTTAAAGCCTCTGATCCAAATCTGAAGATTGAAATTGAAAAAGTAGAGGATACTCAAAAGACTTATACAAAAAGTTTAACAGAAAGATTGGTTAACTTTATGATGTTAGTTCCCTATGGAGTAAAGGATATGAGTCTAGAGATTGATGGCTTAGTTCAAAGTTCTTCTAATGTGGGAGTTATATTAGAAGATAGGGAAAGCTTAACATTTATGTCTTGTGTTAGATCTAGTGTAGGAAGTATACTAGAGGAACAATTGAGACAAATAGATGTTATTTCAGAGCTCTTAGATGCTAAGGCTTGGAGAGAGAAGGAATACCCTGCTTGGGAGTTCGTAGATCACTCTGAGGTAAGAGATCTGGCTGTAAAGGTATACAAGGATCTATTTGGAAATGAACCTGTTATCAGTGCTGAACACTGTGGACTAGAGACAGGTATAATAAATGCAATAAAGCCAGGACTAGATATGATAAGTTTTGGACCGGATCTAGAAGATGTTCATACATTTAAAGAAAATCTATCTATTTCCTCAGCTAATAAGGTTTGGAAGTTTGTAAAAACTTTACTAGAAGAAATAAAATAATTATAAAAAATCAGGCTATAAATTTATAGCCTGATTTTTTTGTCTTTATTTAAGGTATTCTAATCTTATCTTTAGAAGAAATATCCAAGTACTTTCTATATAGATAGGTGGTCTTTCCAAGATGGTCTTTGAGTTTCTCCTCTAGCATAGATCTATATTGAACTAGAGATAGGAGATCTTCTTCTAAGGCATCTATGTCACTATATTTAGTTTGAACAAATATATGAGTTATACTCTTTATCTTTTGGATTTCCCTATCCTCAGATTGGAGGGAAAGTCTATTGGCATAGTCAAAATGTGTTTCTCCAGGAAGAATAGGAAAGCCTAGTATATCTAACATGTCTATTATATCCTTATAGATATGGATAATCTTTTCCTTTTTAGGGAGAGAAGCTAATACTTTTTCTTTTCTCCTATACTTTAAACTCCTAAAAATAATTCTCATAAGAATCAAGAATAAGGCCAGTATTATTAGAGAAAACAAGATCAGCTTCCATGATATTTGATTTTTAGGAAGGCTTTTATCTTCTTCTACTATATTATCTTCTATTGGAGTTTCAGGAGATTCGTTTGTTTCATCCGGCTCCCTATCTTCCTGACTTTCTTTTTCCTCTGTATCTGGAATGATTTCATCCTTTTCCCCTTCATCAGGTCTATCTATGGAAGCATCATAGGCAGGGGTAGCTTCAAATCTTAGCCAACCTACTGGTTCTATAAAAGCTTCTACCCAGGCATGGGCATGTTTTTCTCTGACTTGATATTTATTGTCTTCTATTTTTTCATCCACTACATAGCCTTCTACATATCTTGTAGCTATTCCCTCTAACCTTAGCATAACTGCCATAGCAGTGGCATAGTAGGTACAATATCCTTCTTTTTCCTGAAATAAAAAGTGGTCTACAAATTCCCTGTCTTCAGGTAATTCCCCTACATTTAAATTATAATTGTAATTATTTCTTAGATGGCTTTCAATGGCTATAGCCTTATCGTAATCATTGTCTATACCCTCTACAAGACTTTTAGTTAAGTCCTTAGTTCTGTCACTTATAACTATTTCGGGAGAAACTAGATAAAAGTCATCTTCATCATCTATTTTTTGTGGTAGTTGAAGATATAGATCTAAATCTAGCAAGTCTTCTTTCTTCTTATTTCTACGATTTCTTACTTGTGTTTCATAGGGAAGTGGTTTTAAATATTCTACACTATAGCCTTCCTTTCTGTAGGTAGCATCTGTGGAAGTTAAAATATCATCATTGGTCCCTATTAAAGAGAAATTCCTATCTGAACTTATCTTTTCTGGCTTATAGGGAGTGAATATGGTAATAGATGAAAAAGAATCAAAAGTTATAGAGGCTGATCTTGAGCTAAAGTAGGTTTCTTTTTCACTGTCTAGTAGAAAGGAAATATCTTGATCTAAATTAAACTCTTCAGGGGAATAGGGTATAGCTTCCCAGGATTTACCAGTATATATATGTTTAACATTTCCCCTAAGATAGAGGGGCTCATTGCTTTCCACAGTCATGACCTTTCTTTGGCTTTGAACGAGTGGGCCACCTAGGCTGGAATCTTCCCCAGAAAAGCCAGTTCTAGAAAAATTAAATAATTTAGCCTGGGAACCCTTTCTATCATAGTCTTTATAGTAGCGTAGATCTTCAACTATTGGAAAGCGATTATATATTTCCTCTTGTAGCTTTGGCAAGGATATATAATCATTTGATTTAGGTATAAAAAATGCTAGTGCTACTATGGACAAACTATAGAGGATACTAGTTAGGGTCCAAGAGTTAAATATCTTAGGATTATCTACATTGCTTAAGCTATATTTTCTGATTCCAAATAAAGCTAAAAAGAGAAAGAGAAATATTAGAGCGTAATAGTAGGCATTGTCTATAAAAGAATACCAGTAACTTAAAAATATTGCTAGATAGACTAGCATCAAGGGAAAAAGCCTTTTCATTCTATAGACTATAAGAGCTGTAAAGAGAGAAATAAGAGCTAAAATTATAATATATAGATATAGCCTATTTTCTTTTATTATAGCTTGGGTTCCATTTAAATTGGCTAGAAGATTTAAATAAAAGAAGTAAACTTTATCTTGCATAAGGATAAAAACTAGAGGCTTATATTTTATTATAAAAAAGGCCGCCCAGGCTATTACAACTAAAACTATCAATATAGTAATAGGATAGACTATAAGAATCTTAGCTAGAAATGAAACACCTATAAGCATTATTATCTGAGAGGACAAGCTTATATCTAATTCTATAACATTTGCAATAAGAGAGGTCAAGGTAAATATCATAGCAAGATATAAGATGTCTATTAAGATTTTTTGTCTTTTAAGCTTTAACTTATTCATTTTTTATCTCCAATACTTCTTTAATATTTGATCCATGGTCTATAAAATAAATTTCTATATCTTCTTCTATCAATCTTGCTTTTATAGTCTTATCTATGCTTGAGTTAGCTTTTTCTTTGTCAGTTAAGAGAATAAGAATAGGAGTTAAATTTTTCATCTTAAGTTTTAAAATTATTTGTCCTAGACCCTTATCCAGCAGGGGACTAAGCACAATAATTATAGAGTTTTGCTTAAAGGAATAAAAATTATCCTCTAATAAATTTACTATGTTTTTACTTCCATTTGCTTTAAATCTTGCAAAAAACTCTAAAAATAATCTTAAATCATCCTTTGTCTTCTTTGTTAGCCTTACTATTTCATTTCTAGAAAAAGTATTGAGGCTTAGATCTAGATCTAAATTTAAAAAATAGTTAACTAGAGCTAAACTGGTGTCAACTAGCTTATCTTCAAGTCGAAAATCAATATCACTTCCATAAGAAGACCTATTACTTTCCATAAATATATTTACGCTTGCATTGCTTATATTTTGAAATTTCTTTATTATGGGAAGATCTCTTTTGGCAGAGATCTTCCAGTGAATTTGACTTATGGAATCACCTTCTTCATAGTTTTCTAAGCTGGAGATACTTGCCCTATCTTGAAAGACAGATTCTGAAACGGCTATATTGCCAAAGGAGCTATCTGTACTTATTGGAAAACTATGGAGTTCTATTATATTGGGATATACAGTAAGATCTAACTGATTGGGGACTTTTTTCTTTATTGTAAATAGTCCATATATGTCAGATAAATTTACTTTAAAGTCCATACTTTCATAATAGCCTCTTCTTTTTAAAGGAATTTCCCTATGGAAGTTTCTTTTTTCAAAGGGATTTAAGGATAGCTTTTTTAGAGGAATATTTTTATCTTCCCATTCTCTATCTAAATCTAGGCATAAGCTTAGTATAGGTATGGTGAAAATGTTTTTATTTGTTATAGAATATCTTAAATCAACATTTTCACCTGCAAAGATCTTGTTTTTATCTAGATTTAACTCAGCTTTAAGACCTAGAAAGGAAATCAAAAGATGGAGCAGAGGTATTAAAAAACTTAATACTACTATATAGAGTAAGAGATAGGGCATGGTTCCCCCTATCAAAAATGCAAAGATCAAAGCCAGTAAAAATGTAAATATATAGAAAAACTTTGTCTTATTCATCTTTCACTACCGGTATAGATATATTATTTAAAATATCCTTTAAAACACCGGATAATTCCTTTCTTTCCAACCTAGCATTAGAAGATAGGATAATCCTATGGGAAAATATAGGATATACCATTTCCTTTACATCATCTGGTATAAGATAGTTTCTTCCAGATAAAAAAGCCTTAGATTTAGAGGCCTTCAATAGGTCAATAGAGGCTCTAGGACTGGCTCCAAGCTCTAGGTCATTACAAGACCTACTGGCATGGGATATCTTTACTATATAGTCTAGAATGTCTTCATGGACTGTTAAGCCGTCTATATGATCTTGTATATCCAATATATCTTGTTTTTCTAATACTGAGCTTATAAGGCTTAAATCGTTAATAGTATTGTAGTTTTTTAGTATATCTTTTTCATCTTTAAGATCAGGATAACCTAGAGATATTCTCATTAAAAATCTATCAAGTTGAGCCTCGGGAAGGGGAAAGGTGCCACCGTATTCCAGTGGATTTTGAGTAGCTAAGACCATAAAAGGCTTTTCTAAGACAAAGTGTGAATCTTCTGTTGAAATTTCCCCTTCTTCCATAGCCTGTAGAAGACTAGATTGAGTTTTTGGAGAAGTTCTATTTATTTCATCTGCTAGAAATATTTGACTAAATATAGGGCCTTTTTTAAAAGAAAAGCTTCCACTATGTTTGTCATATATAGATACTCCTATAATATCTGAGGGCATAATATCTGGTGTAAATTGAACTCTTTTATAGGATAAGTCCATGCTCTTAGCCAAAGCCTTTACCAGGGTTGTTTTACCTACACCAGGCACATCCTCTATAAGAAGATGGCCTCTCGAAAAAAGAGCTATTAAAACAAGCTCTAAAACCTCTTTTTTACCTTTTATTACTTTATTTAAATTATCCAATAATTTTATAGTTTGATCATTATTCATAATTACCTCCAAGTGAATATATTAGCCTAATTATATCATATTAATTATAAAATTTACTTTACGAATGGGATATTTATTTCTAAAAAACTTTAGTATGATAAAGTTTTTTAGAAAAAATGGGTATATATTTAATAGGCTTTCCTAGGGAAGGAGGAGGAAAAATGAAAAAATTTAGCTTGATAGTAATATTAATTTTACTTGTCTCCTTGATCACATCATGTGGTATTGGCGATTTTGTAAATAGAGATCTAAAGGACGATGAAAATATAGTAGAGAAAGCCAATGAAGAGAAAAATGAAGGAAAAAATGAAGCAGAAAAAATAGAAGACAAGAAGAGTGAGGATAAAAAGAAGGAAGATATAGATGAGAATAAAAAAGAAGATCAATTGTTAGAAGAAAAAGAAGAAGCTAGAGATATAAATCTAGAAGAAGATAAAGATACAAATATAAAGAGAGAGTATAAAATATCTTCTGCTATAAAGAATGAGCTAAAGACCATAGAAAAAAGAGCTTATTCCACAGTAAATAGTTTAAATGTTAGAAGTCTTGGAAGTATGAAGGGGAAGATAATAACTTCAATAGATAGGGGAGTAGAGGTACACGTCTTTGGTGAAAGGGATAAATGGTACTATGTAGAGTATGCTAAGAATAAAAAAGGCTGGGTATATTCTAAATATATACAATTTGATCCTATAAAAAAACCAGGAACAGGAGATACAAGTTCCTTAAGTAATAAGTCATATAGTTGGTATTTTATAAGAAATAACAAACATCAACAACCAGGCTTTGATAAGGCTTATAAAGCTTTGCTAGATAAGTATAATGGCATTGCCATAGGAAATAAGAATAAAAAAGATATATTCTTAACCTTTGATAATGGATATGAAAATGGCTATACAGTTAGAATTCTAGATATATTAAAGAGACAAAATATAAAGGTAGCTTTCTTTGTACAGGGAACTTATATAGATTCCAATCCTGAAATTGTAAAGAGGATGGCAAGAGAAGGTCACCTGGTTTTAAATCATACTAACAAACATCCTCAAATGCCTAGTATAAGTCAGGCTAGATTAAAGGAAGAAATAAATTTAGTAGCCCAAAAGTATAAAAAAGTAACTGGAAGAGATATGAAAAAATTCCTAAGACCTCCAAGTGGAGTGTTTAGTGAAAGAAGCTTGGCAGATACAAAAAGCTTAGGCTATAGAACAGTTTTCTGGTCAATGGCATATAGAGATTGGCTTGTAGATGATCAGCCTGGCAAATCTGCAGCATATAAACATGTAGTAGATAATATTCACAATGGAGCTGTTATACTCCTTCACTCTGTATCTAAAAGCAATACAGAGGCACTGGAAGATATAATAAAGGAACTAAAAAGACAAGGTTACAATTTTAAACTCTTAAGTGAATTTCCCTAGAAAATAATATAAGTTTTAAAGCTAAATAGATCTAGATCAATAGTTTGACTCCAAGTAAGCAGTCTAAATAAGCTGTTTACTTGGAGTTGTTTTTTAAAATCTAGATATGATGAAAAGAAAGAGGCTATAAGTAGTTTATTATGTATACTATAATTATAAGAATGATATAATAGATTTAAAGTAAAATTTTAGAGGTGAGTATTTGTGAGTGAACAGCTAATTGTTTTTCTTGTCATAATAGCAACCCTTATTCTTTTTATTGATGGAAGAATAAGATATGAATTCGTATCTTTATCTGGACTTATAATCCTTGTTATAACAGGAGTTATAAAAGCTGAGGATGCTTTTTTAGGTTTTAGCCATCCAGCTGTTATAACTGTAGCATCAGTTCTTGTAATAAGTAGTGCCCTTATAAAATCTGGTATTGTAGAAGTCCTAGTGGTCTTCTTAAATAAAAGAAGTAAAACTACTAGGACAAAGATAATGAGTCTTATGATTGTTACAGCTATACTCTCAGCATTTATGAACAATGTTGGAGCCCTAGCTCTTATTATGCCTATAGCTATAAAGGTTGCTAAGGATAATAAACTTTCACCTTCTATATTTCTTATGCCAGTATCATTTGCTTCACTTCTAGGTGGTATGGTAACAGAAATTGGTACACCTCCAAACCTAATAGTTTCATCCTATAGAATGGAAGGTGGAGGAGAAGCCTTTAGATTTTTTGACTTTGCACCAGTAGGATTAACTTTAGTTATAGTAGGAATTTTATTTACCATATTTATTGGTTGGAAACTTATACCAAAGAGGAAATCTCAAGACGAAGAAAGTTTATTTAATATTGAAGGCTATGTTTCTGAACTTGTAGTAACTAAAGACTCGAAAATGATAGGTAAGACCCTAATAGACTTTTCTAAGACCTATAAAATTGAAGTAAATGTTTTAAGTATAGTGAGAAATGAAAAAAGAATAGTGGCTCCAAAAGCCTATGAGACTCTCTTTGAAGGAGATCTTCTTATTATAAGGGCTGTTACTTCAGAATTAAGTGATCTGGTCAAGCGAACAGGACTTCAGTTAAAGGGAGCTATGAAGGATCCTTCTTCTTCAATCAGTTCTAAAAATATGGCTTTAGTAGAAGTTGTATTGAGAGAAGATTCTTTTTTAATAGGCAGAACTGCCTTGCAACTGAAACTTAGAAATAGATTTAATGTAAATCTAATAGCGGTTTCAAGAAAGGGAATATCTTCTTTTGGTAGGCTCAAGTCTTTTCGATTTAGGCCTGGGGACATACTTCTTATACAGGTGCCAGTAAGTATTTTGCAGGATACTTACTTTAAATTAGGATGTCTGCCTCTGGCTGAGAGAAAGATTGAAATAAAGGCTAGTGAAAATAAAAAGAAGAAATATTTGCCCTTGATAATTTTTGCTATATCAATAGGAATTACAACTCTTGGGATACTGCCAGTACAGATTTCTTTTTCCCTGGCTGCTATATCTTTAGTACTTCTAGGTGCAGTTACTCCTAGGGAGTTTTATGAGGCTATAGAGTGGCCAACGATTTTAATGCTAGGAAGTCTTCTTCCTCTTGGAGCTGCGCTACAGAGTAGCGGAGGATCCAATACTATAGCTAATGTACTCAGCAAGATCTCTATAATATTGCCAGAATCTATGATGGTAGTAGTTGTTATGATTATTACTATAATCCTTACAAATCTTATAAGTAATTCTGCATCTGCAGTTTTAATGGCACCTATTGCCTTTTCTTTAGCTGGATTTATGGCAGTATCTCCAGATGCACTTTTAATGAGTGTCTCTGTTGCATCTTCATCAGCATTTTTAACCCCTATAGCCCACCAATCAAATATGCTTGTAATGGGTCCTGGTGGATATAAATTTACTGATTATTGGAAACTTGGCCTTCCTATAACCTTATTAGTTTTATTAATAGCACCAACTTTAATTTTATATATTTGGCCATTATAAAAGCTCCCATTGCTGGGAGCTTTTATTTATGTTTAGATTATTTAATTATATTGTGCTCTGGTCCATATGGATACTTTGTAATATTTTCTGCAGTTCCATCTTCTTTAATTACCAATATGTCATGCTCACGGTATCCACCAGCACCTGGCTCACCCTCAGGTATCATGATCATTGGTTCCATAGAAACAACCATGCCAGGCTTTAATTCAGTGGTTATATCTTCTCTAAACTCAAGTCCTGCTTCACGTCCATAATAGTGGGATAGTACTCCGAAAGAGTGACCATAACCAAATGAACGGTTTTCTAATAGGTCATAGCTTCTGAAGATGTCATTTAATTCTTCACATATTTCATTACATTTTGCACCAGCTTTAATAAGTTTTAATCCTGCTTCATGTACTTCAACGTTAATATTCCAGTATCTCAAGTGAGCTTCGCCTACTGATTTATAGAACATAGTTCTTTCAAGAGCTGTATAGTATCCAGCTATCATAGAGAATGAGTTGTGGCTTAGTATTTCTGCTTCTCTTACCTTTCTTGAAGTAGCCCAGTTATGTGCTCCATCTGTATTGTAGCCTGATTGGAACCAGATCCAAGAATCACGAAGTTCAGTATTAGGATATAGTCTTGCTATTTCACGAGTCATAGCTTGAGTTCCAGCAAGAGCAACTTCATACTCAGGTATTCCATCAGTAATTGCTGCAGCTACAGCAGCTCCTCCAACATCACAAACAGCTGCTCCATTTTTAATAAGAACTATTTCTTCTTCTGATTTAATAGTTCTAAACATCATAAGATCATATGAAACATCTACAAATTCAAAATTTGGGAAATAATCTTCAAGTTGATCTTTAAGTTGCAAGTTTACTTCATCAAACTCGATTCCTATTCTACCTCTTTTAATTCCAGCATCGTCTAAAACATTTTTAACTGCATAGAAAAAGTTATCTCTGTGCCAGTCAGTATAAACTATATTATCTCCATAACTTCTTCTCCATGGCATTCCACCATCTATATTTGCACTTACTGTAACATGTTTATCTTGGGTAACTACCAATCCATAATTTCTTCCAAAGGCTGTATATAAGAACTCACTATAATAGTTAATATTTTGATAAGATGTAAATAAAACAGCATCTATATCCTTCTCGCCCATATAATTACGTAAGGAACCATTACGTCTTTCCATTTCTGCTTTTGAAAACATAGGTGTTTCTTTTTCACCGTTTTCTAGTCTTTTTAATCTCTCTAAATCTGACATTGTTTTTACCATTGTATCTACCATTTATAATTCCCCTTTCATATGTGTATTAACTTTCGCTAATATATAATGCAAGTATCATGCCAGGATTACAAAAGATTGATCAAAGCTTGGGAAATAGCCAAAATCTGGGAAAAAATAAAATAATAAACAAATAATAATATAAATATTTTCAAGAAAAAGCAAATAATTTACTTACTAAAGTCATAATAGTTTGCTTTCTTTAATAAATCTATCTATAATAATAGTTAATAAGTAACTTTTAAAATACATATAAATAAATTATATAAATAGGAGTGGTAAAATTTGGACTTTATTAAGGTTAAAGATATTGATTTTGCAGATGCCTATATTCAAATATTTAATCTTTTAGATGATGGAATAATTGTAGTCGATATGGAAGGAAATATAGTTGTATATAACAAAGCTTCCGAAGAGTTAGATAAGCTAAAAAGAGAAGATGTTATAGGAAAAGATATAAGAGATTGTTTTGAAATCAATAACTATACAAGTATTACACTACAAACACTGGAAACAAAAAAAGCAGCTAAAAATATATATCAGTCCTATGTTACTGTAGATGGAAAAAGGATTTCTTCTGTAAGTAGCGCTTATCCACTTATGAGAGGAGATAAAATGCTTGGCGTCTTTACTCTTACAAAGGACATTACCAAATTTAAAGAGGTTTTAGACGTATTTTATAAACATGATATTAAAGAAGCTGAAAAAGATGATGGAAGAGCAAAATTTACCTTTGATCAAATAATTGGCAATAGTTCTGTTCTTAAACAGTCTATTGAAATTGCAGAAGTAGCTTCCAAGACAAATTCAAATATACTTATATATGGTGATACTGGAACGGGCAAGGAACTTTTTGCTCAAAGTATACACAATAGTAGCAGTGTTAGAGGGCCCTTTGTATCTATTAATTGCGCAGCTATACCTGAAAACCTGCTGGAAGGCTTATTATTTGGAACTACTAAAGGAGCCTTTACAGGGGCCAGAGATCATCCAGGTTTATTTGAAGAAGCTAAGGATGGAACATTGTTTTTAGATGAGTTGAATTCTATGACCTTAAATCTTCAATCTAAACTCCTTAGAGCTATAGAAACAGGTAAAATCAGAAGAGTGGGAGAGACAAAGGAAAGAGTGGTAAAGCCTAGAATAGTAAGTGCACTTAATGTTCATCCTATGCAAGCTATTGAAGATAATGTTATAAGGCGAGATTTATTTTATAGACTTGGTATTGTTACAATTGTAATACCACCATTAAAGGATAGATTGGAGGATATACCAGAACTTGTAGAAGAGTTTATCAAGAAATTCAATAAGAAATTTAATAAAGATATAAAGGGAATTGAAAAAGAAATAAAAGAAGTTTTTAAATCACATGACTGGCCAGGGAATGTTAGAGAACTGGAACACTCCATTGAGCATAGTATGATAGTTACAAGACAAGAGGACTATATTAAAAAAGAAGATCTTCCAGTATTCCTAACTGAAAAAATTAAAAGTAAAAACACAGATCCAATAGAAGATGTGTCTCTTAATGTGATTGAAAAGGAACTAGAAAATAATGATCTTACTTCTTTAATGGAAAATATGGAAAAGCAGATTATAAAGGGAAAGGTCCAAGAAACTAAGGGAAATATAGCAGAAGCAGCAAGAAGATTAGGAGTTAGCAGGCAAAATTTAGAATATAGAATAAAAAAATATAGCATAGAATAAATATATAATTATTTTCATAAATATATCCCTAGAAGCTAGCTTCTAGGGATATGTTTTCTATAATAATTTAAGCTTCAATTGTTTTACTAACTTTTTCAGTTGCATATATCTTACTCAATACATACATTGCTATAGCTGCAAGTATTACGGCCATCATTGATGAGAACCAAAGATTCCAATTTAATATCATTTCAAATAATATATAGGCTAGAGGTCCTACTATACAAGATGCTAAAGCTCCTTGCTTTGTTGCTCCAGGCCACATTAAAGATGCAAAGAGTGGTACTGCTATTGATGAACCTATACCACTTAAACCTAAATATAAGAATATAGATAAAAATTCAGGCGGATTCAGCCAGGTTAGAATTAGAACTATTATAGACACTACACCAACTGCAGCTCTAGTAATATTAATAATGGCCCTACCAGATGCTTTTGGATTTATAGTTTCAACATATAGATCATTTGCCACTGCCTGAGCTACAACTAGAAGCATAGACTGAGTTGTACTCATCATAGCTCCAAATATTCCTATCATCATAATAGCTGCAAGCACTGTAGGAAGATAATCTATAGCAAGTTGTGAAGTTATATAGTCTCCTGGTAAATCAGGATAAAGGATTCTTCCAGCTAAACCTGTAAAGTAAAGTGTGTTTAGGGCTACTGTCAATACCAATACAACTATTAAAAAGGTTCCTATAGTTTTTTTGCTTGTATCTTTTATACTCATAAATCTAGCTGCAAGATAGGGCTGGGAAACAAACATTATGGCCCAGTAGAAGAAAACCCCTATAATTCCTTCTACAGGAAATAAGGAATCTGGACCTCTTGCTTCCACTACATTCAACATACTTGGATCTATTGCATTAAGTCCAATTTCTATTCCTTCGAAACCTCCAACAGCTTTAAGTCCAGTTACTACTAAGACTATAGCTATAAAAAACATTGGAATACCTTGGATAAAGGAAGCTAGTACAACAGAGTTAAGACCACCGAAAGCTACATAAAACCCTATAAACACTGTAAAAATAAGTATTCCTGCATTAAATGGTATATTTGTAAAAGATTCTAATAAAACTGCAGCACCTTTAAATTGTGCTACCAATGGAAATAAGTAAAACACACATATAGCAATGGCTATAACAATTCTAACCCCATCACTTTTATAATGCTGTCCTAAATATTGTGGAATAGTAAGTGAACCTAGTTCTTCTGATTTAGTTCTAAGTTTTTTCATCAGTAGAAGAGCAGGAAATACCATTCCAGGTATTATAGCTATAACTATCCAATAATAAGACCAACCTACCTGAGACATAAGACCAGGTTCACCCATAAAAGCTGCAGCACTAACAGAACCTGTAACATAGGAAAACGCTAACATAACAGGCCCAGTATTTCTTCCTCCTAAATAGTACTCTTCATCTACAGAACCTGTACCTTTACTACTCTTTCTAGCGGACATTATTCCAGTTATAACCATTGAACCTAGAAAAAGTGCGAACATAATTATAGACCAAATTTTTAAACTCATATCAATCTATCCCCCCTGGTGTTAGCATGTAAATAATTATAGCGAGTAAAGAAATAGCAGTTGATAATCCTTGAAGACCAATCATGATTTTCCAAGTAGCCATAATATACCTCCTTATATTTTTAAAAAATTGCCTTGCAGCTATATATACTTGCAAATAGTGTGCCAAGTATATATTAAAATCCTATAATTATCTGATAGACTGGG
This sequence comes from uncultured Tissierella sp., assembly GCA_964489715.1. GTDB lineage: Bacteria > Bacillota > Clostridia > Tissierellales > Tissierellaceae > Tissierella_A. The sequence continues at coordinate 4,409 of CAZBAK010000033.1, read as the reverse complement.
TTAAATTAGATTTTTATTTATTAATATTATATCTTTATATAGATCAAAAGCAAAATACTTATGATTATTATCTTTAAAATCTTGCTTTTACTATACTCTATAAAAGATCTATTTGCATATTTTTAAATTAAAACTTATAATAGTAGTTAAAGAAATTTTAGATTAGGAGAATAATAAATGGCAGAAAAAAAACTAAATACAGATGAAATATATGAAATATTAAAGGGAAGGATAATTAATTTAGATTATAAACCAGGAGAAATATTAAATGAAGTTGATCTAGCAGAAGAATTCAATATTAGCAGGACACCTATTAGAAAAGTTTTTCAACTATTAGAGAATGATAAATTATTAAATATAGTACCTAGAATGGGAGCAAATGTTATACCTATTGATTTTATAGATATGAAATATGTATTTGAAGTAACTAAAAAACTAGATCCTTTTGCCACCTCTCTAGCTGTAGAGAGAATAAGTGAAGAGAATATTGAAGAATTAGAGGAAATAATGGAGAGACTCAAAAGTTATAATATAGAAGAAGATTACCAAGCTGCTATTAAGGATGATGAAAGATTTCATCAAATAATATTTAATAGTTGTGGAAATCCTTGGCTTCAAGATATATTAACTTCGCTGCATTATCAAACTGAAAGACTGTGGCATTATTGTGAACAATATTTTGACAATATGGATTTATTTATTGAGACATTGGAAAAAGTTTTAGAAGCTATAAAAGAAAAAGATTTAGAAAAAGCTGAAAAATATTCAAGGCTACACATAGAAGAGTTTGTATTTAAAATTAAAAAAGAGTTATTATAAAGATGTTTGTTGGAGTAGTTTCTTACAGTTTTAGCCTTGTAGGAGACTAATTTTTTAAGATATTTATAAAATACACTTGAAATACATTAAGAAAACATATACAATATCATATAGAAACAATTAATAAACAATTTAAGTTTATCTCAAAAATTGTAAACAAATATTAATTAAACATTAATATTGATTTTTTTAAGAAGGAGGTTATGATATGACAATTTTCAATGAAAGATCAAAGGTTATAGTTATTGGAGACAGAGATGGAATTCCAGGACCAGCAATTGATGCTTGTATAGAAGGAACACCAGCGGAAGTAGTATTTTCCTCAACTGAGTGTTTTGTCTGAACGGCTGCAGGAGCTATGGACCTAGAAAACCAAAGAAGGGTTAAAGAATTATCTGATAAATACGGCGCAGAAAATTTAGTTGTAATTATCGGTGGAGCAGAAGGTGAAGCAGCAGGATTAGCTGCTGAAACTGTAACTGCAGGAGACCCTACTTTCGCAGGACCATTAGCAGGAGTTCCGTTGGGACTTAAAGTTTATCACGTAGTAGAACCAGAATTCAAAGAAGCTGTTGATTCAGAAGTTTATGAAGAGCAAATTGGAATGATGGAAATGGTATTAGATGTAGATGAAATAGTAGAAGAAGTAAGCTCAATTAGAAAAGAGCATGGAAAGTATTAAGTATAAGACAATAGAATAATATATGATTAAGAACATATGGGGGGAGGGAAATATATGGAAAACATAGTTGACTATAGCATAGTAACAAACAATCCTAGTGTAAAAGATAAATATGACAATGTTATATTTGTCAATGGAAGTTATAGGGATGTTTTATTTAAAGTTCGTGATATGGTTCATACTGGTTCTGAACTTATAAATCACCCATTGGGTGCAAGTATAAGGATGTTTTTCTCACCCTATCGTTCTATCATAATAAGAGAAAATATAGATGGTGATGTAAGTAAAGACAATGGATACTCTATAGAGACTATTGAAAATAGTATAGAGAATTATAATAAACAGATGCAAGCTAGAGATCCTGATACAGAAAATAGCGAAGATTATTCATTTATAGATGAAGAGTTATTGATTTCAGCTTTAGGTGAATTTAATAGAATGAAAGTATAGATTTAAAAATAAATTTGGAGGTGACTTTCCTTGAAATTAGAACACAGAAGAATTCATATTAAAGATATACAATTAGGGAATGTAACTAGTGTAGATAATGGAGTTCTTACAGTAAACGAGGAAGAATTAATAAATAAGCTTAAAGAAGATAAGAAAATCAAAGAAGTTAAGCTAGACGTTGCTAAACCAGGTGAAAAAACTAGAATCATACCTGTAAAAGACGTTATTGAACCAAGAGTTAAAATAGAAGGAGAAGGAAATGGATTTCCTGGAGTTTCTACAAAGATGGCTCAACTAGGAGATGGAAAAGTAAATATACTTCACGGTGCTGCAATAGTAACTGTAGGAGATATAGTAGGTTTCCAGGAAGGTGTAGTTGATATGTGGGGAGAGGGTGCAAAATGGACTCCATTTTCACAAACTTTCAACCTAGTAGTAGATATTAAACCAGTTGAAGGATTAGAACCACATGAGCACGAAACTGCTGTTAGACTAGCAGGACTTAAGGCAGCTGAATATGTTGGAGAAGCTGGAAGAGATGTAGAACCAGATGAAGTTAAAACATATGAATTAAGAAGCCATGCAGAAGAAACTAAAAAATATCCAAACCTACCTAAGGTAGCTTATGTAGAAATGCTTATTTCTCAAGGACTACTTCATGATGGTTATGTATATGGTGTAAATAGTCAACTTATACTACCAACTCTTCTTCATCCAAATGAAGAATTAGATGGAGCAGTTATAAGTGGTAACTGTGTTGCAGCTTGTGATAAGATTACTACTTATCAACATCAAAACAACTCAGCTATACTAGACTTATATGAAGAGCACGGAAAAACTATAAACTTCCTAGGAGTTATACTTACTCCAGAGCTTACTACTCTAGAAGGTAAATTTAGAACTTGTGATTATACAGCTAAATTATGTAAATCTCTTGGAGCAGATGGAGTAATTATATCTGAAGAAGGATACGGAAACCCAGACTCTGATTTACTTATGATCTGTAAGAGATTAGAAGACGATGGAATTAAGACAGTATTAATAACTGATGAGTGTTCAGGAAGAGACGGCATGAGCCAGCCATTAGCAGATACTGCTAAAGAAGCTGTAGCAGTTGTTTCTACAGGTAATGTAAGCCATGTTGTTAAACTACCACCAGCAGATAGAGTAATCGGAAACGATAAAGCCATTGCTACACTAGCTGGAGGTTGGGAAGGTGCTTTAGAAGAAGATGGAAGCTTACAATGTGAGTTAAACGCAGTTATAGGCTCAACTTCGGAAATTGGATATCACAACTTAACAGTTAAATTATACTAAAATTAGAGAGGGGGATTGAATATGAAATTCAAAGTATTATATTATGTTAATCAGTTCTTTGGACAAGTAGGTGGAGAAGATAAGGCAGATATGGAGCCTGAATATAGAGAAGAAGTAATAGGACCAGCTTTAGGATTCCAAGGTCTTCTTGGTGATGAAGGAGAAGTAGTAGGAACGCTAATTTGTGGAGACAACTATTTTAACGAGAACAATGAGGAATCTTTAGAATATATAAACAAAATCCTAAAAGAAGTAAAGCCAGATGTTGTTGTGGCTGGACCAGCATTTAATGCAGGAAGATATGGTATGGCATGTGCTGGAGTTGTTAAGGCAGTTTCAGATATGGGAATAAAGGCAGTTACTGGTATGTATATAGAAAATCCAGCACTTGATATTGCTAAGGCTCATTCTTTAGTTGTAGAAACAACAGATTCAGCAGGAGGTATGAGAAGTGCACTTCCTAAAATGGCAGGATTAGTTAAAAAGCTTATGTCAGGCGAAGAGATGGGTAGTCCTGAAGAAGAAGGCTATATAGCACAAGGAAAGAGACTTACAGTATTCTCAGATAAAAGAGGTTCTAAGAGAGCTGTAGATATGTTACTTGCTAGATTAAATGATGAAGAATTTGAAACAGAACTTCCAATGCCTGTATTCGACAAGGTAGATCCAGCAGATGCTATTAAAGATCTATCTAAAGCTACTATTGCTTTGGTTACAACAGGAGGAATGGTTCCAGAAGGAAACCCTGATAGAATTCAATCAGCAAGTGCACAAAAGTGGGGTAAATATGATGTAGATTCAGTAGATTCCCTTAAGGAAGCTGGATTTGTAACTATTCATGGTGGATTTGACCCAGTTTATGCAAATGATATTCCAGATAGAATAGCTCCTTTAGATCTTATGAAAGAAGCTGTAAAAGAAGGAAAAATTGGCAATGTATATAAAAACTTCTATACTACAACAGGAACTGGTACTGCAGTAGGTAAGTCTGTAGAATTCGGTACTGAAATAGGACAGGAATTAAAAGATGCTGGTGTGGATGGAGTAATTATGACATCTACGTGAGGTACTTGTACACGTTGCGGTGCAACGATGGTAAAAGAAATAGAAAGATATGGTATACCAATAGTTCATATGTCTA
>CAZBAK010000032.1:16731-19300 GCA_964489715.1 uncultured Tissierella sp. | reverse complement strand
GCATCTACTCCCTTAAAGGGTTCGTCCATAAAGTATATATCTGCATCTTGAACAAGTGCCCTGGCCAAAAATATTCTTTGCTGTTGCCCTCCTGAAAGTTGTGAAATTTGCCTATCTGCAAATTCTTCCATGGCAACCTTCTTTAAGGCGTCTAGTGCCAGTTCCCTATCTTTCTTACCTGGTCTTTTAAACCAGCCAAGCTTTCCATATCTTCCCATTAAAACTACATCTAATACATTGGCTGGAAAATCCCAGTCAACACTTTCACTTTGTGGGACATATCCTATATGCTCTCTATGTTCCTTATAGGTTTCTCCATTAAACAAGACATCACCTGATACTGGTTTTATTAGATCTAGCATTGCCTTAATAAGTGTAGACTTACCTGCGCCATTGGGACCAACTATAGCCATCAATATACCCTTTGGAATGTTTAAATCCACATCCCAAAGAACTGGCTTTACACTATATGCAACTGTCATATCTTCTACTTTTATTATATAATCTAAATCATCCATGCTTTTTCCCCCTAATGTATCTTTCTTTTACTTTAAAGCATCTACTATTGTATCTATATTTTCCCTAACTGTTCCTATATAGGATTCTGCTGGACTGCCAAGATCTCCTGTAGAATCTGAATAAAGTTCTCCACCTATTTCCACATCAAAGCCTTTAGACTTTACCGCTTCTTGAAGAGCCTCTATATTTTTTCTTGGAACTGAAGATTCTACAAATATAGCCTTTACTTCATTCTCCACTATAAAATCTGCAAGTTTTCTCACATCTGAAGTACCAGCTTCTGCATCAGTACTTATACCTTGAAGTCCTCTTACATCAAATCCATATTCATCTCCAAAATACTGAAAGGCGTCATGAGCCGTTACAAGTATTCTTTTTTCTGGATCTAGTTCTTCTGTTCTATCTCTTACATACTTATCTAATTCTTCTAATTCAGCTAAATAGCTTTTTAAGTTTTCATCATACACATCACTGTTTTCCGGATCCAATTCTTTTAGACCTTCAGCTATTCTTTCAGCTGCACCCTGCCAAATTGGAACATCAAACCATACATGGGGATCAAAATATCCAGGATTTGTCTCAAAGTCTAAAAGTTGACCTTCATCTATATCTTCATTAGCTGCAAATATTATCTTATCCTTTATATTTTCAAATACTTCTCCCATTCTTCCCTCTAGATGAAGACCATTATATATAACCATATCAGCTTCATTCATCCTCTTCACATCTCCTGCACTTGCCTTATAAAGATGGGGGTCTACTCCAGGACCCATAAGAGCTTCAACTTCAACCAAGTCCCCTGCTATATTTCTTGCCACATCTGCTATTATTGTTGTAGTAGTTACAACCTTTAACTCTCCATTATCTTCTCCACTATCCTTTGCTGCACATCCTCCTAAAATTGCCATTATAAGAGACAGTGCCAGAACTATACTTATTGTCTTTTTCATGTGTCTTCTCTCCCTATTTAACATAAATTTGTCTTGTAAATTTTTCTTCTATCCTTATATCATTTCCTTCTTTTTTTAAGATGATATTCCCATCCTTATCCCTATGACTTACTTTTATAAGATCACCTATCTCTAAATCTACTGACTTCATAAATCTTAAAATTTCTTTCTTATCTTCAAATCTTATTACGGTCATAAGCTTGTTTTCTTCAATACTATCCAATGAAGTATTATAAAAGATATAACTATCATCATCTAGAGGCGTACCATGGGGACATATTTTAGGATAATCTAAGTATTTCTCTAAGTGTCTTTCAAGTTTCTCACTTGTTATATGCTCTAATAATTCAGCTTCTTCATGGACATCCTCCCACTTATAACCAAGCTTGTCCACTAAAAAGACCTCCCAGAGCAGGTGCCTCTTTTTTATTCTCAATGCTTCCTTTCTACCTTTTTTTGTAAGTTTAACCCCCCTATAAAGTTGGTACTCTATATATCCTTCTTCTACTAGTTTTTTAATCATCTCTGATACTGAAGGCGGAGACACTTTTAAAACCTCAGCTATGCTCTTAGTTGCTATTCTATTTTTCTCTCCCCCAAGTTCATAAATAGCTTTTATATAATCTTCTCTATTACCTGTCATTTTCAACCTCCCTTTCAAAGATTAGGCTTACCTAATCATAGTATATATAACCTAATTAAGCAATTTAAAACACAAAATACCAGATATATTTAAAATATGTAAAAAAATAGAGGGAATATATATATTCCCTCTATTTTTAGCTTGTATTTTATTAATATTTACTTTTAATTTTACTAATTATCTCAATAATCTAATCTCTTTCCAAATCTTTTTTATAAGTATTTATGATATCCATAGTCTCCTTAGACAATTCCACTGGATAATATAGCATATGATTATTGCTAAAAAGCTTATAGTCTTCATCAAGGTTTATCTGTTCTATAAAGACTTTCTCATTGGAAGTAATTGTTATAAAATATATATAGCCCTCTTCCAATCCTTGAATTTTACCATATTCTCCATAATCAAACTGCAATTGATATCGATCTCTATAATCATAGCTCATTCTTTCATAGTT
>CAZBAK010000032.1:0-16631 GCA_964489715.1 uncultured Tissierella sp. | reverse complement strand
TTCATAGTTAACCCCCTAGATATAAAAACTCCCCTTCAAGAGAAAAGCTTTTAAAGCTTTCTATTAAAGTGGAGTTATTAATTTTTTTATTTTTCGAAGTTGCTTTTCCATTCTTTCATAGTATAAGTTCTTGTCTTGTTAACTATAACTGGGTCATTGTCCATTATTTCCCTTGCCTTTTCCATGCTTTCCGTATTGAAGATTACAAGCCCTCCACTATGGTCTGTAAATGGCCCCTTGGCAAATATTTTTCCTTGAGCTATATACTTGTTAAGATAGGCTATATGCTCTTCTAAAATCTCATCATCTTTTTCCTTGTCTTCCATCTTTAAAACCGCCGCATACAATATCATTCTCTATTCCCCCTCAATTAATTACTTTAATTTATATCTAATATACCACATTTCTTCATTTTCCACATCACTTATTTTTCTCTGCCTCTAGAGATTATATGATATAATTAAGAAAACTTATATGGGGTAAATTAAAATATGGAGGGATTATATGAAGCTAAATTATAAAAGAACATTCTTTATAGGACTTGCTTTTATGGGTATTTCATCTTTTTGGCAATTGTATGATAATATTATTCCGCTTATGCTTCAAAACACATTCAATCAAGCCGAAACCCTAACTGGTGTTATTATGGCTTTAGACAATGTACTAGCCTTGTTTTTACTTCCTATATTTGGTAGCTTTTCAGATAAAATTGATACAAGGCTTGGCAAGAGAACTCCCTTTATTATAGGTGGCACAGGCTTTGCAGTTATATTTATGATGCTAATAGCCTATTCTAATAAAACTGAAAATTTCACCCTATTTATTATATCTCTTGGACTAGCCCTTATATCTATGGGAACTTATAGGTCTCCAGCAGTAGCACTTATGCCAGACCTTACACCAGAGCCTCTTAGAAGCAAGGCCAACTCTATTATAAATCTTATGGGTGCTCTTGGAGCTATTATAGCCCTGGGACTTATATCCACAATTGTACCTAAGGTGGAAAATCCAGACTATAGCCTTTTATTCTTTATAGTAGCCCTAATAATGATAGCCAGTGTAGTTATACTTATTATAACTACAAATGAGAAAAAATTATCTCAAACTATAAAAAAAGAAAATAAAGATTTTCAAAAAGAAGAAGATAGGCAGGGTCAGGAAATAGATCCTCAGGTTAAAAAGAGCCTTTACTTTTTATTGGCCTCTATCTTTTTATGGTTTACAGCCTATAATGCAGTTACTACAGCTTTCTCCAGATATGCTGGAAGAGTATGGGGCTTGGTTGGAGGTTCCTTTGCAAATGCACTTTTAGTTGCAACTGGAGCTGCTATCCTCTCCTATATACCCATAGGCATTATCTCCAGTAAAGTTGGAAGAAAGAAAACCATAATAGCAGGTATAATTATAATAACTAGCACTTACTTTATTGGCTTTTTATTTAAGGACTACTCTCCTATTATAAATATAGTATTTGCCTTTACTGGAATAGGCTGGGCATCTATAAATGTTAACTCCTATCCTATGGTAGTTGAAATGAGTGGAAGTGCTAACATTGGTAAATACACTGGTATCTACTATAGGTTTTCCATGGCAGCCCAGGTTTTTACGCCAGTTTTTTCAGGTTTTTTACTGCAGAATGTATCCTATAGAATACTCTTTCCCTATGCTTTTATTTTTTCAACCCTTTCCCTAGTGACCATGCTCTTTGTAAAGCATGGAGATTCTAAGCCTCCTAAGAAGAAAAGTGGCTTAGAGAATTTTGATTTTGATGATTAGAAGATAAAAAGATAATATAGAGGAGTAGGTGAAGCATCTTATGTTTTTATTATATATATCAATACTTTTAATCCTACTGGCTTTACTTTACATTTGGAGCATAAAGCCTAATAAAAAGAGGGATATGAGTAAATTTAAGGATAGACTATATGCCCATAGGGGTCTTCATAATAATAGGGAGATCAATCCTGAAAATTCCCTTTTAGCATTTCAAATGGCAGTAGATGAAAACTATGGAATAGAGCTTGATGTTCAAGTTACAAGGGATAATATAGCTGTTATCTTCCATGACAATACACTTCTTAGAGTATGCGGCTCTAAAACTTCCATAGGAGATCATACATTTGAAGAATTAAAAGATTTTCACCTTTACAAGACAGATCAAAAAATTCCAACTCTAGTAGAAGTCCTAGAACTAGTAGATGGAAGGGTTCCCTTGATTGTAGAGATAAAAGATAGCTCTAAAAATATATCTAAAATAACTTATATTGCTGAAATTTTAGATAGTTATAGGGGGATTTATTGTATAGAATCCTTTAATCCTATAATTGTAGAATGGTATAAAAAAAATCGACCTCATGTGATTCGAGGCCAGCTTTCCACATATTACAAAAAAAAGAAACTCCCCTTGTCTAGGAAGTTTAGAAATTTACTCTTGGAGAACTTTATGATGAATTTTTTATCTAGGCCTGATTTCTTAGGCTTTAACTATAAATATAAGGATATGTTTTCTTTTAAGCTTTGTAAAACTCTCTACAATCCTCTAACAGCTGCCTATACTATAAAAAATCAAGAAGACTACCTTGAAAACAAGGATGACTTCCATCTTATTATATTTGATAGTTTTATACCAGAAGAAAAAGATTCCTAATAGGATGAAGCTATAAAAAAACACTAAGGGTCCTTAGTGTTTTTTTAGTCTTCAATTCCCATTCTTTCAAATACTATTTCATAACCACCTACACCATAATTTAAAGATCTATTTATTCTGCTTATGGTTGCTGTGCTGGCTCCTGTATCTCTTTCAATTTCTACATAGGTCTTATTTTCTTTTAAAAGCTTTGCAACTTCAAATCTTTGAGCTATTGCTTGAACTTCCTTTATGGTACATACATCTTCTAAGAATCTATAGCATTCTTCCATATTCTTTACCTTTAGAAAAGCATCACACAATTGATCAACTTGATCGCTTTTTATCTTTGACTCATAATTCAACTCTTTCACATCCTTTTTACTTAACTTTAACTCATTCCCGCGATGGTTACAAGTTAAAAAAGTTGAGCTTTAAAGCTCAACTTTTTATTTAAATTTTTATTTTAGAACAATCCGATTATTTCTCCACTTGGTAGTATGTCCATCTTGTTAGCTGCTGGTACTTTTGGAAGTCCTGGCATGGTCATAACATTTCCTGTAAGAACAACTAAGAATCCTGCACCCTTAGATACTCTTATTTCACTAACTGTTATTTTAAATCCACTTGGTCTACCTAAAAGAGTAGGATCATCTGAAAGTGAATACTGAGTCTTAGCCATACAAATCGGCATCTTATCAAGGCCTAATTTTTCTAAATTAGCTATCTCTTTTTCTATCTTCTTGCTGTACTCTACTCCATCAGCTCCATATATTTCCTTAGCTATTGTTTCAATTTTATCTTTTATGCTTGATTCAACATCGTAAAGTACCTTGAAGTTTGATTCTTGGTTTTCACATACATCAACTACTGCTTTAGCCATTTCAACTCCACCGTCTCCACCATTTGCCCAAACATCTGATAAAACTCCTCTAGCCCCTAATTCTTCACATTTGTCCAATACAAATTTAACTTCTTCTTCTGTATCAGTTGGGAATTTATTTAAAGCTACTATTGCTGGAACACCAAATTTCTTAACATTTTCAATATGCTTCTCTAGGTTTGCAAATCCTTTTTTAAGTGCATCTAGATTTTCATTGTTTAATTCGTCTTTTTTAACTCCACCATTATATTTTAAGGCTTTAACAGTTGCCACTATAACAGCTGCATCTGGCTTAAGATCTCCAAATCTTGATGCTATATTAAAGAACTTCTCAGCTCCAAGGTCTGCACCAAATCCTGCTTCAGTTACTGTATAGTCAGCAAGTTTTAATCCCATTTGAGTTGCTATTAATGAGTTACAACCATGTGCTATATTTGCAAAAGGTCCACCATGAATAAGTGCTGGTGTATTTTCAAGTGTTTGTACAAGGTTAGGCGCCATAGCGTCTTTCATTATAAGAGCTACTGCTCCTTCTGCCTTTAAATCACTTGCAGTTACTGGTTCTCCATCAGTATTGTAAGCTACTATAATCTCTCCAACTCTTTTCTTAAGATCTTCAAGATCGTGAGCTAAACAAAATATTGCCATTATTTCTGATGCTACAGTTATATCAAATCCATCTTCTCTAGGTACTCCGTTGGTTTTTCCACCAAGACCTATTACGATATTTCTAAGTGCTCTATCATTCATGTCTATAACTCTTTTCCAAACTATTCTTCTTGTATCTATTTTTAGATCATTTCCCTGTTGTAGGTGATTGTCTAAAAGTGCTGATATAAGGTTATGAGATGCAGTTATAGCATGAAAATCTCCTGTAAAGTGTAAGTTGATGTCTTCCATAGGTACTACTTGTGAAAATCCTCCTCCAGCTGCTCCACCTTTCATACCAAAACTTGGTCCAAGTGATGGCTCTCTTAGAGTTGTTATAGCTGTTTTACCTATCTTGTTCAGTCCCATTGAAAGACCTATGTTTGTTGTTGTCTTTCCTTCTCCTGCTGGTGTTGGGTTTATTGCAGTTACAAGTACAAGTTTACCATCTTTTTGATCTTTTCTGTTCTCAAGAACATCCAATGATACTTTAGCTTTATATTTTCCATAATGTAATAAATCGTCTGTATCTACACCTATTTTCTTTGCTACTTCATCAATATGAATCATTTTGGCTTCTTGTCCTATTTGCACATCTGTTTTCACTTAAGTTCCCCCTTTAAATTTACAGTATTTATACCTTGTTTTAAAGTATTTACTCTAGGAGTATTATATCACACTGCTTTAATAAATCAAACGGCTATTTTTAAATTGTTTCAATATTTGCAATATCATTTCTGTAGTATATATTTTTATATTCTATCTTTTTTACTTCTCTATAAAGTTTTTCTCTAGCTTCTTCCAAGGTATTTCCAAGTGTACAAAGACTTAAAACTCTGCCTCCATTAGTCAGGATCTTCCCATCTAAACTTCTAGTTCCATTGTGAAATACCCTTATAGAGCTATCTAACTTATCCAGACCAAATATTTCAAAACCCTTTTCGTGCTTTAGAGGATAGCCTAGGGATGTAGTTACGAGACAAGCTGAAGCCTTCTCTTCCCATAATAGATCCTCTCTAGAAAGTTTTCTATCTATTGTCTTTAAAAATATATCTACCAGGTCACTCTTTAATCTTAGTAGTACACTTTGGGTCTCTGGATCACCAAATCTTACATTGAACTCAAGTAGATTTATCTCCTCCTTATCTATCATAAAACCTATAAAAAGAAGTCCTTCATATTCTAATTCTTCTTTTTCTAAGGCTAGGCTTATCTTTTCTAAGATCACTTCTATCTTTTTATTTAATCCTTCTGTAATTATATTGTTAGGAGAAAAAGATCCTACTCCTCCCGTGTTTAAACCTAAATCACCATCTTCAATCTTCTTGTAGTCTCTAGCACTTTCCATAGGGATTATCTCCTTGCCAGATACAAAGCAAAGGAGTGAAGCTTCAACTCCTTGTAGAAACTCCTCTATTATTATTTTCTCACCTTCATGGCCAAAACACTTATCTTCTAGTATTTCTTTTAAAACATCTAAAGCCTCTTCTTCACTCTGGCATATGTAGACACCCTTTCCAAGGCAGAGCCCATCAGCCTTTATAACTAGAGGATAGCTAAAATCTTCCAAAGCTAATTTTGCCTCTTCATAGTCTGTAAAGGTCTTATACCTGGCAGTCTTTATATTATATTTCTCCATAAGTTTTTTAGAGAAATCCTTGCTGGCTTCTAGTTGGCTAGCTCTTTTATCTGGTCCAAAGATCTTCAAGCCCCTAGCTTTAAACTTATCTACTATTCCCAGAGTCAGAGCTTCTTCTGGTCCAACTATAGTAAGATCAATCTTTTCATTTTCAGCAAATTCCACAAGTGCTTGGATATCATTTGCAGCTATATCTATATTTTTAGCGAATTCTGAAGTTCCACCATTTCCTGGTGCACAAAAAATTTCTTTTGCCAGGCTTGATCCACTCATCTTCCAACAAAGTGCATGCTCCCTTCCTCCGCTACCTATTACAAGTATCTTCATTAAACTTCCTCCTAATGTTTAAAATGACGCATTCCAGTAAATACCATGCATATACCCTGTTTGTTTGCCTCTTCTATTACCTCTTTATCTTTCACAGAGCCACCAGGCTGAATTATAAACTTTACTCCAGCTTGTCCAAGCAGTTCTATAGAATCCTTAAAGGGAAAGAAACCATCAGAAGCTAAGACACCAGCCTGGATCTCAGGGCCACTTCTTTCTATGGCATTTTTACTAGCCCAGTATCTATTTACCTCTCCTAGTCCTATGCCTAGGGTAGCCTTATCTTTAGTTATAACTACTGCATTTGAATTCATATGCTTTACACATTTAAAGGCAAAGAAAAGATCTTCTAATTCTTCCTTGCTAGGTTCTAGATCTGTTACAACTTTATAGTCCTCTAAGAGAATCTCATCCCTATCCTGTACTAGGAGACCTCCTATGGTCTTCTTTATATCTAGTTCAGGATAGCTTTCTCTTCCAATATTATCTAATTCTAGTAGTCTTATGTTCTTCTTCTCAGTTAATATTTCAAGTGCTTCCTTAGAAAAGCTTGGTGCAACAACTATTTCTATAAAGATCTTGGATATCTCCTGGGCACACTCCTTATTTATCTCTCTATTGGAAGCTATAATACCTCCAAAGATAGACTCTCTATCACTTTCATAAACCTTTTTAAAGGCATCTTCTATCCTCTCTCGACTGGCTATGGCAGAAGGATTTGAATGCTTTATTCCTACTATTGTAGGCTCTTTAAATTCCTTTAATATTTTAATAGCTCCATTGGCATCATTTATATTGTTAAAGGATAGTTCCTTTCCATGAAGCTGCTTGGCTGCTGAAATACTTCCTTCTATGTCTTTTATCTCCCTATAAAAAGCAGCCTTTTGGTGTGGATTCTCTCCATATCTCAACTCTGCCTGCTTTTGAAAGCTAAGATTTAGTTTTTCAGGAAACTTTTCTCCATCTAAACTGTTAAAGTATCCAGCTACAAGAGAGTCATAGTAGGCTGTGTATCCAAAGGCCTTTCTAGCCAAGCCTCTCTTAAAACTTTCATCTATACTTTCCTCTTTGAGTCCTTCTATTACTCTTCTATAGTCCTTTGGATCAGTTACAACTATAATATCCTTATAGTTTTTCCCAGCAGCCCTGATCATGGAAGGACCCCCTATATCTATATTTTCTATCATCTTATCCAAGGATGAATCCTCTCTTAGCATTTCTTCAAAGGGATATAGATTGTTCACCACCATATCTATAGATCCTATTTCCATATCCTCTATGACCTTTTCATGGTCTGGATTTCCCCTCTTATAGAGAATAGCTCCATGAATAAGAGGATTTAAAGTCTTTACCCTTCCATCTAATATTTCTGGAAAGCCTGTTACATCATCTACTTCTATAGCTTCTATGCCAGCTTCCTTTAGCTTTTTAAAAGTTCCACCAGTTGATATAATCTGCCAGTTTAAACTTTCCAATTCTTTGGCAAATTCTACTATTCCTTCCTTGTCATAGACACTTATAAGTGCTCTTTTCATTTTTCCACTCCTAAGCTTATTTATTTTATCTTTCCTTGGGAAAAAAGTTTTACGCCTTCTACTATTATCTTGTGTTCTACTTGTAAAACTTTTTTCTTTAAAGTTTCCAGTGTATCATCTTTTTCTACCTTTACCTCTCTTTGTAAGATTATTTTTCCTGTATCTATACCCTCATCTACAAAATGAAGGGTTGCTCCAGTTTTCTCCACTCCTGACTCCAAAACTGCCCTATGGACTCTGTTTCCATAGCACCCCTCTCCGGCAAACTGAGGAATCAAGGAAGGGTGAATATTTATTATCTTGTTTCTATAGGCATCTACAAATTCTTTTGACAAGATCTTTAAATAGCCTCCTAGAACTATTAAGCCTATATCTCTTTTTTTAAACTCTTCTAATAATCTCATGTCATAATCATGGCTTGATGGAAAGTCTTTTGGATCTAGAAATATATTTTCTATACCAGCCTTTTCCGCTCTTTCTAGGCCATAGCTATCCTTGTTTGAAATCACTAGATCAATCCTACTATCTTCAAAACTAGCCTGATTGTCTATTAGGGCTTGAAGATTGCTACCGCCTCCAGATATGAGAACCCCTATTCTTAGCATAATATTACTCCTTCATCACCTTTTACAACCCTGCCTAGCTTATATATCTTTTCATCTTTATCCCTTAGGAAGTCTTCAACATCTTCTGCATCTTCCTGGGAGACAATTACAATCATACCTACACCCATATTAAATGTAGAATACATCTCTTTTTCATCTAGATTGGTCCATTTCTTTAAAAGATCAAATATATAGGGAGTATCTATTTTAGACTTGTCTATCTCCCCGCTTAAGCCTTGTGGAAGCACTCTTGGAATATTTTCATAAAATCCCCCTCCTGTTATATGAACCAGGCCCTTTATATTAAAGTTTTTAGTCAATTCTAAAACAGGATCCACATAGATCCTAGTAGGCTTTAAAAGTTCCTCTCCTAGAGTCCCTTCTAGTCCTTCAATCTTTTCATCTAGATCCAGCTTTTCTTTTTCAAAGACCACCTTTCTTACAAGGGAATATCCATTGCTATGAATTCCACTGGAAGCAAGGCCTAAAATCACATCTCCCTCTTCTATACTACTACCATCTATTATATTTTCCCTATCTACAACACCTACACAAAAACCAGCCAAGTCATATTCTCCATCGCTGTAGAAGCCTGGCATTTCAGCTGTTTCTCCACCTATTAGAGCACAAGTGGCTTTTATACATCCATTTGATACTCCTTCTACAACTTCAGCCATTTTTTCTGCTTCTAAGCTACCTGTTCCTATATAGTCTAGGAAAAACAAGGGCTTAGCACCCTGGCAAAGTATGTCATTTGCACACATGGCCACTAGATCTTCACCTATGGTCTTATGCTGGTCCATCATAAAAGCTAATTTTAACTTGGTTCCTACTCCATCAGTTCCAGAGACCAGGACCGGCTCTTTCATCCCTTCCATATCCAGCTTAAAGAGACCAGAAAAACCCCCTATAGATGATAGTACATTTTTAGAATGAGTCTTTTCAATGGATTCCTTTATCAATTGTACTTGTTTATAGCCTTCTTCCTTATCTACTCCTGAATCTTTATATGTTATAGACATTTTTTTCCATCCTTTCCTATTGGATAATTAGCATTTAAGCATCCTGTGCAAAACTTATCATCTTCTAAAGATCTTAACAGTCCTTCTAGAGATAAATAGTGAAGGGAATCTACTCCCAGATCTTTTTCTATATCTCCTGCTGACCTATTAGCAGCTATTAGATTCTCTCTATCAGGTGTATCCATGCCCAGATGACAGGAATTAGTCACTGGAGGAGAAGCTATTCTTATGTGAACTTCTTTTGCTCCAGCTTCCTTTAGCATCTGTGCCGTTCTTTTTATAGTGGTTCCCCTTATTATGGAATCATCTACAAGTATTACTCTTTTACCTTCTATATTTTCCTTCAATACATTTAGTTTTATTCTAACTCCTTGCTCTCTTAACTCTTTTGTAGGACTTATAAAGGTCCTACCTACATATCTATTTTTTATAAGGCCTTCAGCATAGGCAATACCCGAAGCTTGTGAATAGCCTATGGCTGCTATAATACCAGAATCAGGAGCACCTATTACTATATCAGCATCCACTGGAGCCTCTTTAAACAATTCCTTGCCCATATTTATTCTGCTTGAATATATACTCTTTCCATCTATACGGCTGTCTGGCCTTGCAAAATATATGGACTCAAAGGCACAAAAGGATCTTTTTTCTTCTTTTTTATATAAACTCTTAAGTCCCTTTTCATCTATTATAAGTATTTCCCCTGGCCTGATATCTCTTACAAATTCAGCTCCTAGGGTCTCAAAGGCACAGGTTTCAGAGGAAATTATATATTCATCTCCCATTTTCCCCAGAGATAGAGGCTTTATACCATAGCTGTCTCTTGCAGCTATAAGCTTATCCTTTGTCATTATAACAAGTGCATAGGATCCTTCTATATCCTTTAAGACAAGCTCCACTGCCTCCACAATATCTTTTTTCCCAGTTCTAGCTATAAGATTAGCTATTAACTCTGAATCCAAGTCTGTTTGAAAGATACTGCCCATATCTTCTAAGGATTCCTTTATTTCTGAATAATTAGCAATATTTCCATCATGGGCTAGGGCAAGAGCTCCGTTTTTATAGCCTACAACTATAGGTTCTATATTTTTCTTATCTACCTTTTCATCAGTAAAGGCATATCTAACTTGGCCTATACTTATATTGCCTATTAATCCTTCCATAGTATCCTTAGAATATACCTCATTTACTAGACCCATATTTTTATGATAGTCTATAAAGCCATGATTGTTTATTGCAATGCCTGTACCTACCTGACCTCTATGCTGAATAGCATAGAGACCATAGTAGATCATTTGAGAGATTTTTTCTATATTTTCCCCATAAATTCCAACTACTCCGCTCAATGATTTTCCCCCTTATAAAGTTAAACTGGCATTCATCTTTTCTACTCCTTCTGCCATCTCTATCTTATGTTTTTTAAGCTTGCCTTTTAATTCATAGTACTTAAGAGCTAAAATTTGAACAGCTAAAATAGCTGCATTTTCTCCACCATCTACAGCCACAGTAGCCACAGGAACCCCCTTAGGCATCTGAACTACAGAAAGAAGAGAATCCATTCCATCCATTAAGCTAGATTTTGCCGGTATACCTATTACAGGCACTGTAGTAAGTCCAGCTAAAACTCCTGCCAGATGGGCTGCCTTTCCTGCTATTGCTATTATTACTTCTATACCATTTTCTTCAAGATTTTCTGCATATTCTACAGCCCTAGTTGGAGTCCTATGGGCTGAGATAACCTCAACTTCATAGGGAACATCAAAGCTCTCTAAGATCTCTATGGATTTTTTTGCTATATTTTCATCTGAAATACTTCCCATTATTATACTTACCTTCATCTCTTCATCTCCTAATTAAAATATTTTATAGCTGATTGAAATATCTTTGCCTTGGACTTTATATCTATATTTTTATATAGACCATCTTTCATCCTATCTATACTAGTTATGGTTCCAAGTATCCTACCATTGTAACTAGTAAGTGATTCTATGTTGTCCTGGGAACCTGTAGGATTAGTCCCTATAAACTTACTAGCTATCTGACTTCCATCTAATTCTACATCCTTATTTAAGACTAGTCTTCCCTCATAGCTTCCCAGAGGGGCACTGTAGACATCTCCTTCTTCCATCATATTAAACCAAGGAGATGATGAATTTTTCACTTCTAGATCTGCGAAGGTAGATACAAATCCTCCCTCTAGATTAGCTGAAAGTACTCCTAGACCATCTCCCATAAGTCCAGCCTTTAAAAGAGTTTGGAAGCCATCTCCAATACCTAGGATCAAACCATCAGTATTCTCCAGGAAATTATCCAGTTCTTCTTTTATTTCTTCTCTCTCTAGGATATACTTTCCTAGTTTGCCTCCTCCATTAGGTTCTCCTCCAAAGACTAGACCATGAGGAAGGGCTAGGATTTGACTCTTGGATATTTTTTCCTTTAATTCCAATATGGAAGCTTGAAATTCTCTTTTATTTGAAAAGTTAAATACTAGACTATCTACCTGGCCTCCAAATCTTTCAAAGGAGTTTTTCAGAGTATATTCTCCATGACTTCCAGTAAATATAGGAATCACAATCTTAGGTTTGGCTATCCTTCCAGCTTTTACAATTTTTATTTCCTTGTTTTTTTCATATTCTTTTTCTTCCTGCATTTCTCCCTTTATTGCAGGGAATACTTCTTTTAAAGCTCTAGTGTTTGTATCAATAAGACTATCCAAATCCAGCCTTATATGATCTATAATTATTTTCTCTTCTTCTATAGTGCTTCCCAGAAGAGTAAATTCACCTAATTCACTTAAACTTACTCTATCATCCAGCTCTAAGACTATGGAGCCATATTTAGGCTTGAAAAGTTCTTGAAGATCTAAGTCACTACATTTAAATCCAATCTTATTTCCAAAGCTCATCTCTAAGATGCTTCTTATGGTTCCTCCATTTTTAACGCTTAATGCAGATAAGATCATTCCTTTTTTATTTAATCTATAAATTCTATCATATTTATCCTTTAAATCTTCTAGGTCTAAAAGTGAGTTCTCATCTCTCTTTATATCTATCAATACTACTTTACTATTTGGCTTTTTAAATTCACTAGTAAGAATATTGCCTATCTTTTCTGTTTGCACTGCAAAGCTTATAAGGGTTGGTGGAACATCTATATCTTCAAATGACCCACTCATACTGTCCTTACCACCTATACTTGCCAGGTCTAAATCTTTTTGAACTGAAAAGGCTCCTAGGAGAGATAAAAACGGCTTGCCCCATTTAGCCCTATCCTCTCCAAGTCTTTCAAAGTATTCTTGGAAGGTAAATCTGACTCCCCTGTAACTTCCCCCTAGAGCAGCTAGTCTAGCTAGAGATTCTATTACTGCATAATAGCCTCCATGAAATGGACTCCATTTTGAAATATTAGGATCATACCCGAAGGTCATTATAGAAGTAGTTTCTGTTTCACCTTGCAGTAGGGGAATCTTACTTACCATTCCTTCACTTGGAGATAGCATATACTTTCCACCATAGGGCATAAGAACTGTTTCACCACTTACACTATTGTCAAAGTTTTCAACTAGGCCCTTTTGACTGGATATATTTATATCTCTTAGCATATCTAAGATATCTTTTTCTAAATAGGTCATTTCTTTTTCCTTATTAAGTGGATTAGCTCCCTGTGGATTTACCAGCTTTATATCCGTATTTTTCTCTACGCCATTTGTATCTAAAAATTCTCTCTTTATATCTACTACCTTTTCACCCTTATAGGTAAATGTAAGAGTTTTTTCTTCAACTACATAGGCAACCACAGTAGCTTCTAGGTCTTCTTTTTTAGCCTCAGCTAGAAATTTCTCCCTATGGTCTTTTTCTATTAGACAAGCCATTCTCTCCTGGGATTCTGAAAGAGTTATTTCACTAGGACTAAGGCCTGGATACTTTAAGGGTACCTTATCAAGTTCAACTAGAATACCGTCAGCAAGTTCACCTATAGCCACTCCAACTCCCCCTGCTCCAAAGTCATTACATACCTTTATCATCTTGGATACTTCAGGCTTTCTAAACATTCTCATTATCTTTCTTTCCAATGAAGGATTACCCTTTTGTACCTCTGCTGCTCCACTATCTAGAGAATCCTGGGAATGCTCCTTTGAAGAACCAACAGCTCCTCCAAGACCATCCCTTCCAGTTCTTCCACCTACTAGTACTATAATATCTCCAGGCTTTGCCTGGCCCCTATATACATTTTCCTTTGGAGCCGCTGCCACAAGAGCTCCACATTCTAATCTCTTGGCTACAAAACCATCATCATATATCTCTCTTACAAAGCCAGTACTAGCACCTATCTCATTACCATAAGAACTATAGCCCTTCATAGCAGTTCTGGTTATCTTTCTTTGAGGGAGTTTTCCCTTTAAGGTATCCTGGAATTTTTCTCTAGGATCCTTGGCTCCTGTAATTCTCATAGCCTGATAAACATAGGCACGTCCTGAAAGTGGATCTCTTATGGCCCCACCAAGACAGGTACTAGCTCCACCAAAGGCTTCCATTTCAGTAGGATGATTGTGGGTTTCATTTTTAAACATGAGTAGCCATTTTTCATTTTTCCCATCCCTATCAACATCTATTTCTATGCTTGCTGCATTTATCTCATCGGTCTCTTCCTTGTCTTCTAAGAGGCCTTTTTTCTTTAATTCCTTCATATTTATAGTGGCAAGATCCATAAGACTTACCCTCTTGTCTCTATCACCATAAGTATAGTCTCTGGAAGCCATATAGTTTTTTATCTCTCTTTCAAATAAGTCCCTATACCTTCCTTCTTCTATTTGGATATCATTTATTCTAGTGGTAAAGGTAGTATGCCTACAGTGGTCTGACCAATAGGTATCTATAAGCTTTATTTCAGTAAGGCTAGGATCCCTATCCTCTCTCTTGAAATAATCCTTAATAAAGATCAAATCCTCCATGTCCATGCCTATTCCATTTTCATCTTTAAAACTTTCTAGCTCTTCCTCCTTAAAGTCTATAAAGCCATCTACAAAGACAATTCCCTCTTTGTTTTCTTCCATCTCCTTAAAACTAGATCCATCCATAGGGACCTCTTTTAGTTCAACTGGATTTATATAAAAATCTTTTATAGTTTCAAATTCCTCTCTATCAATAGCCTCTAGTACAATTATCTTTGAATGGGCTACTTCTATATCTTTTTCTGGAAACATGAGCTTTATAAGCTTGTTTGTAAAGTGTTCTCTTTTATTGAACTGTCCCTTTAGATCTTCTACTCTAAAGGCAAAATCTTCAGGCTTAAGTTCAAGTGATTCACTGTAGATGTCTGTAAGTGGCTCTAGGAATACATTTTCAACTATAAGCTTCTTTTCTTCACCCTTGGCTCCCTTTAGATCATACCTATCTATGAGTCTTACATTTTTTAAATCCCTTATGCCTAAATATGATCTGAACTCCTCTAACAATTCTCTGCTTTCAATATCTACTCCTGATTTTTTCTCTATAAATATTTTTTCCAATTTAATTCCTCCTCTAAAAGATAAAAACCCAGATAGATAGGTTCATTTAAGTGAAACCTACCCATCTGGGCTTTTATCCCTACGGTGTAATGCTTTATTTAAAGCATCTGTGTCGCTCGGACCTAGCAAAGAATCTTCTTTTGGAACCCTAGACACACTTTCACTCATAATAGAAGATTTATGGTCTTCTGTAGAAACGTCTCAACCTTATTATGAAACTTATATGAGCTATCTATTTATTTGTTATGTTTATTCTACCTATTTATCTAAGAATAATTTTTCCAACTCCAATGGTTGGATATATTCCTTATCCCTATATACTCTCATATTCCCACCAGATATTTCATCTATTAAGGCAATTTGCTTGCTTGCTCCAACTCTTCCAAACTCCAATTTTATATCATATAATTCTAAACCTTCTTTTGATAGTTCTTCTTTTACCACCTGGCAGATCTCCCTAGTTAAGGATTCAATCTCTTCATATTCTTCAGGGGTCATTATTCCAAGTATTTCTAAGGCATCCTTTGTAATAAGGGGATCTCCTCTTTCATCATCCTTAAGTGTAAATTCCACATAGGAGTCTAACTTCTTTCTCTTCTTTGCATAGAGTCCATATCTCTTTACAAAACTTCCTACGGCTCTATATCTACATATTACCTCTACACCCTTTCCAAAAGGCTCAGCCTTTAAAACTGTCATAGAGTTATTTTCTATATCTGCATCTATAAAGTGAGTAGGTATGTTTAAATGATTTAGTTTTTCAAAAAAGTATCTAGTAAGCTTTAGAGCTGACTTTCCCATGCCATCTATACTTAAGCCAACCTCATTGGCACCAGGATCAAACTCTCCATCCTTGCCTGTAACATCATCCTTAAATTTTAAAACCACCTGATTTTCATCTAATTCATATACATCTTTGGTCTTGCCCTTATATAACAATCTCATAGAATCCTCCTCAATTCATTTTAAGGATAAGAAAAGCCCAGGCGGGTAGGTTTTAAGTGAAACCTACCCGCCTGGGCTTTTATCCCTTCGGTGTAATGCTCTTCTAAGAGCATCTGTAGCGCTTGGTCATAATGCCCTAGCTACACTTTCACCCATAGTAAATGATTTTCGGTCATCTGTAGATACTTCCCAGCCTTATTCTGAGAACTATATGAGCAATCCATCCATATTAATATTATATCTAAATCTTAGCAAGTTAAGACTGCTAAGTCAAGCTCTTTTTATTTGAATATTCCAAATGCTTTTCCAACTGGTAAAAATTCTTTTCCAAAATGTTCGTTTAAGACTGAAGCTCCTGAACCATAGAAAGACAATATTGCAATTATAAGTTCAGAATAAGCTGCTAGTTGATGTGGAAATCCACCCATTATTCCAAAGGAATCCAGAGTAAGACCTATAAATAAAAAGTCTATAAATAGAAATATAAAGAACAATACTTTATTTGTTTCCATAGCTCCTATGGTCATAAATATGGTAAATATAAGATATCCTAAGAATGCAAATCCTACCTGTCTCATATCTACACTTTCAGCTAAAAGCTTTCCAAATACACCCATATTCATCATCCAAGATATACTAAGAGCTATCCAGAAAAATCCATAAGCTCCAAAAGCAGTGGCACCAAAAGTGTTCTCCCTCTTAGCATCTTCAATTGATGCATATAGCTGTGCTAGTCCTCCTAAAACCATTGCCCAAGGTACTACAATAGATAAACCTTTTGTAATTCCAAGTTTTTGTGAAGATGCCACCAGAGTTACCATAGCTAAACCAAATAAACCTATAGCCGATGGATCCGAATTTGCAATCTTTACCTTTTTTACTTCATTCATAT